>NZ_JBSWSY010000002.1:3445000-3957191 GCF_056158265.1 Halobacillus sp. AWM4_238
CTTCCCATTTACTGCATCTAGAACGGTTAGCTTTGAACGATGTGAGTGACGGGATCGCAAATGAAGCGAAGGAAATCGCAGAAGCATCCAATGTAGACATTTACATTGACCTAAATGCTCTCCCTTTTTCTGAAGCGATTCGAAAAGCTTTTCCAAAGCAGCATTTAGAATGGGGATTAACCGGAGGAGAAGATTTTGAGTTGCTTGGATCTGTTCCGGAAAACGATTGGTCGCAAGTGAAAGAAGCTGCAGAACAAACGGGGATATCTGTTAGTAAGATAGGACATGTAAAAACGAAACAAGGTCCGGAACCATTGGTGAAGGTTAATGAAGGTGGAGACTGGAAACGATTAACCTCTTCCGGGTATACTCATTTGAAGGAAAAAGGGTGATGAAATGACGACATTTGAATGGAAAAGTTCCTCTGCAGAACAAACGCAACAGATGGCGGAGAGACTCGGGGAACGTTTGCAGCCTGGCAATGTGCTAACATTAGAAGGAGATTTGGGTGCAGGTAAAACGACATTCACGAAGGGACTTGGCAAAGGCCTGGGTGTGAAACGGACGATCAACAGCCCGACTTTTACAATTATGAAAGAGTACCAGGGGCGAATCCCTTTTTATCATATGGATGTGTATCGTCTGGAAGAAAGTGATGAGGACCTTGGTTTTGATGAGTATTTTGATGGAGATGGAGTAACAGTCGTGGAGTGGGCTCAGTTCATTGAGGAATTTTTACCTGAAGAACGCCTGGATGTTACGATTCGTTATTTGGACGACTCGACGCGGTTGTTTACGTTCGAGGCTGGGTCGGACCATTTTGAAACGGTATGTAAGGAGATTTTAGGATGAATGTACTGGCGTTAGATACATCGAATTATGTCATGGGAGTTGCGGTCATCAGAGACGGGGCTGTAGCAGGTGAATATGTGACGAATATTAAAAAGAATCACTCGATCCGTTTAATGCCTGCCATTGATCAGGTCATGAAGGAGACGGGCATGAAGCCAGATGAGTTGGATCGAATTGCGGTTGCTCATGGTCCTGGTTCCTATACAGGGGTAAGGATTGGTTTGACGACGGCAAAGACGATGGCGTGGTCACTCGGAATTCCTGTTGTGGGTGTATCGAGCTTAGAAGCTGTGGCAAGGCAGGGGGCCTTTTTCCAAGGATATGTTTGCCCGTTCTTCGATGCGCGCCGTGGACTTGTGTATACGGGTCTATATCGATCTGATATGACACTAGCAAAAGCAGAGACGAACGTGTTGATGGAAGATTGGCTCCAACAATTGAAAGAACTTGATGAACCGATTCTTTTCCTCAGTCAGGACTTGGCTGTTCATAAAGAGAAGATTATAGAGATTCTTGGTGATCAGGCAATGATTCCAGACGCGCCTTATCACTATGCTCGTCCAGCCATCATAGCATCTGTAGCAGAGAAGAGGGAACCGGGACCGTTGCATGATCTTGTCCCGAACTACTTAAGGATTCCTGAGGCTGAAGCTAAATGGCTGGAGCAGCAGGAGAAGAACTAAGATGGCGAAGATCAGGAAAATGACGAAAGATGATGTAGAAGCTGTGATGGAAGTTGAAAAAGCTTCGTTCGCCGTACCATGGACGAAGGAAACCTTTGAAAAGGAAATGGTAGATAACCCGTATGCCCATTATTATGTCGTAGAAAAACAGGATGAAGTCATTGGTTACTGCGGCTTGTGGTTAATTATTGATGAGGCACATGTAACGAATATTGCCATACATCCAGACTATAGAGGAAACAAGTATGGAGAGCGATTGTTCAGTCATACGTGTAACGAAGCGATTGAGCATGGAGCGATTCAACTGTCGCTTGAAGTGAGAGTATCAAATACAGCCGCGCAGCATATGTACCGGAAGTTCGGCATGGTACCTGGAGGAATCCGCAAAAGGTATTACTCGGACAACGGTGAAGATGCGTTAGTGATGTGGGTGGGATTAAAATGAAGGAAGATCAATACATTTTAGCAATTGAGACGAGCTGTGACGAAACAGCCGTAGCCATTGTCAAAAACGAAACAGAACTGATAACGAATATCGTCGCTTCGCAAATCGAAAGTCATAAGCGTTTCGGTGGGGTCGTACCGGAGATTGCCTCCAGACACCATATCGAACAAATGACGATTACCCTGGAAGAGGCACTGGAGGACGCGGGGATGACCATCGACGAAATGGATGCCATTGCGGTGACCGAGGGCCCTGGGCTGGTCGGTGCCCTTCTAGTCGGTGTCAATGCAGCGAAATCGATTGCTTTTGCTAAACAGAAGCCGCTCGTCGGCGTGCATCATATTGCAGGACACATTTATGCGAACCGTTTGGAAAAGGAATTTGAATTCCCGCTTCTTTCCCTCGTCGTTTCCGGCGGACATACGGAGCTTGTGTTGATGCGGGAACACGGTTCTTTTGAGATCATCGGAGAAACGCGAGACGATGCTGCAGGGGAAGCGTATGACAAAGTGGCACGCACATTGAAGCTTCCATACCCTGGTGGACCACAGATTGACCGCCTCGCTCGAGAAGGGGAGGAGACCATCGATTTTCCTCGTGCCTGGCTTGAAGAAGGGTCTTATGATTTCAGTTTCAGCGGATTGAAATCAGCGGTCATCAACCGGCTTCACAAAGCGAAGCAGCGAGACGAATATTTGAAACCTGAAGATGTCGCGGCAAGCTTTCAGGCTAGTGTAGTGGACGTGTTATCCACAAAGGCATACCAAGCTGCTGAGGAGTATGGTGTGAAACAAATGATCGTGGCTGGTGGTGTAGCTGCCAATAAGGGATTAAGAGCAGCCCTTAAAGAGAAGTTCGAAGATAGTGAAACGGACCTGCTTATTCCACCACTTCATTTGTGTACAGATAATGCCGCAATGATTGCTGCTGCAGGAGCCGTTGCGTACAACCAGGATCATCGGTCTGAATGGGATTTGAATGCCAATCCAGGATTGGATCTTGAACTTTATGGTGCACGAAAAAAATAAGATCGTGAACAGGAACGATCCAAGCTCTCCTTTGTAGTTAAGGAGAGCTTTTCCCTTTTCTTGGGGGATGTGAATAAATGAGGATATTCTTCACAAGGTGAAAACTATCCACATGTGTATAAACATGCAGTGGACAAATTAACAGTGGATAAGTGGAATGGGAAAAGAAAACGGTACCATTTTTGTGGATAAACAAGAGTTATTCTGTGGATAATGTGCATAACCCTGTTGAAAACTGTTAATCAAGCCATTCAAGTGTTGAAAACTATGTGGATACTTAATACCCCCTCATACACGCTTATGCATGTTCGCTAATCACTCTTAAAAACTGGAAAATGACCAATGTAAACAAATGAACAAACGTTGATGTGGAAAAAAATGGTGTACCAGGTCATCCATATTTTGGATGACCTGGTACACCTGTTTTTGCCTGTCATGAATCGTGGAGGGTTTCCCATTCTTCCATGAGGGCTTCGAGTTTGGTTTGGAGTTGGCTGTTGTCCTCGGTGATTTCCAATGATCGTTCGTGGTCCTGATAAATGTCAGGGTCACAGAGGAGTTCTTCGTTTTCTTCGAGTCTTGCTTCCAGCTGTTCGATTTCTTCTTCGATCTCCGCTATGCGCCGGTTTTTCTTCCGTTCTTCACGCTTTGCGGCTTTGTCTTCTTCGAAACTGTTCTTTTGCTGCAATTCCTGCTGCTTCGGTTCATTCTGCAGACGTTCGGCTTCTTCGATTTGCTGCAGCTCGAATTCTTCCTGTTTCTTATCAACATAATAGTCATAGTCACCAAGAAACAACCGTGTCTCTTCAGGATTCATTTCCACAACTTGTGTCGCAATCTTGTTGATAAAGTAACGGTCGTGAGAAACGAACAACAGGGTACCCGGATAATCCACAAGTGCTGCCTCCAGCACTTCTTTGCTGTCGAGGTCCAGGTGGTTGGTCGGCTCGTCGAGAATTAAGAAGTTCGCTTCCTGCATCATCAGTTTCGCTAGAGACAGCCTTGCTTTCTCGCCCCCGCTGAGCGCAGAAACAGGCTTCAGGACATCCTCCCCTGAGAAAAGGAAGTTGCCGAGGATGGTGCGGATATCTTTTTCGTTTTTCATCGGATATTCGTCCCAGAGCTCGTTCAAGACGGTTTTTGCTGAATTCAGCTTCGTCTGTTCCTGGTCGTAATAGCCGATTTGTACGTTCGTTCCAATCAGCTTTTCGCCTTTCGACTGTTCCAAGTCCCCAGTGAGTGTCTTCAATAATGTTGTCTTTCCGACCCCATTCGGTCCGACGAGCGCAACAGAATCGCCACGATTCAAGTCTAGTGACACGTTGTCGAAAAGGTAGTCGTTGCTGTCATTATAGCGGAACGCATAGTTGCGCAGCTTCAAGACGTCGTTGCCGCTTCGTTTCGCCGTCTGAAAGCTGAACTTCGCTGATTGGCTGTCGTCCTTAGGCTTTTCAAGCTTGTCCATTTTCTCCAACTGCTTGCGGCGGCTTTGCGCTCGCTTACTTGTCGTCGCGCGAACGATGTTCTTCTGGATGAAATCTTCCATCCGCTTAATTTCTTCCTGCTGCTTTTCAAAACGTTTGAGTTCCTGCTCGTAATCCGCTTCTTTCTTTTTCAAATAATCGCTGTAGTTGCCGTGGTATCTCTTTGATGATTGAAAAGCGATTTCGTATACGGTATTGACGATCTTGTCCAGGAAGTAGCGGTCGTGGGATACGATGACGACGGCCCCCTGATAGCCTTGCAAATACCCTTCAAGCCAGCTTAGCGTATCAATGTCCAGGTGGTTGGTCGGCTCATCGAGAATAAGGACATCAGGGCTCGTAAGCAGCAGCTTTCCTAAAGCTAAACGAGTTTTCTGACCACCACTCAAGGAGTTGATCGGTGTATCCCAGCTGAAGTTTTTGAAGTTCAGTCCATTCAGGACGCCGCGGATATCTGCTTCGTACTGATATCCGCCAGCGGTCTTGAAGTATTCCTGCTTGCGGTCGTAATCCGTTAACAGCTGCTGGTACCGTTTCTGGTCCTCGAGCAGGTCAGGGTCCGCCATTTGGACTTCCATGTTGCGGAGTTCTTTCTCCAAGTCTTTCAGGTGGGTGAACACCTTCTCCATCTCGTTCCAAATGGTTTCCTCAGACTGCAGCCCTGTATTCTGAGCCAGGTAGCCGATCGTTGTTTCTTTGGGTTTGAAAATGTCGCCTTCATCGTGGCTCATTTCTCCAGCCATCATTTTGAGCAAGGTTGATTTTCCTGCTCCGTTTCGACCGACGATGGCAATCCGGTCGTTCATCTGCACTTCCAATTTGATATTCGATAAAATCAACTCGGCGCCGAAACGCTTCGTCAATTGGTTCAATTGCATGAGAATCATGTCGTTTCACCTCAATAAAATCAGTGTATCTCATACGCGCGTCCCCTAGCAACACAATGCTCTTTAAGTATGTGAAATCTTTAACGACTAACGTTTGATTTTTTGGTAGAATAAGAGTAGTGTTTCAATCAGTACAGTAACGATTTTGTTATTAAAAGGGGTAGGAGAAAATGGCGGAATTCAGTCATTTTAATGACCAGGGTCGCGCCCGTATGGTGGACATCACAGAAAAAAAGGATTCTGTACGGACGGCCGTAGCAGCAACAAGCGTACAAGTGAACGAAGAGATTTATCATAAAATCACCAACCACGAAATCGGAAAAGGGGACGTGCTTTCCGTCGCCCAGGTCGCAGGGATCATGGCAGCGAAAAAAACGTCCGACTGGATTCCGATGTGTCACCCCTTATCATTGAAAGGCATTGATGTGTCCTTCGATTGGGAAACATCAGCCCAGCCGGTTCTACACATCGAGGTTTCGGTCAAAACGAAGGGAAGTACGGGGGTGGAAATGGAAGCGCTAACGGCAGCTTCAGCCACAGCCCTTACGGTTTACGATATGTGCAAAGCGTTAGATAAAGGAATGGTCATCGGCCCGACCTATTTGAAAGAGAAAACAGGCGGGAAGAACGGCGACTACACGAGAAACAGGTAAAGGAGTCCGGTGCTAATGGATATCGAACAAACGAAGATTCCACAGGCGACAGCGAAGCGGCTGCCGCTCTATTATCGCTTTTTGAACAACCTTCATACTCAAGGCAAATTGCGTGTGTCTTCGAAAGAACTGAGCGATGCGGTCAAAGTCGATTCAGCGACAATCCGACGTGACTTTTCTTATTTCGGAGCGCTCGGAAAAAAAGGGTACGGCTACAACGTCGAGTATTTGCTTTCCTTTTTCAGAAAAACACTCGACCAGGATGAGACGACACGTGTCGCGTTGATCGGTGTCGGAAATCTTGGGACGGCCTTTTTGAACTATAACTTCACGAAAAATAACAATACGAAAATTGAAATCGCCTTTGATGCGAACGAGGAGCGAATCGGTTCTGAGGTCGGTGGCGTCGGTGTTGAACACATTGACGATCTAGAAGAAAAGCTCGGGGACATTTCTGTGGCCATTCTCACGGTCCCGTCATCTGCCGCTCAAGGCATTGCGGACAGGCTTGTGAAAGCGGGAATCTCCGGGATTCTCAACTTTACTCCAGCGAGAATCAGCGTGCCGTCAAATGTAAGGGTCCATCATATCGACCTTGCAATCGAGCTGCAGGCTCTCGTCTATTTCCTGAAGCATTATCCACTGAACGAAGAGGAAGTGGAGGAAGACCAATAAGAAAGACAAAAGAGTGTGAAATCATTTTGGTTTCTCACTCTTTTTTTAGGGGGAAGAAGATTTGGAAACGTTCACGGTTGGTTCAGAAACAGAAAGGTTAATGATCAGACCGCTTGAAAAAGGCGACTATGAAAGTTGGGTTGCTGGATATGAGGGGCGGTATCCTTCCAAGCACCGGCATGATGATGGTCGTCCTGATATGAGTGTTTGTACGAAAGAATGGTTTGATGAGCTGGTGGAGAAACATCAGCAGTTAGCTTTGGAGGATACAGCCTACGTCTTTGGTGTTTTTCTAAAGGAAGACCATACACACGTGGGGATGATTGATTTTTCGACCTTAATAAGATATGACTTCCAGTGGGGGAGAATTGGATATGGGCTCCATAACCAACATTGGAAGAAGGGCTACGGAAAAGAAGCGGTGGAAGGAGCATTAAGGATTGCTTTTCATCAATTAAATTACCACAGGATCGAGGCTCATATCAATTTGGATAATGCGGCTTCCATCAAGATGGCGGAGAGGATCGGCCTGGAGTATGAATGCACCCGCAAAGGGTTCATCCATGAGTTTGGTGAATGGACGGATAACTTGATTTACTATAAGAATGCAGAATAAAAGGAAGCTCAGCCTGACGCTGAGCTTCTTTTTTGGGTTACTCTGTATTCTCTTTCCAGCTCTTGTCCATGAGCATCTTCCCCGGCCACGTGTAGGCCATGATCCCACCGTCTGCGGTAATGTCTTCTCCTGTCACATACGAACTTTCGTCAGAAGCAAGAAACAGGGCGACGTTCGCCATTTCTTCCGGGCGTCCGAGTCTTCCCATCGGTGTGACCCATTTGTTCGCTTCACGGAATTCCCGGCCTTCTTCTTCCTGCTTCGTCCCTGCAAGTTCCTGAACGAGCGGTGTTTCGATGGTACCTGGGGAAATTGAATTGACACGGATGCCTTCACGCGCATAGTCGATCGCCATCGCTCTCGTAAAGTTTGTAATCCCGCCTTTCGCTGCGTTGTATCCGGAGCGGTCAAGATCCGCGGCCTGCCCAGACATGGATGAAGTGTTGATGAGAGATCCGCCATTTTCAAGCATGAGCGGGAGGATGTATTTGCTCGTCAAAAAGGTTCCCCTTAAATCGACAGCAATGATTTGATCAAACAGCTCCACCGGATATTCGTGGACCTTTCCGCCTTCCTGATCGAGGCCCGCATTGTTAAACAGGATATCCACATGTCCAAAATGTTGCTCGATGTAATTGGCGAACTGCTGGACACTATCCACATCAGCAACATCAAGCTCCACGGCTTCTGCTTTTCCACCGCCGCTTTTTACTTCATCCACGGTTTTCTGTACTTCTTCTACATTCACATCCCCGCAAACGACCGTCGCTCCTTCGCTTGCGAATCGTTTCACAGTCGCCGCACCAATCCCTGTTGCGGAGCCGGTGACGACAGCAATTTTATTATTTAAACGTCCCATATCCCTAGAACCTCCTTTTGTTCGTTGCTATCACTCATACCCGCACGTTGAATCGCAGTAAACCTTTGGTAGAACAGAGGACGCATACAGTCGAAACATGCGGAATCGTGGTTAACGAAAAGCAGAGGTGGTATAGTAAATAATAGTTCGCGTATCGAAAGAAAGCGGGTGAGACGATTGAGTAAACTGCCTCATAAATGGCTCGTGGTCGTGTCTGTCCTGTTCGGGACGTTCACGGTCATTTTGAACAATAGTATGCTGAACCCGATCTTGCCACGATTCATCGAGATCTTTGATTCCAATGCCGTCTCGGTCGGGTGGATTCTGACGATCTTCATGGTATCGATGGGGATGACCATGCCGCTCACCGGATACTTTGGTGACCGGTTTGGAAAAAAGAAAGTGTACCTCGTCGGTCTTTGTATCTTCCTTGCAGGTTCAACGCTCGGATTCTTTTCATCGACACTCAGCATGGTCATCATCTCCCGTGCGATTCAGGGGATGGCCGGAGGATTGATGATGCCGATAGCGATGGCACTCATCTTTAATTCATTTCCTCGTTATGAGCGGGGGCTTGCGGTCGGAGTATACGGTGTTGCCGCTATGGTCGCACCAGCTGTAGGACCAACGATCGGTGGCTTTCTGATCCAGTATCTCGACTGGCCGTGGCTGTTCGCTTTCAATATTCCGTTCGGATTGACAGGACTTATTTTATCTTCTAAGTTTCTTGAACGTACGGAAACGAATCCGACAAAACGGTTTGATCTGATCGGCTTCCTTATCATTGCGGCAGGAATCGGTTCTGTGCTGTTTGCCCTCGGAAGGGGAAGGACACTGGAAACATTGTTCGACCCGTTGAACATCTTCCTTATCATCGGTGGATTGGTGGCCATTGTGCTGTTTGTCTTTTACGAGAATCGTCAGGAGGATCCACTGCTGAACTTGTCCGTCTTCAAAGTGCCGACGTATTCTGTTTCCATTGTTGTCACATCAGCAGCTTCCATTGGCCTATTCTCAGGGATCTTCCTGCTGCCATTATTGATTCAAAATGTATACGGGCTGAACGAAGTGATGACTGGCCTGTTGTTCCTACCGGCCGCAGCTGCGAGTGGGGTGTTCATGTCGATCGGAGGACGTATTCTCGATAAAAAAGGACCGAAATATGTAGTGCCTCCTGGCCTTACCATCATGGCGCTCGCCACACTCGGCTTAAGCTTTTTACAGCTGTCGACACCATACTGGCTGATCCTTTTGTTAAATACGGTCAGAGGCCTCGGTATGGGGATGGGGAATATGCCGGCAACAACATCCGGCATGAACAGTATTCCTGAACACCTCGTCGCTCAAGGTTCAGCGATGAACAACATCATCAGACAGATCTCTTCTTCTTTAGGCATCGTCTTTTTCTCCATTTATTATGAAGTCAGACGGGCTCAAGTTTCGGCGAATCCGAATATCGATATGCAGGCAGCCACGTTGCAGACGCTTAATGAAGCGTTTCTCGTTTCTGCTATCGTGCTGATCATCGCCATTCCGTTTTCATTCATATTAAAAGGTGTGCAGGAGGATAAAGAGGAACAAGAAGCATAGAAAAAAGCAGGTCCGTGAGAGGACCTGCTTTTTTTGCGACGTTATTTCTTCTTCGTCTTTTTAATTTTGTTATGAAGATTGAAGAGCCGTATCGCTACGGCAATGTTGAACGTCGCGACAATGGCCAGAATGATGGTCATCGCATTCCACACGGTCTCTTCCGCCGCCTGTGCGGCGATGTAGGTGAATGCTACGCCCATCATCATGTATAGAAAAGCCATGAATAAGGGTGATGTTCTCATATTATAAAAAGCCTCCAATAAAGATGGTCTCCAGCTGTTCCTGCATGCGTCGGATATCCTCTTCAGTGAGGAAGTACTGCGAAGCGACAACGAACGAGTTCATCGCCATATGAGCCACGATTGGTGTAATAATTCGTTTTGTTTTGACATATAGGAAGGCGAAGACGACTCCCATGGAGAAGTACACTAACATGTGGCTGAAATCAAAGTGGAACGCTCCGAACACGAGAGCAGAAACGAGAACGGCCAACCAGAAATTCGTCCGCTTATAAATGGAACCGAAAATGATTTTACGGAAAATGATTTCTTCCGTAATCGGTGCAAAAACGACAGGAAGGAGGATGAACAACGGCGATTCACGGGCGATCTCCATCAATCCCATCGTATTTTCAGATCCTGGTGATACACCGAACAATTCACGCTCAATCGTCGCGGCAATGGCTTGGGCGAACAAGGCCAAAAAGACACCGGCAATCGACCAGAGCACAACTTTTCCTGGTCCTGCTTTATCCTCGCTCCGGGCTAAACCATCCTGTGGATCGCGGCGGAGCAGGAGAAGAATGATGATCGTTGCAATGGTAAAACTGAACACAGACCAAACGGCAATGGCATCGAAACGGGACATCCCGGCTGCCTGCACCAGAACCGGTACAGCCACAATGGCAGAAATCTGTGTGATAAGATAGGTCACGATAATGTACCAATAATGTTTCGGCATAAAGGCACGACTCCTTTTATAAATACCTTTTAATAGCTTCAATATACATACTTTATGTATTCTATCACAGTTTCAAAACCAGACGTAAGGAATAAGGGTCAGTGTAAGAATTTTGTCGAAAAAGAAGTGCAAAATTTCTATAGTTTCTACTTGAAAAACGATAGGGAATTGCTTATTATAATAATTGTGTTAGCACTCAACATCGACGAGTGCTAATAAACGACAAAAATTTGAAACAACCATATCAAGGAGGGTGTCCTAATTGTTAAAGCCACTTGGTGATCGTATTGTTATTGAACTAGTTGAAGAAGAGCAGACTACTGCGAGCGGTATCGTACTTCCGGACTCTGCGAAAGAAAAGCCACTAGAAGGTAAAGTTGTTGCTGTCGGCACAGGCCGCATCACAGACAACGGTGAAAAAGTAGCACTGGAAGTCGCACAAGGCGACCGCGTGATCTACTCTAAATTTGCAGGTACAGAAGTGAAGTATGAAGGCAGCGAATACTTGATTCTTCGCGAATCTGATGTACTAGCTGTAATCCAGTAGTCACTTTTTTCTATAAAAAATACTTAAGAGATACGATTTTAATGAGGAGGGCATTTTTAAATGGCTAAAGAAATTAAATTTAGTGAAGACGCACGCCGCTCTATGCTGCGTGGTGTAGATACATTAGCAAATGCTGTTAAAGTTACACTTGGACCAAAAGGACGTAACGTCGTATTAGATAAGAAGTTCGGTTCTCCACTCATCACAAACGATGGTGTGACAATCGCTAAAGAAATCGAACTCGAAGACCACTTCGAAAACATGGGTGCACAACTCGTTTCTGAAGTAGCTTCTAAAACAAACGATGTTGCTGGTGATGGTACAACGACAGCAACGGTTCTTGCACAGGCGATGATCCGTGAAGGTCTTAAAAACGTTACTTCCGGTGCAAACCCAGTCGGTATTCGTAAAGGTATTGAGAAAGCGACAGCTGTAGCAACAGAAGAGCTTCGCAAAATCTCTAAACCTATCGAAGGCCGCGATTCAATCGCACAAGTAGCAAGCATCTCTGCTGCTGACAATGAAGTCGGCCAGTTGATTGCTGAAGCTATGGAGCGCGTAGGTAACGACGGTGTTATCACTATTGAAGAATCTAAAGGTTTCAACACAGAACTAGAAGTGGTTGAAGGTATGCAGTTCGACCGCGGCTATGCTTCTCCTTACATGGTCACTGACCAGGATAAGATGGAAGCGGTTCTTGAAGATCCTTACATTCTAATTACAGATAAAAAGATCAACAACATTCAGGAAGTCCTTCCTGTACTTGAGCAAGTGGTTCAACAATCCAAGCCACTTCTATTGATCTCTGAAGACGTTGAAGGCGAAGCACTTGCAACAATTGTTGTGAACAAACTTCGCGGAACATTCAACGCGGTAGCTGTTAAGGCTCCTGGGTTCGGTGATCGCCGTAAAGCGATGCTTGAAGATATCGCAACACTTACTGGTGGCCAGGTAATCACAGAAGACCTTGGGCTTGAACTGAAGAATACAACGATCGACCAGCTGGGCCGCGCGTCTAAAGCAGTCATCACAAAAGAAAACACAACAATTGTTGAAGGTGCAGGAAACCCTGAGCAGATCTCTTCCCGTGTCTCTCAAATCCGTGCACAGTCAGAAGAAACAACTTCTGAATTCGACAAAGAAAAACTACAAGAGCGCCTTGCAAAACTTTCTGGCGGCGTAGCTGTCATCAAAGTCGGTGCAGCAACAGAAACAGAATTGAAAGAGCGTAAACTACGTATCGAAGACGCCCTGAACTCTACGCGAGCAGCAGTAGAAGAAGGAATCGTTGCCGGTGGTGGTACAGCGCTTGTAAACATCATCAACTCTGTCGAAGGCCTTGGCCTTGTAGACGACGAAGCAACGGGTGCAAGCATCGTTCTACGTGCGCTTGAAGAGCCGGTTCGCCAAATCGTCCACAACGCAGGTCTTGAAGGATCCATCATCGTTGAGCGTCTGAAAGCTGAAGAAGTCGGCGTAGGCTTCAACGCAGCAACAGGCGAATGGGTGAACATGGTTGAACAAGGAATCGTTGACCCAACAAAAGTTACACGTTCTGCGCTTCAAAACGCAGCTTCCGTAGCCGCTATGTTCTTGACAACTGAAGCGGTAGTCGCTGATCATCCTGAAGAGGATAATGGTGGCGGCATGCCTGACATGGGTGGCATGGGCGGCATGATGTAAGCTGTCCCCAAACCCTTTGCTACACAAGGATTTGAAACCCTATAAATGAATATTGACTGGATTTTGACTGGATTTCTATGAAATTAAATCTAAATCATATAAGCCTCCCAAGAGTTTTATAAACTTTTGGGAGGCTTTATTCTTCTATTTGTTTATCAGTTCATTT
Source organism: Halobacillus sp. AWM4_238 (assembly GCF_056158265.1). Taxonomy (NCBI): domain Bacteria; kingdom Bacillati; phylum Bacillota; class Bacilli; order Caryophanales; family Bacillaceae; genus Halobacillus; species Halobacillus sp. AWM4_238. The sequence goes on from NZ_JBSWSY010000002.1 coordinate 3,458,129, forward strand.
GCAATTGATTTATATTCTAAGCACCCATTTATTATAGACCAACTATAAATAAAGTTTTTTATTTCGTTAACTCGACCTTCTGCGTTGCATTTTCCATCCCTTTTTCCTACTAAAGCTTTCATGTTTAGAATTTCATGTATTAAGTTTTCAGAATCGGCATATTCGCAAGGGTCTTTATATCCGGGATTAAGCCAATGTAGATAGATTGAATATTCATGATCTTGAAAGTATCTTAAGGTGTTTAAAGCATCTTTTTTAAATTGGATAGAACATAGAACTATTTTAGGGCTGTGGTTAACTTGAATAATTTCTTCTACTGATTTTCCACGCTCCTGGGGAGATCCATTTATTAAGAATACCTTTGTGTGTTCACCTTTTGGTCCTACGCAAAGCTTTCTTTCTGATTTTTGAGCAGTTCTAATATTTAGGTCATTAAATAATTTTTTCCATGTTTCTGACTTTCCTGAGTTTCGGTGACCTAATACAGCAATTAATAATTTTTTTTCCAATTTATAACCTCCTCTAAAAGGCAATCACTTAAATATATATTATATGCCCGTCGAATATAGAACCTATATTCTTTATTAATTAGATAATAATGTATTAATTGTAGTAATTAGGTTTGATTAGTATAATTTTACTTAAGGTAAAAGTTAATTGCAGGATACGTATAGCGAATTTCGTAATATTAAGGAGAGTTGTTATGTATAAGGGGATGGATTGGTTTAAATGTGACTTACAAATGCAGACACCTGGGGATCATTTAAATTGGTTGAAAAGTGACCCAAGTTTCATAAATGGAAACTGGACTGAAGAAGAGCTGAATGAATCAGTAGATATGTATTTGAAGAGATGTCATGAAGTAGAATTAGATGTAATAGGTGTAACTGATCATAATTTTATTGGGAAACATTTTCTAGAAGGTTTAATTACACGTAATAAAATAATTGCTGATGAAGTTGGAAGGGATCCTCTTGTTATCTTCCCAGGGTTTGAAATTGAAATTTCTCAAGGGAATGGTGTTCATTTACTTTGTCTTTATGATCCATCCACTCCGTTAAGATTCATTGATGACAAAGTGACAGCGCTAGGTCTCCATTACTCAGGGCGGATTAATGATGGGAAAATAAAACCTTCACCATACTCATTTGACCACGTAATTAATGCAGTACAAGAAGATCCCGAATATCAAGGTATTGTAATTGCTGCCCACCCTTTATCTGAAAGTGGCATGTTGAATGACCGCTTTTTACCTGAACATTTTCAGCAGTATATGCTAAAGGATAACCGGTTACTTGCTCTAGAGATACCAGGCCCGTTAAGCTCACTTTCTTCAGGATGGCAAAGGTTATTATTATCAGGACCAGATTGTCATCCAGACTGGAGGAGGGAGCAACCCATAGCTACAGTGATGTCCTCAGATTGCTACAGTTTGACCGAGAGTGGAAAAGGTTATATTGGGAAACGACATACGTGGATTCGAATGTCGGAGAATACAATAGAAGCTTTAAGACAAGCGTTGAAAGATCACCAATCTAGAATCGTGTTACAAGATTCGAACCCTTTAGAGGAAATCCGTTATGGTAGAATTGATTCATTGAAAATCGAAAATGTAGCTTTTCTCGAAGACCAAACTATCAATTTTTCACCAAATTTCAATTGTATTATAGGTGGTAGAGGGGCTGGTAAATCATCTATACTCGAGTACATAAGGCTGTGTACTAACTACGAAGTTGAAAGTAATAATATGGACAGTTTAAACAGAATTAGAAATACACTAGAACAAGCATCAAAATTACAATTGACATGGAGAGACATGAGTGGCGAAGATGTCTTCGAATATGATATGTCAAATGGAAAAAGTGAAATTGTTAGCAGAAATGAAGATATTGAGGATCCAGACACAATCTTTACTAAACTGGGTATTCAAATATATAGTCAAAGGGAAATTTCAAATATTGCCAACGATACTCAAAATCTCTTACGTATAGTTGATCAAATAACAGGGGAGAGTATTAATCAGCTAAAGCAACAAGAAAAGTCAATAAAAGAGGATATTCAATCATATCAACATGAAAAAAATAAACTTCATAGAAAAATCAGTGAAAGAAGAAGTCTAAACCAAGAAATAGTTGAATTGCAACGCCGTTGGAATTCGTTTGTTGCAGTTAAAAAAGAGAATGAAAATCGGCTAGCTAATCAAGAGGCAAAAAATTACTTAGAAAGAATACTTTCTGAAACTGAAAACATAGTAATAGAATGGGACAAAAAAGTAGATTCTGTTTTAGAAAGCTTTGAAATAGTAAATCTTGAAGAAAAAAGTTGGAGTAACAAACACTTTTTTAAAGATTTGAATTTTGGAGTTGAGCAAGCTAATAAAGACCTTGCTATGGATATAAAGGGAGCACTACAAAAATATAAAGAGAAAATAGCCATGATGACATTTAAAAATGAAAAGTGGGATAGTGTCCATGATAGCTTTCAGGAATCAGAATCTGAATTTTTAAAAGCATGTGAACGTGAAGGTTTAAAGCCTGAAGAATTAGAAATCTTGAAAGATGTTAATCTACAAAAAATCGAAAAGGAAAAACAGCTAGAAGAATTAGAGGTTGAGATAATTAGTTTGCAAAAAAATGCGGAAAAACTTGAAGAACTATATGAAATGCTTTATCAGATATGGGATAGAGAGACTATAGCAAGAATTGATAAAGTTAGCTCTTTAATTGAGAATGGTGCTATACCAAGAATAGGATCTGACGACGAACCTTTTATTAAAGTTGAGATTAACCACATGGGGGATAAAACGAGTTTCTTAAGTCTCTGGAATGATATTAAGGTGAGAAGGAATACACGCTTAGGGAGGAACTGGCAGGAATTAGGGGAAGCTTTATTTGCTGAATTCCTCGGTGAAAGGTTGTCTTCAACCCCTTGGGAGTTATTGATTCAATGGGTCCAAAATAAAGAAAATATGCCCGCAGACCTTCAAGAATACTATGAGCAGTTAGTTGAGTTGTTTAGCAATGATCAATCTATGGATGAATTAATGATAAAAAGAGTTAATGACGAAATTGACATTACTTTATTTAGAGATGATGGTTCTAGAGCAGGTTCATTACTAGATAATGGTTTGTCTGATGGGCAGAAGAATACTGCAATTTTGACGCTTTTATTCACAGAGGGTACTGGTCCAATAATTATTGATCAACCAGAAGATGAACTGGATTCAGATTTTATTTATAATCAACTTGTTCCCCTCATTAGGAATATAAAAAATAATAGGCAAGTAATAGTTGCCTCTCATAATGCTAACTTGCCAGTAAACGGAGACGCTGAATTAGTTTATGCTCTGAGGACTGATATGGGGAATGGGATCGTTAGGAATCAAGGTGGTATAGATAATCATGGGGTAAGAGAATCTATATTAGATATCATGGAAGGATCAGAGGAAGCTTTTCGTAAAAGGCAAGAAAAGTATTACTCGTAGAACTGAATAAAAATAGAGTTTAATATCAAAAAGGCCCGAAAATACTATTTTTTTATATAGTATTTTCGGGCCTTTTTAATTAATCTAAAACATCTTCCATTAGTTTGCTAAACCTATCAGAAGCCTTTCCTTCCATGTTTTTTGTGATATGGGCATAGATGTTCATGGTTGTGTTGATATCGCCATGTCCTAACCTTTGTTGAATCTCTTTTGTGCCGACTCCCGCCTCAATTAATAGGGAGGTGTGGGTGTGTCTGAAGGAATGGGGTGTAACACTTTTCTCTATTCCACTGAGCTTTAGTAATCGCTTCATTCGGTTTTCTACCGTCTTTATATAGTCAGGATAGCCTGGATTATTTATCTCTTTTGCAAAAATAAATCCAAAATCATTGTATTGATTTCCAAGGGACATTTTTAGTTCTTTTTGGTAAGTCAGATACCTTTTAAACTCTCGAATTACTTGCTTGTCCGTTTTTATTGTCCGAATAGAATCTTTTGTTTTAGGAGTGAGTAGATGGTAATCCTTTGTATTGTTATTTGGGTTGTAATAGGTTTTTGTGATGCGGATAGTCTCATTTTTAAAATTAATATCGGCCCATTTGAGTGCTAGCATTTCTCCTACACGCATCCCACTATAAGCAAGCGTGAGGAACATAATAAAATCCCTATCTAAACCTTTTTCTTTAGCTGTTTTTAGAAAATTTATTAACTCACTTTTTTCTAGAAATTTTATTACTTCATCATTCTGCTCAATTTCTTCCACCGTTTCAATTTTTCTTGGGATTTTTGCGAATTCACTAGGATTTATTTTGATGAGGTTATATTCTTTAGCCTTCTTAAATAACATTCGACCAGTAGTATGGATTCCATCCAAAGTATTATGGGCATAACCTTGTTCATGTAGGTGGTCAAGCAATGCTTGATAGTGCTTTCTTGTAACATCAATTAATTTCATATTTGAAAAATACCTTCTGAGGTGCTTTAATTCTTTAGAACGCCCACGGTGCGAGCTAATCTTGGAATATTTCGCATAAATATTCAGCCATTCATCTGCAAAGTCGTTAAAAGTCACATTGTTTTCTTCAATGTAGGCTCCTTCTCTTAAATCTCTTTCTAATTCTTCAGCTGCAATTCTTGCATCGGTTTTTCTAAGGAAACCGGCCTTAGACTTTGTTTTTCTTTCCCCCATGGATAACGGCGAATCAGATTATCCAATGGTTTCATCGATATAATCTGAAAAACCTTGTATTCAGATTACAGAAACCTCATAATCCACTTTTTTAATCGATAAATAGATTTTTTACGTTTTTTTATTGACGTAAAAAATCTACCATGGTATAACGTAGATAGGTAGTAAATAATCTGAAAAATCTGAAAGGGGATTTCTTTCTATGACAAGCACAATTAATAACGTCGATCCTATTAATCTAGGATCACCAACAAGCTCTATTCAAATTCCAGCCCTGAAATACAAAAGCGGGGAAAGGGTATGGTATGCAGCCACGATTCCTTATAAAACGTTAGGGAAATTTATCCAAACATCGGCGCTTAAAAAGAAAAATCAGGAAATTATAAAGTCGGAGATTAAAAACAGATTCTTGGACCGCAAGCATCGGAACGAAATCATCGACTACCTCAAAACGGAAAGAGAATTCACGCTGCCACCGATCACATTGGTTTCTTATGACGAGTTAGACTTCCGTCCCTACAGTTTCGATGGAAGAGAGGTTAATGAAGAACAGGTACTTAATAGTAACGGTTCCATTGCTGGAGTTATTCTACTACCGATAGATTATGAGTTTGAATGTTTAGATGGGAATCACCGGACTGCAGCTATTCGAGAATTGGCCCAAAACGAGCCAGAATACATTGCAGAAAGCAACATGCTTTTGAACATAGTACACGACAACCGTCCCAAAAAAATAAGGCAGGACTTTGTGGACGTAAACAAAAACGCGAAACCAACGACATCCTCAATAAATACACTTTTTAACACCAGGGACGTACTCTCCAACATAGTTGTTGATTTAATTGAAGAAACGCCTTATTTAAAAGAGACAACGGAATTGCTATCAACAAGCGTTTCTAAAAATTCTAAAGATTTATATACCATCAACAATATCAAGAACACCGTCACCGAGATTATAGGTTTCAATTCTCAGTCAGTAAAATCTGATAGAGTTTCCGCTAAACTTCAGGAGAACGAGGAGCTTCGCGAGCAGGCCATTGAACATGCACGTCTATTCTTTGATGCTCTAAAACGTAACGAGTTTATAGAAAAAACTTTAGAGCACCGAGAACTGACGCCAGAGATTCGATCTAAAGCCGTAGTTACAACTGGAACAGGGATCATTATAATTTCTAGAATTGCTGGTTACATTTTTGACCATTTCCAGAATTATGAGCAACAGCGTACCGAATTAAACCGACTTATGAAATTTGATTGGGCCCGTGCGAATCCACTATTTTCTGGAAAGGTAGTCGTTGACGGCCAGAAAATTCTAAATTCACGCGATGCAATCAATGCTGCAGTTGCCGCAGTGAAAAATAAATTAGGCTATCACCTAACCGAAAATGAATACAGTTATACAAGAACGGAGCAGGAGTAAATATAACTTAAAAAGGCGTTACCGTATCAGGTAGCATCCTTTTTTATCCAGTATGTTAATATCATAATTCAGAATAGACTTTGGATGGCCGTCATGACTGGTATGTACATTTCATATCGCTATTCTAAAAAGTTCTTAGTGTACCGTTTCGTCGTCTGGATTTTGACTGGATTTTTCAGATTCAAGGTTGAAATTATAGAAGCCTCTCATTAGTTCACTAAACTTTTGAGAGGCTTTTTAATGTGAATATTGGCTTTGCTTATTATACTGTTAAATATCAAGAATATGTGAGGGTTGTGCAAACCGTCAATACACTGCCTCTAGTCAATAAAAATGTGTTAAAAGTTCACTAGGCACATAAACATACCCAATATCTATATCATTTGTATATTGATTATAACTTCACAATTGTTTTGGGAATAGCCCCTATCCCGAAAGGTAATTGAAAATCTTGAACACATTTTTTCTTTCCCATACGACACCAAAAGGCAAAATGCTCACAGTTATTAAACAGAATGTTATAACCTTTCTCTCCTAACCTATGTTCTGCTCTTTTAACTGTCATATAGGGCGAGAATAAAGAATCCTTGTGCTTACTTTGTTCAACATTAACAACGTATATATAACGTTCTCCTTTAAGAAAATATTCCAGACTGGATTCAATAATTGTATTGTTTCTTATATCACTCGGGCTTGAAAAGTGAATAACTCTATGACCTCCTTTGTAAATACCATAATGAATAATTCCTTTGGATCTTCGGACTGCTATTATTTGTCCTCTAACTAGATATACACTACCGATGACAAACCTAGCTTTCCCTGGATTGAAGGGCATTTTTTTAACGCGAATGCTCTCAGTGATATGATCACTCATCTTATTCCAGAAAGGGCTCTTACTCTTTTTAAAGAATCCCATGAAAAGCACATCCTCTACAAAATATTTGAACATTAATAACTAATACTATATTACCACTTTTAGGAATTTAGTAAAAAATCATTACTATGAGATTAGATTATCTATGGTAATGAGAGGTAGAAAAATTAAATTTCACTTCATCTCAGTCCGTTAAATTGAAGCAGGAAAAAAACTCCTTTTGTAGAAATTGTTTAATAAGTAACTGCAATTCTATATATCTTATTGTGTTTTAGTTTTCGGAAAGGGGAAAGCGACTTGGAGCCTAATAATGTATTCGAATGGTTTTCTTTCCTAGCAATTCCGCCGTTTATTAGTGCATTACTAACAACTTGGCTAGGGAAAATTTATGCTGGTAAAGTTTTAGAAAAAGATAAAAGGCGTTACCAAGAAGAAATGGCGAAAATCACATCAGACTTCCAAAAACAATTGGAATCACATAAGGATCGATTAGAAAAAGCAAATATCTTATTTAATCGTTATTCTGAGCATCAGTTTGCTTTATACAATGAGTTATATAGTTCATTATACGACCTAAAAGTCGCAACTGAATTACTTTGGGCAAATGCTAGTTATAAAGAATTAACCCACTTTTCTAAACAATTACATGAAACAAGCAATATAATTGAGAGAAGAGCATTATTAATAGAAGATAGTCATTACGAGCGATTAAAAACTGTTATAGATATATTAAGTGAATACAAGATCGGCAAGATAAACTAATCCAAATAAAGGATAGAAAAGATAGAAATAGCATTAACCGTATTCATATACAAGAATTAATAAATAATAACCAGAATCATAAGGAAGAATATTTTAACTTGTTTAAAGATTTAAGGATTTTATTAAAAAAACAATTAATTTTTCATTCATGAATGGGGAGTTTGATTTTAGTGAAGGAATGTTTATTCAGGTGATTTTCACACCAAATAATGGCATGTAATATTCTTTTTTCATTTATGTTTGATCCAATAATAGATTTGTCCGATTTTATTTTTAAAGCAACTACACAAAAAAAGTAGAAATCATAAAAGAAACAGCATCAACCCTATGTTATTAAACACTTTGACATGGGAAGATAGGAGAATATATATGTCCACAACTAAAAATAAAATAAGATTGTACGGACAAATGTACACTGAGATTATCAGTAAAATGGTCCATATAAAGTACTACTATTATTCAACTAGTACTTATGTAGATATCATTTTTAATGACAGAAATATTAGTAAAGCTAATAAAGTTTATTGGGACGAAATTTTATTAAGGGCACACTTTACATCAGTAACAAGTATCATGCGTAATGAAAAGTGGCTTAATGGGATTATTTCGTCAATTGAAACTGAGAACTTTATATTATTCTCTTCATCTCTTCGAGGGTTCTTGGAATCAGTTACGGATAGTTATTATTCGCTACTTAACACCCCTTTCGACATAGCGTCTAATTTTAAAAATATAGAATTGGCCGTAAAGGGAGAATTAGATCAATTATTAACATCAGACAATTTAGAAGAAACATTAATTCACTTTCAACATGCATCTAAATCAGATCAAAGTGGGAGAACCTATAATAAACCGTTGTATGCAAGCAATTATATTAAGGTATTTGATAAATATGGAGAAACAGATACAAAAGCACTTTACATAAAACTTTGTGAAATTGTTCATCCAGCAGCAGATTCTGTTTCATGTTTTAGTAGATATGTAAGTAAATCAGATGATTTCCAATATTCAACAACTGATTCAAATCTTGATAGTGTTCATATTGACAATTTAATAAATCAGTTTGATGATGTAATTATGAATCTATTAAAGATATCTCTAAATGCCCCTGTACTAAGTCTTAAAGTGTTAGATCAATTTAATTATGATCTGGTGGGAGCTGGGTACATAAATTCATGCTTAATTAACAGGGTAATTTCTGATGAGGCTTGGAATAAAGTTTTAGGTATAATTGAAAAATCATTTGATTATTAACAATATTGCAAAGTCTTGCCTTCACATTTTACTTTTTTGGGACTTGTTTCAAATTCTGCAATATCGACTTCTTCTTAAATCAATTCCATTCAAATATGTAATTATAAGTAGACTAACGTTGAAACAATAGAGTTCTGCAATAGTCCACCTTGTACAATTATATCCACTCCAACAGCCTTCTAAGCTGTAGGTCGTTTTGTAGCTAGTTTGAGGCGGTACTTTCGACTGGATTTTTCTATAAAAAGTTTGAAACACACAAAAAAGTCTCTAGAAACTCTTCAAGTAATGTATAAATAGTTAGTAATTAAAGGACTACTTCCTAAATAAAGGAGGTAGTCCTTTTTGTTTTTAAAATTTGCATTTCAGGTTTTTAAGAAGTCTGTAAATGCTAGCCAACAGAAAAAATAGCAAATATTATTTAGATCTAAAGTCCCCATAGCCGAATGGTTTATACATTCAAGAAAACTAGGTGTGGAAAGGGACTAATGCACACCTCTTTTCCTATAGTTCTTTTATTAGTTTTTGTTCAAAGTAAAGAATGTATAACTTTTGACAATACTACAGCCCTTGATGATGTGGTATTGTACCTGTATGGAGACGAATATTTTACGACGAATTTTCTTTGGTGAACATCAACATTGGTAAGCCTTTAAGAACAAATATGGAGCTAAGATCCGGCCAATCGTGCAAAAGAAAGTGGAGAAGTTTCGAGATTGTGTAAATTTTTAAAAGGGTTTTAAGCTTTTAGTATATGAATAGATACACTAAACATACTGTAATACGAATTGAGGTGACCGAGTGGAGCGTACAGAGGACTTAATTGAGTTATGTTTATTAATTGGGAAGATCATGCTACAAAATGGGGCGGAAACCTATCGTGTGGAAGATACAATGACGCGGATTGCCCAATCTTTTGGACGGGATGAAGCACAAAGTTATGTAACACCTACTGGGATTGTGTTTACGATTAGCCCCGGTGCCCCTGCAAAATTAGTAAGAGTTTCAGAACGAGAGACAAATCTCGAAAAAGTAAATCTCGCGAATAATGTCTCTAGAAACATTACAAGTGGAGACATGTCTACTCACATAGCGTATAAAGAGCTTAGGAAAATTGAAACCAGTCCTACAGATTATTCCATGCTCATGCAAATCATCGCTGCCACGTTAGCGAGTGGTTTCTTTAGTCTCATGTTTCAGGGGAGTTGGCACGATTTCCTACCAGCCTGCGTAGCAGGAGGGCTAGGATTTATTGCATTAATTAACTTTATTCGATTATTTGAAATTAAATTTGTTGCTGAATTCATTGCTTCGTTGGTGATTGGTTTTACAGCCTTTTCCCTTTTTTCATTAGGTATTGGGAAGGAAGTTGATAAGGTAGTTGTTGGTTCTGTCATGCCGTTGGTCCCTGGCCTGCTCATCACCAACGCTGTAAGGGATTTGATGGCAGGTCATCTTATCTCAGGACTCGCCAAGGGGGCGGAGGCCTTTTTAACGGCTTTTGCAATTGGGGCAGGTATTGCCGTTATGTTTGCACTATTTTAGAGATCGTGAGGAATGACTATGTTGATTGAACATGCCATAGCAAGCTTTTTTGCATCAGCTGCCTTTGGAATCATCTTTCAGGCGCCAAGAAATACGCTCATCAAATGTGGTCTCGTCGGCATGATTGGTTGGGTCATTTACATATCCTTAGTATGGGGAGAAGTCGACAGTGTCCCAGCTACACTCATCGCCTCCTTTGTTATTGCCATGGTCAGCCAGATACTGGCAAGGATATACAAATCGCCTATGATTATATTTAACGTACCAGGGATTATTCCTCTCGTACCAGGAGGTCTCGCGTATGATGCCATGCGAAGCTTTGTGCAAAATGACTACAGCGTCGCTATCTCCATTGCAGCGAAAGCTTTTATGATATCTGGTGCTATTGCATTTGGGCTCGTGTTCTCGGAAGTGCTTAACCAGATTATAAAAAAGATGAGACAAACAAAAGCGCAATTGAGGTAATGGGTGAGCCTCACTTGCGCTTTTGTTTGTCTTTATAAGTCCACATGGATTATGACTGGATACAGTTCATAAAGTATTTAAAGTTATTATATTTTATAAATTAACTTTGCTATGGAAACCATAGTATAATTAGGTTTTGTAGGTCTTATTATTGTCCTATTAAATAGCTGAGTGAATGGGCGGCATGATGTAATTACATCATCCCCTATCCTAAAAAAGATGGCGAGCCTTTGCTCGTCATCTTTTTTTGTGTTTATTACGCTTTAACACCACATTGTTTTAGCGAATTTGGAGTAGTCATTTTTATTTCATAATTATAATGCCCTCTCTAAATAATGTATCTAAAATTCCAATAACCCTGTGAACTTTTCTGTATCTTATATCAAATATATTAACTTCTATAAAAGGGGAATGAAACGAATGAGTGGAATGAATAGATTATAGAAAGCTTTACAGTCATATAGATTATTAGGAGGGATCAATATGGATAAAATGATCAGTAATGCGATTCCCGTATCTACGGATCATGAAAAAGTAAAAGAAATCATCCAACAAGCGAAGAAAAATAAAACAGCGATTGATAAGGATCAACAGGTGTACTTTGATGAAAGTAAAAACAATCAAACGAAACAAGATTATTATGCGTCTGTTGATTTTTCGGATTCTGCCAACAGAACGGCAATAGAAAAGGTTATGGAATTAATCCAGTCGACACATAACAACTATTTGTCCTATGACCCGAGCTCATATGTTTACCCTTGGGTAGACCTGCGACCAGATGGCAGGCTGCAGAGCATCTATTCAGGAGAGATAAGAGAGCCGGAGGATGTCATACGGGAAGATTATACTGCTTCCAAAAAGCGTGAACAAAAGATAAGAGCAAACAAAGAGGGGGAGAATCTGATGAAAGTAATGGCAGAGGCAGTGACCGCTTTTAAATACAATTGTGAACATGCCGTTCCTCAATCCTGGTATGACGCACGAGAGCCTATGCGGGGGGACCTGCATCATTTATTTACGTGTGAACCTCTTTGTAATTCAATTAGAAGTAATTATCCTTATCATGACTTTCATGATTATCCAGCTGAACAAGAAGCTGGGGTTCTTCGGATCGAAGATCAATGCGGGAAAGCAGAGGACAATTTATTTGAACCGGAATACGCAAAAGGCACGGTGGCTCGTGCAATGCTTTATTTTTTGCTGAGATATCCGGATAGTATGGAAACGAATCATAGAGAAAAAGTAAATGTAGATCTTATGCTAGAGTGGCATAGGAATGAACCGCCGGAAGTCTATGAGCTTCACAGGAATCAGGCGATTTTTGAGCTTCAGGGAAATCGTAACCCGTTTATTGATTATCCTGTGGAGATGGGTGAGTTATTCAGTAATAAACAAATATAACAATCATTCTGTATATCGTTCCATGCCTGTCATGATTATGTCATGGCCTACCTTATTCAAATCAAAGTTGGACTCTCGAGAAAAGAGAGACCAACTTTTTTTATTTCATCTATTCATTCATCCATTCTCAATGGATATTTTCACCCCACGTTTACTTACAACCGCTCTTATTTTCAGTGAGAGTGACATAATAAAATGAAAGATATTCCCATCTGTTAAAATCAAATCCTTACTTTTAAGTTTTAACCATAAACAAGATGGGGAAAAACTACTCCAGAAAAACAACTAAGAAATGACAGGGTGGTTTTATGGCAAAAAGAGCGGAAATACCAACAATATCAATCATCGGTTTGTTGGCATTAATGATTATTTTCGGGTGGTTTCGGTACGGATACGGGTTGTTGTTCAGTGAATTCAAGAAAGCATTCGGTCTTTCTACTTCCATGTTAGGGGTCATTTCCAGTCTTACGTTTGTCACCTTTTTAGCCGGGGCGTTAATCGTTGTCCTATTTGTGGCAAGGTTCGGGTCACGGCATGTCATTATGGCAGGAATTATGACCGCTTCGACGGGTTTGTTGATTGCCTCTCTTACGGGGAGCTGGATTGTTTTTGCGGCCGCCTGTTTGCTTGCAGGATTCAGCCCTGGTCTGACATGGTCTTCTTTTTCCCAAAGTGTTCACGAGCACCTGCCTGAAAACATTCAGAAGCGGACGCTTGCCATTATCAGTACGGGTTCGACGGTAGGCTTGATTTTAATCTCTATCATCTATTTGTTTCTGGACGGAAATTGGAGGTTGATTTGGGGTGGTGGTGCTGTCGCGGGATACCTCATTTATTGGTGGGCGTATAAGACGGTACCGTATCAAAAAGAGAATTCAAGTGTGAAGCGGATCAGGATTGCGGATCTTCAACCGTTGTTCACGAAATATACGAAGCCGTTCTATGCCGCGTCTTTCTTGTTTGGCTTCACAGAGTCTACTTATTGGACGTATTCGGCGGACTTTGTGCAGGATAATTTTTCAATCGCCAATTCCAATGCGATTTTCTTCTTGATCACAGGTGTAGGAGGTCTTGCCGGATTGTTAGGTGGAGAACTTATAAGTAGATGGGGGATGAGGTGGAGTTTTACAGTGACGATTGTTCTTTATTCCCTCAGCATGTCCGTCCTTTACTTATCTCAAGGATGGCTGCTTGTATGCTTCTCAGGATTGACGTTTGGAATCTCCTTCATGTTATACGCCGCGTATCTGCCGATTTGGAGTTCGAAAGTCTTTCCGAAGTTCCCAGCCCAAGGGTTCAGCATCTGTATTATCGTATTGAATATTGGAGCCATTCTCGGACCGGCGGTGTTTGGTTGGATTTTGGCTTATTCCACTTACAGTTTGATTTTTCTGTTGTTAGGGATCATCGGCTTATTGAAATTGTTTGCTTTGCCGGTGTTGCGGAATGAATTTTAATAAAGAAATCAATGTGCCGGTATCATGAAAAAAAGTTCTGTTCTCGATATTCTTGAGAGCGGAACTTTTTTTATCTGTTCCTGTCCATTTCACCTACTTCCCGGTTCGCAAAAGTGTTCATGAGATGGGTTACCTTCAGGATGTTTCACTTGAGGAGGAATTGCGAATAGGAGAAAAAGAAAGGTAAGAATAAAATCAATGCCTGATTATCGGCTGCAAAAAAACTTATTTTTTCTATAATAAAGAAGTAGCCTACCTTTGAAAAGTAGTAAAGGGGTGTTCAGATGATAACGGATCGTAAGAAAAAGGAATTCTATCAAGCATTACTTGAGAGAAACACTGAATATGAAGGATCTTTCTTTGTAGGAGTTAAGAGTACTGGAGTGTTTTGCCGGCCTACATGCCCCGCAAGAAAACCTAAGTTTGAGAACTGTGAATTTTTCTTTACTCCTCAAGAAGCGCTTCTAGCCTCGTTTCGTCCTTGTAAGCGATGCACTCCTCTATCTCACCCCCATCAAGTCTCTGAACTTGTTCAAAAACTTGTGCAGGCGGTGGAGGAAAACCCGGAGAAAAAATGGCGGGAAAAAGATTTCCGCGAGCTGTCTGTCGACGAATCAACGGCCCGGCGTCATTTTAAAAAACGTTTCGGTATGACGTTTGTGCAGTATGCGCGGGCAAGAAGAATGGGACTTGCTATGAAAGAAATTAGATCAGGTAAGGCTGTGATTGATGCACAGCTGCATACAGGTTATGAATCCAGCAGTGGATTTAGGGATGCTTTTTCTCGAATTATGGGAGATCCCCCTTCGTCCATTCAAGAGAATCGCATACTCAAAGCATCTTGGTTAGATACAAGAATGGGGCCAATGATTGCAATTGCAGATGAAACCTGCCTTTATCTTCTCGAATTTGTGGATCGCCGTGGTCTGGAAAGAGAGGTTGAGATTCTCAGGAATAAAACCAAGGCAGCAATCATACCAGGGAAGACCGAACCCATCCAATCTATAGAACGAGAGTTGAAACGATATTTCAATGGAGAATTAACCGAATTTAAAACACCAATAAAATGGATAGGAACCCCTTTTCAAAAAATGGTATGGGAGAAGTTGAAAGAGATTCCTTTTGGAGATACCCGTACTTACTCTGAAATTGCTTACGAAATTGGAAAGCCCACGGCTACACGTGCGGTTGCACGAGCAAACGGAGCCAATCAGATTGCGCTCGTGGTTCCTTGTCATCGGGTGATTCGTAGCGACGGTACATTAGGTGGATATGGTGGAGGATTGGCAAGAAAGAAAAGGCTTATCGATATAGAGAGCAAAGGAAAATAACCTAATGAATGGAATAGAATAGCAAAAGAATTGGTGAATGCATTTGTGACGGTGGGAGTGGAGGAGTTATACCAGATTACCTAACCTCTTGAAAAGATGACGAGCAATGGCTCGTCATCTTTTTTGTATGTTGTATGCTCTGTGTTTGCCTCGATCACTCTAATAATGGGGTTTTGTTCCTTTTCATTTATCGCCATTTCTCGTCATTTATCAACAATAATATTGGGGTAATCGCTTCGTTCTTCTCTGTTATTAATCATCATTATAAAAGGTCACAGATCGGAAACAATTTCGACACAGAGTGGACAAATTATCCTGCGCCATTCTACTTAAAAAAGGAATAAAGTAGAAGTATAGATGAATGTGAAAAGTTGAACAAAGGAAAAGTTTAGGGGGGAGAAGAATGACAGAGTTGATGTTAGCGAGGCTGCAGTTTGGGGCAACGACGATTTTTCACTTCTTGTTCGTGCCACTTTCGATTGGCCTTGTGTTTATGGTGGCACTGATGGAGACGTTCTATGTTGTGAAGGGGCAGGAAATCTACAAACGGATGGCCAAGTTTTGGGGGCACTTATTTCTTATTAACTTTGCGGTTGGTGTGGTGACCGGTATTATTCAAGAATTCCAGTTTGGGATGAACTGGTCAGAGTATTCCAGATTCGTAGGGGACGTGTTCGGGGCACCGCTTGCGATTGAAGCCTTGTTGGCTTTCTTTATGGAATCAACGTTTATTGGACTTTGGATCTTCGGGTGGGACCGTTTGAGCAAAAAAGTTCACCTGCTCTGTATTTGGTTGGTGTCTTTAGGCACCGTGCTGTCTGCTTTATGGATTTTGGCAGCGAACTCTTTCATGCAGGAGCCTGTCGGATTTGTGATGAACAACGGTCGTGCGGAGATGAACGATTTCTTCGCGTTGTTGAAAAATCCACAATTATTAGTAGAATTCCCGCATGTGATTTTCGGTGCGTTGGCAACAGGAGCCTTTTTCATTGGCGGAGTAAGCGCGTACAAGCTGCTTCGCAAGCAGGAAATTGAGTTTTTCAGACGTTCCTTCCATATGGCGATGGTGATCGCAATCATTGCCGGAATCGGGATTGCGTTCAGCGGTCATGAACAGGCGCAACACTTGATGGAATCGCAACCGATGAAAATGGCGGCAAGTGAAGCACTTTGGGAAGACAGTGGGGATCCAGCCGGATGGAACTTGTTTGCTCAGATTGATACAGACAATCAGAAGAACACGTTTGAAATGACGATTCCTTATGCACTCAGTTATCTCACCTACGAAGAATTCTCAGGTAGTGTACCAGGGATGCTGACGCTGCAGGAAGAATATGAAGAGAAATATGGCGAAGGCAACTACATACCACCAGTGAAAACGACGTTTTGGAGCTTCCGCATTATGACCGGTGCCGGGCTGATCATGATACTCGCAGCGAGTGCGGCGCTTTGGTACAGCTTCAGAGAGCAATTGATGGAAAAGCGATACTTCCTGAAATTCATGGTGGCGTTGATCTCCTTCCCGTTCATCGCTAATACTGCGGGCTGGATCATGACGGAGATTGGGCGGCAGCCTTGGACGGTATTCGGGTTGATGACGACATCCGCTTCCGTGTCACCAAACGTGTCCGTCGGATCTCTATTATTCTCGTTTATCGCATTTACGCTTGCTTATACAGCACTGGCGATCGTGCTTGTGTACTTATTTGTAAGAGAAATCAAGAAAGGAACGGAGCATCATGAGGGAGAGGAAGAGCGTCATGAATCGGTGGATCCGTTTGAAAGGGAGGCGTATCAATCATGGAGTTGAGCGAACTTTGGTTTTTACTCGTTGCGGTTTTGTTCGTCGGGTTTTTCTTCTTGGAAGGGTTTGACTTTGGCGTCGGAATGGCGTCACGTTTTCTTGGCCGTAATGACTTAGAGCGCCGGATGATGATCAATACGATCGGTCCTTTTTGGGACGCGAATGAAGTGTGGTTGCTCACAGGTGGCGGTGCGATTTTCGCAGCCTTCCCGCATTGGTACGCCACGATGTTCAGCGGATACTATATTCCATTCGTTTTTGTTTTGCTCGCGTTAATCGGGCGTGGTGTTGCCTTTGAATTCAGAGGCAAGGTAGAGTCGCTGAAATGGACGCGTACGTGGGACTGGGTGATTTTGTTCGGAAGCCTTCTGCCGCCTTTCTTGTTCGGCGTTCTGTTTACGAGTTTATTACGCGGCATGCCGATCGACGGTACGATGACACTACGAGCTGGATTCACAGACTATGTCAATCTGTACACGGTTACAGGTGGGGTAACGGTTACACTGCTCTGCTTCCTGCACGGCCTTGTCTTCCTGACGCTCCGTACTGTCGGAGACCTTCGCGTTCGTGCCCGTCATCTGGCCCAGCGCCTCATTTATATGGTCCTTGTGATGTTAATTATTTTTGTCGGTATGTCCTATATGGAAACCGATTTGCTTACGTACCGCCCGGTAGTGACGGTACCGATGCTTGGGTTAGTGGTCATCAGTTACGTGGTCGCTGTTCTAGCATTGAACCGTAAACGCGAGGGATTGAGCTTTGTGATGAGTGGTCTTGGCATCATGCTGACCGTGGCAACCATCTTCTCAGCCCTGTTTCCACGCGTCATGGTCAGCTCTATGGGGAGTGCTTTCGACTTGACCGTCTACAATGCGGCATCAGGCGATTATTCGTTAAAAGTCATGACGATCGTAGCGGTCACGCTTTTACCTTTTGTTCTTGGTTATCAAATATGGAGCTACTACGTCTTTCGTAAGCGGGTAGACGGAAAGGATATGGTGTACTAATGGGCAGAGACCTCCTCACATACGATGGCATCAAACAAATTCTCAGCTTTTTAATTGGCTTTACAGTGATTCAAGCTGTGGCCATCGTCGCGCAGGCCGTGCTGCTTGCCGAGGTGGTCACCCATTTGTTCCAAGGAAGACCGCTCGATGAAGTGTACATGGAAATGGCTGGCTTCGGATGTTTCTTCTTACTCAGGCACGCCCTGCATCACGTCAAGCAGCGTGCGGCTTACCGGTATTCTGAAAAAATCGGAGCGGGTCTGCGCAGGCGTGTGCTGAAGAAATTGTTCCAGATTGGTCCGCGTGTTTCGAAAAAAATCGGTACTGGCAACATCGTGACGCTCATCATCGAAGGGGTGACCCAGTTCAAGCAGTATCTGCTGCTGTTTTTACCAAAAATGGCGGACATGATTGTCATACCAGCGCTGGTGGCCGTGTATGTGCTGTCTCAGGACCTTACATCCGCTCTCATTATCATTGCCGCGGTTCCAATACTTGTTATGTTTATGATTCTTCTCGGGTGGGCTGCCCAGAAAAAAGCGGATCGACAGTGGGGCATGTACCGTGTGCTGTCCAATCACTTCGTGGATACTCTCAGGGGATTGGAAACTCTTAAATATCTCGGGTTGAGCCGGTCTCATTCCAAACAGATCGAAGGTGTGAGCGAACGGTACCGGACGTCAACGATTGGGACGTTGAAAATGGCGTTTCTCTCTTCTTTCGCGATGGACTTCTTTACGATGTTGAGTGTGGCAACCGTTGCGGTATTCCTTGGCTTGCGGCTTGTTGAAGGAGACATGATGCTGCAGCCGGCGCTAGCGATTTTAATCCTGGCTCCGGAATACTTTTTACCGATTCGAAGCATCGGTTCAGACTATCATGCCACATTGAATGGTCAGGAAGCTGGGAAAAAACTTCGAGAGATTGCTGAGATGCCGGCCTTTGAAGCGGAAGCAAAACGTCCTGTTGAGGCATGGAGAGCGGACAGCTGCTTACGTCTGGAACGGGTGAGCCTTCAGTACGAGGAAGGGGAGGCGCATGCTTTAGAGAATGTCCAGTTAAACGTAAAAGGGTTCCAAAAAATTGGCATTGTCGGGGAGAGTGGAGCCGGTAAATCCACGCTGATCGACTACATCGGCGGCTTTTTACAAGCTTCAAAGGGCTTTGCTGACATCGACGGAGAAACGTACACACACTTGCAGCGGGACGATTGGCAGAAGCAGGTGAGCTACATTCCACAGCATCCCCATCTAGTGGAAGGCAGTCTTTATGAGAATATCATCTTCTATCGTCCTGAAGCGACGAAAGAAGAAGCGCAGTGGGCGGCCGCACGGGCGGGACTGTTCGATCTGCTTCGAGAACTTCCGAAAGGACTGGATGAGCGGATTGGAGAAGGAGGGCGGCGTCTGAGCGGAGGAGAAGCCCAGCGAGTCGCATTGGCCCGAGCATTTCTCGTACAGCGTCCGGTTCTCCTGCTCGATGAGCCGACAGCTCATCTGGATGTTGAAACAGAGTATCACATTAAAGGTAAAATGAATGATCTGTTTCGGGGAAAGCTGGTCTTTCTTGCCACACACCGTCTCCATTGGATGCTCGACATGGACTATATATATTTTATAAAAGATGGAAGGATTGCAGAAGCAGGTACGCATGATCAGTTGATGAACAAGAAAGGCCACTACTATCACATGGTGCAGTCTCAGAGGAGGGGCGAATATGCATAGTTGGATCATCCCGTATATGAAAGAAAATCGAAGACTTTTGGTTGTAGCGGTCGGGCTGGGGGTTCTGACGGTTTTTTCAGCCGCCTTCCTTATGTTTATGTCCGGCTACTTGATTTCCAAAGCTGCGACAAGACCGGAGAACCTGTTGATGGTGTATGTGCCGATTGTGGCCGTCCGAACGTTCGGGATCGGCCGGGCTGTCTTGCGCTACTTGGAGCGGCTGGTCGGTCATGATGTCGTTCTTCGAATCCTTGCGCGCATGCGCCTGCAGGTGTACGAATCCGTTGAACCGAACGTCCTGTCTGCAAATTTTAAAATGAAAATCGGTGATATGCTCGGAATTTTGGCAGACGACGTCGAACGTCTGCAGGACATTTATTTGAAAACCGTGTTTCCCGCGCTTGTAGGATTATCCCTGTATTTGATAAGCATAATTGCGTTAGGATTTTATTCTGTTCCATTCGCGCTCTTGATGGCGGTTTATGCAGGAGTGCTCGTCTTTCTATTTCCTTTCATCAGCCTGCTTGTCTCCAAAATGAAACGTGTGAAAATGAAAGGTGGGCGCCATCAGTTGTATGAAACACTGACGGATGCAGTGATGGGGATGGCAGATTGGCAGTTCAGCGGTCGACAATCAGAATTCGTGGAAACCTATGAAAAAGAAGAAGCGGCCATTCAGAAACTTGACCGTCAGCATCAGCGCTTTACCCGCTGGAGGAATACGATGGCACAGCTTGTTATCCTTTTGATGGTCGTTTCGATGCTCGGCTGGACCGCAGGGATGACGTCGGAGGGGAACTTTTCCTATACGTTGATTGCAGCGTTTGTTCTCGTACTATTTCCGTTAACTGAGACGTTTCTGCCCTTATCGGATTCCATCGGTGAGCTGCCGTCTTATCAAGATTCCTTGCGTCGTTTGAGCGCGTTGTCTGATGAAAAACAACACCATACACGCAGGAGAGAATTGGACGGCGCGGAGTCGATTGTTCTTAAGGTTGAGCATTTGTCCTATCAGTACGAAACAAAACAAACGATACAGGATCTCTCCTTTTCCATCCAGCCAGGCGAAAAAATCGCTCTGCTCGGCCCGAGTGGGTCAGGTAAATCGACGTTACTAAAATTGATTCAAGGTGGATTGAAGCCAGCGCAAGGATCTGTCACGTTGAATGGAATACCTGCCCACGAGATTGCGAATATGTCAGAGAGCATTGCCGTTTTAAATCAGCAGCCGCACATTTTCGATACGACGATTCGCAATAATATTCGTCTTGGTTGTTTGGAGGCGAGCGATGAAGAAGTCGAGTGGGCGGCTCAACAAGTCCAGCTGCACGACTACATTATGAGTCTTCCGGAAGGCTATGACACCAACTTGCAGGAGACAGGGGCGCGTTTCTCCGGAGGCCAACGCCAAAGAATTGCACTCGCACGTATTCTGCTGCAGGATGCTCCGGTTGTCCTATTGGATGAGCCGACGATCGGTTTGGACCCTGTCACAGAGCGCGAATTGATCACGACCATTTTTCATGTGCTGGAAGGAAAGACGGTGCTATGGATTACACACCATTTGGCGTTAGTGCATAAGACGGACCGTGTGTTGTTTTTAGAAAAAGGCCGGCTTGTGTTGGAAGGGCCGCACGAGAGACTGCTTTATCAGAGTGAACGCTATACACACCTTTATGAGTTGGATCATCCGTTTGAACGAACATCAAAACAGGCGATTAGTTAGGAGGAAGAAGAATGAAAACATTGATTGTGTATGCAACGAAACATGGGAGCACGGAGAAAGCTGTTCAGTTGTTGGCGAATCAATTGGAAGGGGAGATAGAGACGATCAAAGTCGGAGAAGCCTGGGACGTGGAGATCCATGAATATGACCGAATCATCCTCGGGGGACCGATTTATAATGGGCAGCTTTCCATGGAGCTCACCTCCTATGCTTCTTGTCATATGAACACGCTGATGGAAAAACAATTGGGTCTGTTCATTCTTGCTGCGGCAGAAGATATCTTCACCCTGCAGCGTGAGCTGGAAGAGGCGTTTTCTCCACAGCTTTATGCGTATGCTTCTGCAAAAGAGGTCTTCGGTTATGAGCTTCATTTGGATCAGATGAGTGCTTTGGAAAAAGTCATCCTCGAAGCAAATGGCATCTCCCGGAATGCCTCCAGGTTGTCTCTATCAGGAATCGAGAACTTTGCTGAGACATTGAACAATAAAATGAAAATTTGTCAGTGAAGAAAACTAGAAAAGGAGGAGGGAGATGGGAATAGAAAGAAGTGGAATGTTGGGTGGATCATCTATGAATTCTTTTTTGCGAATGTTCTTGATTGTCATCGGGAGTATATCGCTCGGACTTGGGGTGCTGGGCATTGTTTTACCACTGGTGCCGACGACTCCCTTCCTACTGTTGACGGCAGCCTGTTACGTGCGCAGTTCTGATCGATTATATAACTGGTTGATGACGAATAAATGGTTTGGATCCTATATCCGAAATTATAAAGCAGGCCGAGGCATTCCGGTCAAAGCGAAAATTTCAGTGCTGATCATGATTTGGTCCTCGTTCTTGTTTTCAGCCTTTTACATCGCGTCGAACCTTTTGTTGAAAGCTGGATTCATCTTCGGAGCGTGCTTTTTCACAGTCGTGATTTATTTAACAAAAACGTATAAACCTAGCGAAGGAGAGATGTAACCACTGGTTATGTCTCTTTTTTAGGTGAAGAAGGGACGCTGAACCTGCGGGCTTGTGCGAGTAGGCTTTCTCTTTTTGTTCGTTACTCCCACAATTTATGAAAGTGCCAGCCCCGGCAATGATACAGTGGGGCTGGCACTTTCAAATCGATACCCTTTGAGGCAGCTAATTGAATTTGGAAAGAATCTGGAGTCCTTATCTCTTTGTTAAACTCTTTACTTACCTAACATTTGGGATACGACAAAATTGGTTTGTAGTAATCCTGTCGGGTCTGCTTCCGTTTTATACTTTGTGAAATTCGAAGCCCACTGTGAGGTCCTCATTCTAAGTGGGAGTTGCTCTGCCTTTAATTGTCCCAGGATTTCATCAGCGATTTCTTCAGGTGTTTGATAAACACCTTCTTCCCGATCTGTTCTTTGTCCCAAGTAATCATTCAATACTTGTTCAAAATCATCGTTCGGAAATCCTCCAGCCTTCTCGATATCAGAGAGAACGGTATTCGCAAATTCAGAAGAAATACCACCCGGTTCTACAATCATAAACTCGACTCCGAAATAAGGGGTCACATATGTGGCAAGACTTTCATAATAACCTTCGATCGCAAACTTTGAAGCGCAGTAAATTTCATTCAATGGCTGGCCGATCAATCCCCCGACTGAAGAGATCGATATAATTCTTCCCTGCTGCTTTTCTCTCATGTAGGGAAGGACAGCTTTGGTGCAGCGGATTTGGCCGAATGTATTGATATCAAACACGTTTTTATACTCTTCCTCTGTGGATTGCTCTGTCGTTTTGATATATCCTACACCAGCGTTATTAATGAAAAGATCGATTTTGCCCTCTTTATCGATAATCGTCTGTATGGCATGATCGATAGAATCCTGTGATTGAACATCTAGTTGAAGCAACTCAATATTCAGACCTGAATTTTGTAAGTTTTTGATAGGGGCTCCTTTTTCAAGGTTTCTCATAGTCGCGTATACTTTCCAACCAGCTTTGGCTAAAGCTTCACTCAATCCTAAACCAAGTCCTGTTGAAGTTCCGGTAACTACAGCAATATTACTTTTCATCATTTACCATCCTTTTTTTTGTTATTTGTTAAAGTTAAGAGTAAGTCCCCTCTAAATTGAAAGAAGATCGAACCTCCAATGCCATATTTTTTCTTTCCTTGAGGGTTGATAATTTAGACTATAAAGGTTAAAGTGCACTTTAACGCAAGGGGAATAGATCAATAATTTTTAGAGAGGTCGGATGACATGTATACCATGAAGCAAGTGACTCAAAAAACAGGGTTATCAGCACCAACACTACGATATTATGAAAAAGAAAATATTCTTCCACCTATTGAGAGGGATGAAAATGGATTAAGGGTCTACAATGATGTGAGTTTGAAATCTATATATTTTATAAAAGCTTTAAGATCTACAGATATGCCAATCAGGGAAATAAAAGAATATGTAAAGTTATATGAAGGGGGAGAAGAGACCGTCCAATCAAGGAAGTGGTTGTTAGAGAATCATAAAGCTAAAGTAGAAGATAATTTGAAAGCTCAAGCTAATTATCTGGAAAGAATTAATGAAAAACTAAAGTTGTATGACGAATATGTAAGAAAATCTGATAGCTGTAATCATTAATTTCTTCTGCCGGATAACCTCCCTCGCTTATAAGAATTTCAGGATGAACCCTTTTACGTGGATCATGCGTTTGATTTTGAAAGCGTAGCTAAGGGTATGTGGGAATCCAATAAGAAAAAAATACCGTCCCCTATCCAAACGTACGGTGGGTCTGAATGAAGGTATGATCACCTTTAACTCTCTGGAGTTAAGCATCCATTTTTCCTTAATTGTGCAAGTATGACTCTCACGAATCTCCCCCTAATCGGAATCAAAAAAAGGCCTGAGCAATACTTACGCTAAGGCCATTTCTAATAATCTCCATTCGTACATTTACTCACCTATTTGTCTCCTTTCTTATTTATAAAGCTTTTCATAGATCGATTGGACGACGACTAAGTCAAAAATTGCAGCACCAACAGACTTATAAATAATCGTTTTTTCTTCTAAATCTTGGACTGGATTACGTTGGGTGATCATTTTTTCCAGATCCCAGGAGTCTTCTAAATCTGACCGTATTTTCCCGGCTTGGATCATATCTCCGGATTCATGCAAAGCGGATGTTGCATCTACAAATACTTCATCCGCCATTCTCAACACTTGATCTGAGATTTCCTGCATGGAAGGACGAAATGAGCCGACCCCTACAATGAGTTTGCCTTTCCAATCCGAATCATGTAGTTCAGGTAAGACAGGGGTGGAAGAGGTCGTGGTCGTTACGATGATGTCTGATTGTTTCACTAATTCTTCTACAGAGGAAACCGTAAAAGTGATTTCAGGAAATTGGTTCTCTGCTTTAGCTTTGAACTGATGAGCTTTCTCTTCTGTCCGATTAAAAATATGTACGTTCTTAATAGCTCTAGCAGCAAGGGCCGACTCCAAATGACTCCATCCTTGTGTCCCGGTGCCGATGATCCCTAGATTTTCAGCGTCTTCTTTAGCTAGGTATTTCATCCCAAGTCCTCCCAACGCACCGGTACGCAAGGCCGTGATGGCAATGGCATCGCACATGAAAAGAGGTTCCATCGTTTTCCGGTCATTCAAGATCATCAAACCGTGGATTGTATCCTTCCCGGTCCTTGTGTTTTCAGGAGCAACACCTACAAGTTTGGTTGCGTAATAATCTCCATAAAACGCTGGCATAAGCAAAGCCGTATTTTCCCCATCCTCAATGTGCATACGTTCGGGGGATATGAATTCGCTTTCTTTTGTGGTGTAAAAAGATTCAATACTGTCCATGGTTTCTTTCATGGAAAAATTATTGGTGATGATTTCTTTTGGAATAACTTGCATGACAACCCCTCCTTTATGATGTATTAAAAAGATTAACAAACTTTTCTGAAAAAGTGAAAGGGGTCAATCTTATATTGTTTTTTTATGGTGCTTTACGATTGCAATGTTTATCTGTAATACCTGCCAAGGACATAGGAAAGAATAGGGAGAGTGAATGGGATCTGTAATTCGTTCGTCCCCTTATTTAATATTCATTTACAAATATACCAACGAAGGACCTTTTTTTCTTTATCATCCTTCATCTTATTTTCATAGACGCTTAATAGACGACCCCTAGCATGAAGGGTGAATCTATTGCAAAGGGAGATGGAAAGATGATGATCCAAGCGAATGGAAAAAAGTTAAGCGTGTTTCTTTTCTCGTTGATGGTCATGATGGTGTTGTTTAGCTTCTCGACGATTGAAGCGAGTGCAGAAGATGATGAGGATGATGATCAACAAAAGGTTCAAGTTGTTGCGCACCGTGGTGCTGCAGGTTATGCTCCTGAAAATACGCTGGCTGCTTTTGAAAAAGCTGTGGAAATGAAGTCGGATTACATTGAACTGGATGTGCAAATGAGCAAGGATGGAGAACTGGTCGTTATTCATGACACGACCGTGGACCGTACCACAGATGGAACGGGAATAGTAGGGGAGCTTACATATGACGAGCTTCGCACGCTCGATTCAGGAAGCTGGTTTGCGCAAAAATATGCAGGCGAGCATATTCCTACCCTTGGGGAAGTATTGGATGAGTTTCGCGGGAAGACGAAGTTTTTGATCGAGTTGAAATCACCATCTCTTTACCCGGGGATTGAGGAAAAAGTGGCTGAATCTTTAGAAGCGAGAAACATGGACGAACCAGAAAATGAATCCGTCATTGTCCAGTCCTTTGACTTTGAATCAATGAAGACTTTTCATCGTTTAAAAGATGAAGTACCGATTGGTGTGCTGACATGGAAATCTGAAGACATGACACAGGAAGCTTTAGAAGGTTTTGAGGAATATGCGGACTATGTCAATCCAAGTAAGAGCAAAGTGAATCGTGAACTGGTCAACCAAATTCACGAGCTGGACATGGGCATTATGTCTTGGACTGTTCGTGCACAAGGAGATGTCCAACCGTTGTTGGACAGCGGTGTAGACGGGATCATTACAGACTATCCAGACTATGTCCCTCATCAAACGAAACGTGAAAAAGATGACGATTAAGTGAGTGGTGGGGAATCAAGGTCTTCCTTATATTTACCCTTTTGGCTAGTTTAACTGCCAATCAAAAGAGTCTACGTCCTTGTAAAGGATGTAGGCTCTATTTGTTTTGTTCATCATTCTTAAAGAGGAAATTGAAGGTGAACTCGATCTACGTAAAAATCGTAATTCACACATTCTTAATGTTGTGTTTATGTGGTATTAACAAATGGTGATTACTCTGTAATTGTAAACAAACAACATAAAACAAAATAAACCAACATTGAGGAGGAACAATTCATGATCATGAAAAAGAAGTTGGGGATGACAGTCCGTGCCGTGGTTCTTGGGACAAGTATATTGGGATTAGCCGCTTGTGGTAGTAATGGTAGTGATTCAGCAGTGTCTAAAGAAATAGATGCTCATTCATTAACTCTTGAACAAATTGAAGAAAAAGCCAAAGAAGAGGGTGCCGTAAATAGTGTGGGTATGCCGGATTCTTGGGCGAACTGGGAAGAAACGTGGGCAGAAGTCACTGAAAAGTATGACATTGACCATGCAGATACCAATATGTCAAGTGCAGAAGAAATAGCAAAAATGGAAGCAGAAAAAGACAATGCAACGGCTGATATTGGTGATGTTGGTGTTTCTTTTGGTCCTGTAGCAGAAGAAAAAGGACTTACCATTCCATATAAAACATCCTATTGGGATGAGGTTCCTGATTGGGCTAAAGACGACAATGGAGATTGGATTGTAGGCTATCAAGGTACCATAGCGGTCATTGCAAACAAAGATACCGTCAAAGACATTCCGAAAACTTGGGCTGATTTATTAGAAGGTGATTACAAAGTCGCTGTAGGAGATGTACAACGTGCCACGCAAGCCCAGATGTCAGTGTTAGCTGCAGCGATCGCACAGGGTGGGGACGAAAAAAATATTCAACCAGGGCTTGATTATTTCGCAGAATTAGCGAAACAAGGTCGTCTCACTCTAAATAACCCGAACGTTGCCATGCTGGAAAATGGTGAAGTAGAGGTTGCGTTATTGTGGGATTTCAACGCTTTAGGCTATGCAGATCAGATTGATCGTGATCAGTTTGATGTCCGTATTTTAGAAGAAGGCTCGGTTGTTAGTGGTTATGCAACGATTATCAACAAATATGGGAAGCATCCCCATGCAGCTATGGCAACTCGTGAATATATCTTAAGTGATGAAGGACAAATTAATTTAGCAAAAGGTTATGCTCGTCCAATTCGTGACAATTTGGACCTGCCAAAAGAAGTGGAAGAAAAGATGGTACCGAGTGAACAGTACCAAAACGCGCAGCCTATTGATGATTATGACGCGTGGGAAAAAACAGCAGAAGAATTACCGCAGAAATGGCAGGAAGAGGTGCTTGTCCATGTCAAATAAAGTCATTGCGATTGTCGTAGATGGGATGCGTTTTGATAAAGGAACCGAGTGTTTAGGTTACGTACAGCATCTTGTTGAAACGAACCATGCTGCGTTATATAAAGTGAAATCTGAACTGCCTAGTTTGTCCCGACCACTTTATGAAGTGTTATTAACGGGCACTCCAGCATCCCGTAATAAAATTACAAGCAATCATACGGTTCGATTATCAAAAGAGAAGAGTTTGTTCCATTTAACAAAGGAGCAAGGGTTAACCAATGGGGCTGCCGCTTACTATTGGGTGAGTGAATTATACAATCGCGCTCCGTTTAACTTTATAGAGGATCGTCACCAAGCAGATGAGTTTAAACCTCTTCAATACGGTACGTTTTATTGGGATGATACCTATCCTGATACACACCTAATGATGGATGCGGAGTCGTTAAGGCTTCGGTACAACCCCGATTTTCTCTATATCCACCCGATGGGAGCAGATGATATTGGGGAAAAGTTTGGGTCTGAATCGAAGGAGTACCGTGAGCAATTATTAGCTATGGGGAGTTTACTTGCAGAGCTATTGCCGGTATGGATGGAGGAAGGATACCACATCTTGATTACCTCAGATCATGGGATGAGTGAAACAGGAAACCATGGAGGTACGACACCAGGCGAACGAGAAGTACCGTTGTTCGTCATAAGTCCAGACGTTGAACCAGGTGTATATGAAGAAGTTGTTCCTCAACTTGCATTTGCGCCACTCGTCTGTAATTTGTTAGAAATAGAACCTTCTGAAGCTATGAGCTCTTTTCGGATTCCAGGGTTAAAAAAATAAGGCTGCCTTACATTCAGGCAACCTAGAACAAAATATTCCTCTATTTACTATATTGTAATGGAATCGATCCTACTCACTTAGTATGATCGATTCTATTCATTAAAGCCGTTTTTGGACGTACAAAAGGAGTGAAATCCAATTGCCGAGGTTAAAAAAGCAAAAAATTTACCTGCTCATGGCATTAATTCCGTTTCTCATCGTCGTCATTGGTTTTGAATTTGGACCTTTGCTGGCCATGTTAAAAAATAGTTTTTATGCGGATGACGGTAAAACGGTTTCGATTATTCAGTACATGACTGTTTTCAAAAGTAAGTTTTATCTTCAAGGCATTCAAAATAGTATTTTAATCGCCTTGTTATCAGCGAGTGTATCGATCATTGTTGCATCCATATCCGCCTATTCCTTTACACGATTTTCAGGAAAAGTGCAGGATCGACTCCTTATGATTTCTAATATGACATCAAATTTTGAGGGGATTCCGTTATCCATTTCCTACATGATTTTATTGGGGAATAATGGTTTGTTCACACTCCTTTTTGCCAAATTAGGCTGGGATGTCTTTGCAGAGTTTAATTTGTATTCATGGACAGGCTTGATTATCGTATATATCTATTTTCAGATTCCTCTTGCTATCATGCTGCTATACCCCTCATATCAAGGTGTGAAAAAGCAGTGGAAAGAAGCAGCCTCTCTCTTAGGAGCCACAAAGGTAAGTTTCTGGCTGCGGATTGGTGTTCCTGTTTTACTACCAAGCATTGTTGGAACATTTAGTATTTTATTTGCCAATGCCATGGGGGCTTATGCCACCGCCTATGCATTAGTGGGAAGTAATTATAACTTACTATCCCTGCAAATTGCATCGCTGGTTGCAAGTGATGTCGCCTTAAAGCCTCAATTAGGTAGCGCTCTAGGTGTATTACTAGCTGCAACGATGTTAGGAGCCATGTGGTTTAACGAACGAATGATGCGTGTAATGAGGAGGGAATTGAAATGAAGTCTTCTAAAGCCTTCCATAAATGGTTCATTACGGCGCTGGTCATTTATTTGGTTACCCCTCTAATTGGAACGCTGCTATTTTCATTGGCAGGAAAATGGGATCATACGATCTTACCAGAGTCGATCACATTGAAATGGTATGCTGAGCTATTCCAAAGTGTACGCTTCTTTGAAGCATTACAAAGGACCCTCTTTCTGATTGTGATGTCGGTGGGATTGAGTATCTTCATTATGGTACCGACCATTTTCATTGTCGTTGTGTATTTCAGTAGATGGGAGCGGTTGTTACAATCCATCGCTATGCTTCCTTACGGGATTCCCCCCATTGTTGGAGCCGTAGGTTTAATTAAGCTGTATTCGAATGGTCCACTGGCCATATCAGGAACACCCTGGATTTTGATTGGAGCTTATTTTGTGATCATTATGCCATTTATGTATCAGGGGATTCGGAATAGTATGCGCTCCATTCATGCAGTAGAACTCGTACAGGCAGCAGAATTGTTAGGAGCTTCGAAGGCAAAAGCTTTTCAAAAAGTCATTTTTCCAAACATTATCTCGGGCATTATGGTATCGACGTTACTTTCAATCGCTCTTTTATTTAGTGAATTTGCCTTTGCGAATTTGTTAGTCGGTGGTCAGTTTGAAACATTACAAATCTATTTGTATCAAAAATTAGAGCAGAGCGGTCATGTTACAAGTGCGATCGTTATCACTTATTACATGTTTATTCTTATATTAACAGCGCTCATATTAAAGCTTAGAAATAAATCCAATCCATCTGTAATGGATGTATAAAGCAAAATAACATTAGACGAAGGTGAGTGGGTGAGGACGAATGAGCTATGTGAAAATTGATCAGATGTCAAAAACCTATGAACATACGCCCGTTTTAAAAAATATTTCGTTAACATTGGAAAAAGGGGAACTTATTACCTTACTTGGACAAAGTGGATGTGGGAAAAGTACATTGCTTCGTTCTATTGCAGGTTTGGTTGACGTTGATGAAGGTCTTATAGCGATTGATGGTCAGGATGTTACACATGTTGACCCCCGCAAACGAAAAATAGGCATGGTGTTTCAATCCTATGCCCTATTCCCAAACATGACCGTATTTGAAAATGTTGCATTTGGGTTGAAAATGAAAAAAGAAACGGACATCACTTCTAAAGTCCAAGAAATGATACAGATGGTAAATTTAACAGGAAAAGAGAAATCCTTTCCTCACGAGCTTTCTGGTGGTCAGCAGCAACGCGTGGCATTGGCGAGAAGTCTTGTGATGAAACCGAAAGTTCTTCTGTTGGATGAACCCTTAAGTGCTTTGGATGCGAAGATTCGAAAAAGTTTACAAAAAGAATTAAAACGAATTCAAAAAGAATTAAATATGACGACGATCTTTGTCACCCACGATCAAGAAGAAGCGATGAGCATGTCGGATACGATCTATATTATGAACAGAGGTCAGATTGAACAGTCAGGAACACCTTCAGAGATCTATACAAAACCGGCGAATTCCTTTGTAGCTCAATTTATCGGAAATTATAATGTTTTTAAGATGAAGGAGTTCCATCAGATGGTGCAGAATTCCGAACTAAATGGTGAAGAAGTGGTGGTTCGCCCAGAAGTCATCGAATTGAACACGTTACATGAGCAAACAAATAGGTATGATGAGCATTGGGCAATGACAGGGACCATACAGGATGTTTCTATGTTAGGCAATGTTTTGCGTTATGAAGTAGAGACGCCATCGAATGTAACCGTCCGAGTCGATTCATTGCATCACAGTGGAAAATCCTACGAGGTAGGAACTCGCGTTCATATGTGGGTACCCAAGCGGGAGTGTATGGTTTTCAATTCATTATGTGCAGCGGAGGGATAAACATTGCTTTTGTCTGAAGAAAGAAAAAACGGAATCCTCAGCCAGCTTAAGCTAACGGGCAAAGTCAAAGTAATAGACCTTGCAGAAGAATACGAAGTTTCAACGGAAACGATACGAAGAGACCTGGATCTGTTAGAGGAAAAGGGACTATTGCAGCGTGTGTATGGTGGAGCCATCAAAACAACATATGAGGAAGGAGAGCCACCTTTTACACAGCGGACAAGTGTGAATCATGAGGCAAAAATTAAAATTGGAAAAAAAGCGGCTGAATTTGTTCAAGATGGCGACGTGATCGCCATCGATGTTGGAACAACAACATTGGAATTTGCCCGATCCATTCGGGATAAGCAAAATTTGATCATCTTAACCAATTCTCTACCTGTGTCTTCTGTATTATCAGAAGCACTCAACCACAATCATTTTACTGGGGAGATTTTATTGTTAGGAGGGCTGATAGATCCTGAACAACAATCGGTAAGCGGACATTTAACGGAATCCGCATTAACCCAATTCAATATCGATAAGGCTTTCCTATCAGTGGGTGGTGTTTCGATCAGTGGAGGAATCAGTGATTATCGTTTGAATGAAACACATGTATCGAAAACGATGTTGAAAGCTTCAAAGGAAGTTTTTGTTCTTTCCGATTATTCCAAGTTTGGAGTCAATACGTTCTGTAAGATGGGGTCACTTGATGAAGTTGATGCGATTATCTGCGATCAACCGTTACCCGATGAATACAAGGATCATGAATTGTTAAAGGAACTCAACTGGATTACTGAATAGTTTAATTGGAAAATAGGATAGATGAGGAGAGAGGTTGTTTCGTATGGCGATCATTGCAACAGATTTAGATGGAACACTATTAAACAACAAAAATGAAATAAGTGAAGAAAATATTAAAGCGATACAATATGCCGAAAAAAAGGGAGTAGAAGTGATCATTGCAACTGGACGCGCCTATTTTGACGCCAAGTCCATTTGTGAGAAAGCTGGAATTACTCCCTATATTATTGGATCCAATGGAGCGGTGACTTACTCGAAAACAGGTGAGCAAATGGCTGCTTACTCTGTTCCCTCCCATCATTTTTCAGAACTTGTGAAGTGGCTTGATCGAAACGACTATTATTATGAAGTTTTTACAGAAGATGCGATCTATGTCCATAAGGAACGAAGAATTAAAATGGAAGAAGAAATCGTGGAGGCTAAAAAACAGAACAGACAAACGGAAAGAGAAAAACATCTTCATGAAATGGAAAAACAACTGGACCAATTCGGTTATATCTTTATGGACGATGTAGAAGACCTTTTAATAGAAGCGGAGGTCGTCTATAACATTGCGGTTTGGTCAACCGAAGAAGATAAGCTTCAGAAACTGTGGACTAAATATAATGAAATGGATCCGTTCACCATCGTGTCATCTGCTAGGTACAATTATGAAATGATGAGTCAAGAAGTATCAAAGGGAAATGCGATTAAACAATTAACGACTTTATTAAATCTACCTTTATCATCATCGATCGGAATTGGTGATAGCAACAATGATTTATCCATGTTCCAAGCAGTAGAATATAGTATAGCGATGGAAGATGCCAGCGAGGAAATAAAAAAGCAGTGTACAACCACAACGTATACAAACGAAAAGCATGGGGTGGCTGAAGCGATCTACTCTCATATTGATAAGATCTTAATTAACGTGTGAACTCTAAATAGAAGAGTTGGAGGATTTTAGGATTATGATTCTCGAGTAACAGAATAACCTGCCCTATCGATGGATGTTTGTCTATCAGGGCAGGCTTTTTTTATGTAGTTGTTCACTCTTGTCTGCTACATCGACTCGCCCTTTCGTGAGGAGAGAGTCTAACGATTATTTTTGTGTTTTATTTCTTTTTGCATAGGGATGAAATCCAAAATCTCTTTGGTCTCAAAACTATCAATGAGTCTGTCAAGCCAGTCGTAATAATTGAGCCAATTTTTCAGGTTTTTCGTATCTTCTTGAGCCTGTTCGATCATTTCTTCAGATGTCCCTGGATGTTCAATCAGTTGCTGTAATTCAGCAAGGCTTTCTTCAATCGCCCGGCTATTGGTGGTAGCGGCTGTCCGCCATTTTGTTGAAAAATAATCAAAAAAACGTTGAAATGGGTCATCATTTATAACATATAAATCCTTCCTAACTCCTTTCCGCCAAGTCTTTTCCACCATTTTGAGATCAAGCAATGTTCTCACTGCGACACTCATACTGGCTTTGCTCATTCCCAGCTCTTCTTTCATTTCATCAAGGGTAAGAGGATGATCTGAAAAGAAGAGGAGACAATAAAGGCGACCGATGGAAGGGGTGACACCATAGAGGTTCATATTTTGAGAAATGACTTCAATCACACGGGCTCTGGATTGTTCTAACATTTCATTGTCGTTCATTGATTTCACATCCTATAACAAAATGCTCAAGCTATATATAGCATAGGCTACTTGTTCAATAAAGAAATGTAAAGATTCTAATCTTATTGAAAATTGAATGATATGAAAGGAATTGTGGTTTCTTTAGTCATACAATGCATACAGTATATATTAAACGTATTAAATAGAATAAAATCACCAATTATGAGGTTTGAGAGAGGATAGTCATAACGATACAATAAAATAGTCCTAAACGGCAGATCGTTGAAAAAACGTTGGCACTTTTTTTAACTAAATCCAAGCATGCTTGAAAAGGTTATGGATGAATGACATGTCAAGAAATGATTAATAAAGGAGAGTTTTGAAACATGTTTAATGCAAAGTTGAAAAAGTTTGGTGTTATTGCAGGTCTATCTCTATCTCTTATGGTAGCCGGATGTGGTCAGGATGATTCAGAGGATACGGCTAATACCGATAATGGCGGAGATGATCAGACGGAAGCTTCCACAAATGTGGGGGAAGAGATCGATTACACAATTACTGGTATTGAGCCTGGTGCAGGTCTTTCACAAGCTACAGACAAGGCTCTGGAAGAGTATGAAAGTTTTGAAGGTTGGAAGCATGAAAAATCCTCAACGGCGGCCATGCTAACGACACTCGGAGAAGCAATTGAGAAAGAGGAACCTGTCATCGTTGCAGGGTGGTCCCCTCACTTTATGTTTGCTAAATATGATTTAAAGTACTTAGAAGATCCAAAAGGTGTTTATGGTGATGTAGAGATTATTAAAACGATTGCCAGAAAAGGGTTAAAAGAAGAAATGCCTGAAGCTCATACCATTCTTGACCGTTTCCACTGGGAACCAGCTGACATGGAATCCGTCATGCTGGATGCGCAAGAGATGGATTTTAAAGATGCTGCTCAGAAATGGGTAGATAATAACGAAGATAAAGTGGCAGAGTGGACGGAAGGTGTGGACTCCGTAGATGGTACTTCCATCGAGTTAGTGATAACACCTTGGGATACAGAACGTTCTTCAGGGAATGTTGCAAAAATTGTATTAGAAGAACAAGGGTATGATGTTGCTCTAACTCCAGTATCTCCATCTGTTATGTTCCAAGCGATTGCAACAGGGGATGGTGATGCCTCTCTGGCTCCTTGGATGCCTGCGACTCATGGTGATTTCTATGATGAATATGAGGGTGACTTTGAAGATCTAGGAGAAAACTTGAAAGGTGCCAAAATTGGACTCGTTGTACCTTCTTATATGGACATCGAATCTATAGAAGACCTTAAACCTTCAGAATAATAATAAGAGCATCACTTATAAGAAACTCCTCTTCATTGAAAGAGGAGTTTCTTTTTGTTTTGTCTGAATTCAGCTTTTGTTCTTGTTTTATGTGGGATCCAGCTACCTAGGGATTAATTGCTTACGAATATTTGAAACAATGATTAGTTAAGGATTTAGTCAGCAAAAAAAGGTAAGTTTTAATGGGGATCGATACAAAAAGAGAACCTTAAAACTGTATATATTGCTAATTGTTAATGAATACAAAAGGTGAGCTCTCTTTTTTGAAAGCAAAAAAGTGCATAAGAGTTAAATTTTTTACCATTGAAACGCTTTCACATGTCTAGCTACAATAATACACAGATAAAAAAGCGCATTCATCATTTTATGCATAACTTTGATTCCGCTTACAAAAGGAGAGACAACGGTGAATCTATTTACAATTGCATCATTTCTATTTTTTACAGGACTAGTCGCTTTGATTTCATGGTGGTTTACGAGAAAAGAAAACTTAGACACACAGGATGGTTATTTCTTAGGTGGAAGGAATTTAGGCGCTTGGGTGATCGCGGGTTCCTTGATGCTTACGAACTTATCGACAGAGCAGCTTATTGGTCTGAATGCTCAAGGGTATTCGCATACGATCGCTGTTATGGGGTGGGAAGTAGGTTCTGCCATTGCGCTCGTCGTAGTAGCCTTCTTCTTGCTTCCTAGATATTTGAAAGGTGGAATTACTACAATTCCGGATTTTTTAGAAGATCGCTATGATTTTGGAACGAAGCAAATTGTAACGATCCTTTTCTTATTTGGATATGTATTTAACCTGCTCCCTCCGATTCTTTATTCCGGTGCTGTAGCCATCAACGGAATTTTCAATATTCCTGAAGCTCTTGGTTTAAGCCGTACGGGCGGTTTATGGGTAACTGTATTTGCAATTGGAATTGTTGGATCAATTTATGCTATTTTCGGTGGATTGAAAGCGGTTGCTGTATCGGACACAATCAATGGAGTAGGATTGCTGATTGGTGGATTGCTCATACCAATCATTGGATTGTTTGTTCTTGGTGATGGATCCTTCACAAACGGATTTCAAACAATCATTGAAAATTCGCCTGAGAAGTTGAATTCAGTTGGAGGACCTGAAAACCCGGTTCCATTTGGAACGATGTTCACTGGGATGCTTCTCGTTAACTTGTTCTACTGGGGAACCGCCCAGCACATCATGCAGCGAGCGATTGCAGCTAAGAACTTGAAGGAAGGCCAAAAAGGTGTTTTGATCGCGGCATTTCTAAAGTTGCTAGGACCGGTATTTTTGATCCTCCCTGGAATTATTGCGTTTAACATGTTTGGACCTGGACTTGAGCCGACAGACGCGTATCCTCGCTTAGTTACCGAAGTTCTTCCGACGCCGCTGGTAGGATTCTTCGCGGCAGTTTTATTCGGTGCGATTCTGTCGTCATTCAACTCAGCGTTGAACTCATCCGTAACTTTGATTGCTCTTAATATTTACAAGCCTTATTTCAACCCGGATGCTCCAGATAAACAGATTGTTCGAAAAGGGAAGACTGTTGGAATCATTCTTGCGTTGTTTGCGATGTGTATTGCACCACTCATTGATCAAGTGCCTCAGGGATTTTTCCAATACCTGCAGATCGTCAACGGATTTTACAACGTTCCAATTTTCACAATTCTTATTGTCGGCTATTTGACGAAACGTGTACCGGCGATTGCAGCAAAAGTTTCCTTGTTCGTGTTTATAGTCAGTTACGCGACAACACAGCTGTTCTGGGATACAGGGGTCCACTTCCTGCACATCCTTGCTATTTTATTTGTCATTTGTTCCTTATTAATGCTATTGATTGGGAAGATTTCCCCTCGGGAGACCGATTTTATACTTGAACAAAAATCCAAAGTAAATATGAAGCCTTGGAAACTTGTTTACCCAGTTGGGATTGCTGTCACCTTGGCGATGATCATCATTTATATCCTGCTTTCTCCAGCGGGGATTATTTAACTGTTCTGCCTGCCTAATCGATTTGATATAATGGGAATATTGTCAAATTGAGTGAAAGGCGGGATCGAAATGGCTAAAGCTAGTCAACCTATTGAGTCGTTTTATCATAAAGTCTATGAAACCATGGAAGCTCTTCATCAGGAAAGTCAACACGTAAGGGAGTCTCTAGATCAGGAGACACCAGTGGACCTGGAAAAAATAGAGCGTACCGAATTTGCGCTCCAACTATCAAAAGATATGCTGGAGAATTTTGTAGGTACCGGGAAGAGCATGACGATCAATTATGATCATCGCTCAGTAACAATTGAAGTATCTAAATAAGGAAAAAGGCCGTGTGAAATACACGGCCTTTTTTTATGATTGATCGATCATCGCTCCTCGATTCACTTCACGAAATTTCCCCGGTGTCGTCTCCGTTACTTTTTTAAAGACTTTATTGAAGTAGTTGGCATTTTTATATCCAATCAGTGTTGCGATCTCTTCCGTTGAGTATTTCGTGTTTTGTAGCAGTTCTTTTGCTTTATTAATTCTCAAGTTAGTCAAATATTGAATAGGGGTTTGATGAGTCGCTTGCTTGAATTGCCGGGTGAAATGGTAACGCGACATCCCACAGGCTTCTGCCATATCGTCCGGGCTGATCTCTTCATTGTAATGGTTTTTGGCATACATAGCTGCTTCAATAATCGTCTCCGGCCACTTCGACAGGTTCTTTTCCAGGTTCGAACAATAATGGAAAAGTTCCATTGTAAATTGATAAGCAAAACCAGAAGCCTGATGAGCGTTAGATATCTTCTTTTCAGCTGCATTTTCAAGCAATTGAAGCAGGTAACGAACAGGGGCCGCATCTGGTGGTATGTTCAAAATGGGGCCAATATCATCTTGGATTTCATTCCAATAATGTTCGACGACATCTCCGTACAACGTCAAGTAGATGAATTCCCATTTGTTGCTATGGTCAGGAAGAAAATAGCGGTAATTGTCAGGGATGTTGACGATAAACGCGTGCCCTGCGGTCAGAGGGTGCATTTCTTTATTTATTTCTATTGCACCTTCACCGGAAACTGTATATTGGAATATGAATTTTCCAGTGTCTCTTCGATTCGTTCCATCCCAATCATAAAGGGTGGTAGATTGCTCGTCCCAGCCAAGCGACCAAATTTGCGCTATCTTCTGGAGCCTTGGATCAGAAAAACGGTAACCATAGGATCCGAAGGTAGGAGGAAGTTGGTCCATCTGAATGTCATCCTTTCTAATAAAGAGCAAATTTTTGCATTTTTATTTTTCGATCAGTGCCTTTCGTTTCTTTATATATAGATACTATATCTTATACATCTGACTCATCAAGCAAAAAAAGGTACAATAGCTCTTTTTATTTACCATTGATAAGAGAGGGGTGCGTTTATACAATAACATTAAATCTTACATTTTTATTGGAAGCGCTTGCGAATAGAGATCGGAGGACGAACGTATGGCAATTTTCATCAATGAAGAAAACAAACAATTTCACCTGCAGGGCAAGAATATCAGCTACGTTTTTCACGTGATGAAAAACGGACAGCTTGGCCAATTATATATTGGCAAGAGAATGAGAAACCGTAAAGACTTTAGTCATTTATCCAAAGTAGAGCATCGAGTAGCCTCGTCATATGTGTACGAAGAGGATCCTTCTTTTTCTTTGGATTTATTGAAACAGGAATATCCGAGCTACGGCACATCAGACTATCGTGAACCGGCCTTTCAATTACTTCAGCCGAATGGCAGCCGTATTTCAAATTTCACTTATCGTTCACATCAAGTCATGCAAGGAAAGCCGGAGCTTGAGGGACTGCCTGCGACCTATACGGAAAATGATGAAGAAGCGGAAACCTTAATCATTGATCTGTTTGATGATGTTACCCAGATGGAGCTCGAATTGATGTATTCGGTCTATCACGACCATAATGTCGTTGCACGTTCTGCTCGTTTCATAAATAAAGGAAGAGAACCCCACAAACTTCAGCGCGCGTTAAGTACATCGGTTGATTTTCCTGATGCAGAGTATAATCTTGTCCAGCTGTCGGGCTCATGGTCGCGAGAGCGCCACGTCCACGAGCGCCACTTGCAGCAAGGCATTCAGAGCATCACAAGCACGAGAGGGACGAGCAGCAGTCAGCACAATCCGTTTCTAGCCTTAAAGCGTAGAGAAACAACTGAGCATCAGGGGGAGGCTTTCGGTTTAAGCCTCCTCTATAGTGGGAATTTTCTTGCGCAGGTGGAAGTCGATCATTATGAAAATGCCCGAGTCAGTATGGGAATCCATCCGTTTGATTTCAGTTGGAAGCTTGAACCTGGAGAGTCTTTTCAAACCCCAGAGGCGGTAATCGCTTATTCTGATCAAGGAATGAATGGGATCAGTCAAACCTATCATGCTCTTTATCAGAAGCGTCTTGCCAGGGGGCAATGGAGAGACCGTGAACGACCAACCTTAATCAACAACTGGGAAGCGACTTATTTTGATTTTAATGAAGATAAATTGTTATCCATCGCTGAGAAATCAAACGAACTAGGTATAGAGCTTTTCGTTCTCGATGATGGCTGGTTTGGAAAGAGAAATGACGATACGACTTCACTTGGAGACTGGTTTGTTGATGAGGATAAACTTCCGAATGGACTGGCTCCCTTAGCCGAAAAGGTCAACAAAATGGGAATGATGTTCGGGCTCTGGTTCGAGCCGGAGATGATTTCAAGAGAAAGCAGGCTTTTTGAACAGCATTCAGATTGGATCATCCATGTTCCAAAGAGACATCCGTCAACCGGAAGACACCAGCTTGTCCTGGATTTTTCAAATCCAGAAGTCGTTGATTATATTTATGATCGAATGGCAGCCATTTTATCTGAGACCAATATCGATTACGTGAAGTGGGACATGAACCGTTACATGACGGAAATTGGTTCGGTAGCTCATGAATCAGACAGACAAATGGAAGTGCCTCACCGCTATATTCTAGGTGTCTATTCATTGTACGAGCGTCTTATTGAGTCATTTCCACATGTATTGTTCGAATCCTGTGCAAGCGGAGGTGCCCGCTTCGATCCTGGAATGCTTTATTACGCACCTCAAGGATGGACAAGCGACGATACGGATGCGATGGAACGGTTAAGCATTCAATATGGAACGTCGATGGTTTACCCATTAAGCAGCATAGGTGCTCATGTTTCAGCCGTTCCGAATCATCAAGTGAAGCGAATGACAAGTTTGAAAACAAGGGGAGATGTCGCTTACTTTGGAGCGTTCGGTTATGAGCTTGACGTTACTAAAATGACTGAAGTGGAGCAGCATCAGATCAAAGAGCAGGTGAACTGGTACAAAGAGCACAGGGAGTTATTCCAATACGGCCAGTTTTACCGTCTGATTAGTCCTTTTGAAGAAAACCGAAATGAAACTAGCTGGATGGTCGTTTCTGAAGGTAAAGAAAAAGCGATCGTAGGCTTTTATCAAATATTAGCAAGACCGAATCCAGGATTTGACCGTTTGCGCCTTACAGGGCTCGATCCAGACAGCGAATACCGGGTCGAAGGATTGGAAGGTACCTATTTCGGTGACGAACTGATGCAGGCCGGCCTTCAGCTCGAAAGCGCCTATAACGGAGCGCAAACAGGTGGCATAAAAGAGTCTGGAGACTTTTCGTCCCAACTGTTTGTTTTGTCAAAAGTTAATCAAACTTAAATATTGTGAGAGGTGATCAGCATGCAGGAGTTAAAACAGGCATTTGAAAATCAATTCGGGGTCAAAGGGGAGTCATCATTTTTCGCTCCAGGCCGTGTCAATTTAATTGGTGAACATATTGATTATAATGGAGGGCGCGTGTTCCCCTGCGCGTTGAGCTTAGGCACGTATGCCGTTGCCAAAAAACGTCAGGATGATAAACTTCGCTTCTATTCGATGAACTTTCCGGAGCTGGGAGTAATAGAAGCCGAGCTTTCCAGTTTAAGATACGAAGAGGAACACGATTGGGCAAACTATCCAAAAGGCGTGATCGATACGTTTAGAAAAAGCGGGTATGAAATAGAAACGGGACTAGATGTTGCGTTCTTTGGCAACATTCCAAATGGTGCTGGTCTTTCTTCTTCCGCTTCTATCGAGCTGGCCACATCTGTAATCTTGAAGGAACTAAACGATCTATCTGTTAATCAATTAGAGATGATCAAGCTTTCTCAAAAGGCTGAGAATGAATTCATTGGTGTGAACTGCGGCATCATGGATCAATTTGCCATAGGTATGGGGAAAAAAGATCATGCGATCCTCTTAGATTGTCATACGCTTGATTTTCAGCATACACCAATTTCCCTTACCGATCATTCGTTGATCATTGCCAATACGAACAAAAGACGAGGACTTGCTGACTCTAAATACAATGAACGCCGCAATCAATGTGAAGAGGCATTACAAGCCTTACAGATAAACTTAGATATCCACTCGCTCGGCGATCTATCCAAAGAAGCTTTTGAAGAAAACAAACATCTGATTGAAGATCCGATTGCACAAAAACGTGCCAAGCACGCCGTGTACGAAAATAACCGGACGATTGAAGCAGTAGAAAAACTGAATGCTGGCGACATCGGAAGATTCGGTCAATTGATGAATGATTCTCACGTTTCTTTAAGAGATGATTATGAAGTAACAGGAAAAGAATTGGACGCCCTCGTCGAAGCCGCCTGGAATGAGGGAGCCATTGGCTCAAGAATGACAGGAGCAGGATTTGGCGGATGCACGATCAGCATTGTCGATCAACATCAAGTAGACACGTTCATTGAACGTGTCGGAGAAGCTTACTATTCTGAAACAGGCTTAGAGGCCGATTTTTATGTTGTTGAGATTGGTGACGGTGCGAAAAAACTGGAGGAGGAATGACCAATGACAGTACTCGTATGTGGTGGAGCAGGTTATATAGGAAGTCATGCCGTCGCACAATTAATCGATCGTAATGAAAAGGTGATTGTTGTAGACAACCTGCAAAAAGGTCACAACGATGCCGTATTAAATGGAGCGGTATTTTACGATGGAGACTTGAGAGATCAATCGTTCATCGATCGTGTCTTCGAAGAAAATGACATTGATTCAGTTATCCACTTTGCTGCTGACTCCTTAGTAGGAGAGAGTGTAGAAGACCCGCTGAAATATTATGATAACAATGTATACGGTGCGGTATGTTTACTGAGAGCGATGGCGAAGCATTCGATTAAGCGGATTGTCTTTTCTTCAACAGCAGCTGTATATGGGGAACCGGAACAGGTGCCGATTCAGGAAACGGATCGTACTGTACCCACGAATCCATATGGAGAGACAAAGCTTGCGATTGAAAAAATGCTCAAATGGGCGGAGCAAGCGCATGGCATCAAGCATGTAGTCCTTCGCTACTTCAACGTGGCAGGCGCAGATCCTGATGGGAGAATTGGTGAAGACCACCGCCCAGAAACGCACTTGATCCCGATAATATTGCAAGTCGCTCAAGGGAAACGTGAGAAGATCATGATTTTTGGCGACGATTACCCAACAGAGGATGGGACGTGTATCCGTGATTACATCCATGTCAACGACCTGGTAGACGCCCATTTGCTGGCGATTGAAAAATTAAAACAAGAGGAAGTAAGCGGAATTTATAACCTAGGAAATGGACAAGGATTCAGCGTGAAAGAGGTCATAGACAGTGCAAGAAAAGTCACTGGTCATACAATTCCATCAGAAGTGGCTTTAAGACGAGCGGGAGACCCGGCAAAGCTTGTCGCTTCTTCTGAAAAAGCGATCAATGAACTTGGCTGGAAGCCGAACTATGCAGGTCTCGATACAATGATTAAAACCGCTTGGGATTGGTTCCAAAACCATCCGGATGGATACGAAAAATAACCGAAAGGACTGGTGAAGTGACATGACGATCTATCATGATATCGAACGCCTGATTCAGTACGGACGGCATAAGGAAATGATTAGTGTCTGGGACGTCGATTATGTGCGCAACGCTTTGTTTCACTTGTTTCAATTAAGGGGAGAAGACCCGGTTACCATTAGTGAAAGTTCTCCGGATACACCTGCTTCCATTTTGGAGCGAATGCTTAATTATGCAGTGGACGAAGGCATTCTGGAGGATAATACAACGACAGAAAGGGACTTGTTTGACCCGAAGATCATGGATTGTCTTGTTCAAAGACCTTCAGAGGTCATTCGTGACTTCTATCATAAGCTTGAAAAAGAAGGTCCTGAAGCGGCTACGGATTATTTTTACCAACTTTCTAAAGATGCTTATTACATTCGGACAGACCGAATTGCAAAAAACATGCACTGGTACAGTGAGACAGAATATGGCGATTTAGAGATTACCATTAATCTTTCAAAGC
Source organism: Halobacillus sp. AWM4_238 (assembly GCF_056158265.1). NCBI lineage: Bacteria > Bacillati > Bacillota > Bacilli > Caryophanales > Bacillaceae > Halobacillus > Halobacillus sp. AWM4_238. The sequence continues at coordinate 3,501,763 of NZ_JBSWSY010000002.1, forward strand.
CTGAAAAAGATCCGAAGGCAATTGCTGCAGCAAAAGCGAACAAAGACGCCTCTTACCCGAACTGTTTGTTATGTAAAGAAAATGTGGGTTATGCAGGAAGACTTGACCATCCGGCAAGGGATAATCACCGCATCATTCCGCTTGATTTAGAAGGAGAGCATTGGTTCCTGCAGTATTCTCCATATGTTTATTATAACGAACACGCGATTGTGCTTTCAGGAGAACATCGTCCGATGAGCATTACGAAGGAAAGCTTCGATCGTCTGCTTGATTTCACCGATCAGCTGCCTCATTATTTTGTCGGTTCAAATGCGGACCTTCCGATTGTTGGGGGTTCTATTTTAAGCCATGACCATTTTCAAGGGGGACATCATGAGTTTCCGATGGCAAAAGCCCCGGTCGAACATGAATTCACGGTTCCTGGTTTCAAGGATGTACAAGCAGGAATTGTACGCTGGCCAATGTCTGTCATTCGTTTACGAGGAGCTGACCGCCACCGTCTATCCGAGCTGGGACAGTTGATTTTGAACTCGTGGCGCTCATACACAGATGAAGAAGCGGATGTTTACGCCCTGACGAATGGTGTACCACATAACACAGTTACCCCGATCGCTAGATGCCGAGATGGGCAGTTCGAACTGGACCTTGTGCTCCGGAACAATCGGACGAGTGACGAGCATCCTATGGGGATTTTTCACCCCCATGAAGAAGTGCACCACATTAAGAAGGAAAATATCGGCTTAATTGAAGTGATGGGCCTTGCCGTCCTGCCTGGTAGACTTGTCGATGAAATGGAAGCATTAGGCCGTTATATGGTGAATGGAAAACTTGATCATGAAGCACTGGATGATGAACGGACCTCCAAGCATGTACCTTGGGCAAAATCTATTATTCAAGAAAAGGAAATAACCAATGACAATGTGGATGAGGTTCTTCAGAATGAAATGGGGAAACGTTTTTCTAAGGTTCTCGAGCAGGCGGGTGTTTTTAAGCGAGACGACAAAGGACAACGTGCGTTTCTTAAGTTTATCAACCAACTGTAGAATGGGAAGGGATCGGAAGAACATAGGTAAGTGTAACTGGCTATTCTGCTGAACTTTGCCATAAGAAAAAGTTTATTCCCCCTTCGCGAGAGAAATTATATTTTATTTGTCTTTTATATAATTCGTCTCCAATTAAAGTTGCTCTTCAATTAATTCCTTGATGATTACATTGGGCAGGATATATAGCATGATGAGGGTTTTGTCAGGAATTATCGTGAAAAAACCACTGATAACGGGATCTTGGGGGTAATTATTTCAGGAGGGATCTTGTATGGCTGAGCCTCAAAACGTGAGTGAATTGTATGAACACTTATACCAACAACTGGGTGAATTAAAGAAAGAAACAGCTTCATTTATCGAAGGGAAAAAAGAGCTGTCTCTAGTCGAAAAGGAAAGAGCCAGCCGAGCAACCTTTGCCATTGAAGCGGCTGAAGATATCTTGCAGAATTTTGTGAGTGCTGGAAAGAGCCTCACGATCAACTATGATCATGCGTCAATGACGGTTAAAGCAAACCATCAAGACCAAAATTAGAAAAGCAGCTAGTGTGTTCTCACTCTAGCTGTTTTTTATTATTTTTTTTGCGATACTCGCCTGGTGTCTCACCCGTAATGGTTCGAAATACTTTATTGAAATAGTTCGGACTCGTGTACCCTATATTGGTGGCGATTTCCTCTACCGTAATTTTGGTATTTTCAAGGAGCTCTTTCGCTCTCGCTACTCGGACTTTATTGATGTACTGTACGGGTGTGTCATGAACGAATTTTTTGAACAATCTAGTGAAATGATATTTCGAAAGCCCGGCGGCTTCAGCCATTTGGGCCGGTGTAACTTCTTGATGGTAATGGTTTTTCGCAAACATGGTGGCACTGATGATTGAATCAGGCCAATAAGTGGATTGATCCTCCAGATCTTCACAATAACGAATCAGTTCAATCATAAAATGATAAGTTTCTGAAGATGCATGATATCCATTCAGCAATTGTTGTTTGGAAGCAAGGTCGAAGATACGGATGAGTGATTGTATAGGGGCAGACTCGGGGTGTAAGCGAATGAAATGACCAAATCGATGAATGATTTTTTTCCATTGTTGCTTAACAAAGTCTCCATAAAGCGTGATATAGATAAATTCCCACTTTTCACAGTCTTCGTCAAGAAAATACCTGAAATCACTTGGAACATCTACGAGAAATGCCTGTCCAGGTTTGATTTGATAGAATTCCCCATCAACTTTCACCCGTCCTTCGCCAGAAATGGTATATTGGAAAATACAATTTTTAATATCTTTCCTATCATTGACATTCCAGTCGTATAAAACAGAAGTCTGCTCATCCCACCCAATCGACCAGAGCTGAGCTACTTGTTCTAATTCTTGTTCTGAAAATTTGAATGCAAACGATCCGTGATCCTGTTGGCTGTACCGACTCGACATCATCCATCCCCCTTATCCTATAAAAGCAAGATTGTTTAACTTCATGAGCAATTATTCATAATTTTTCAAATTTCCTCCAAAAAAAACAATCTATCTTCTATTTTAACAGATAAACTCTCGAATAGTTGAAACGTAAACTTTAAATTTATATGGGTAATGCAGGTCCTATCTATAAAAAAATTCTTTTTATCGCGTTTAAAAGCAAGATTGTTTAATTGTCAAATAATTTTTTTACCGTTGTGACCAGTGGTTATCCATCTTAACATTAGTATCAGAAAGCGGTTTCACGTTTGAATTTTGAATGGGGGTAAAATAAATGAAAAAAATGATCAGTTTTCTTGTATTGATTTTGGTCATCGGTCTATTAACAGCGTGTTCCAGCGGTAGTGGCGGATCATCCTCTAGTGATGGAAATGCGATAACACTGTTCTCGACGATATCCGATGAGAATGTAAAGAAGGAAATGGAAGCCATCATCGATGAGTTTGAAAAACAGAATGAAGGAATTACAGTAGAAACGAACTTTCCTGGAGGAGAATACGAGAATCTTCTAAAAGTCAAAATGGCTGCGAATGATATGCCTGATGTTTTTGATACTCACGGGTGGTCCCAAATCCGTTACGGAGATTATCTTGCAGACCTAAGTGAAGAATCTTGGGCTTCTGATTTAACAGATACGATTAATCCTGTGCTAACAAATGATGAAGGAAAAGTGTATGCTCTTCCTTTGAACGAAGCGAAGGAAGGAATTTCTTACAACGTACAATTGTTGGATGAATACGGGATTGAAGTACCAAAAACGTTTGACGAATTAAAAGCAGCAGCCAAGAAAATCTCTGAAGAAAGTAATGGTGAAGTGACTCCATTCTTCTTTGCTGGAGCAGATCCATGGACGCTTGGTCAATATTTCGACTATTTTGCTACACCGCTTTTAATCAGTGATGAGAAAAATGACTACAGCGAAGAATTAAATAATGGCGACTTTGACTGGTCCAAATGGACATACTTACCAAAAAATTTCAAAGAAATGTATGACAAAGGCTACATCAATAAAGATGTATTGACTGCGAAATACTCAGATGGTCCTCGTCTATTCGCTGAAAATAAGATTGCTTTTGCGATGTATCCACCATCATTTGTAACGGAAGCGAAGAAAATCAATGAAAATGTTGAAGCTGGACTGATGCCCATTCCATCCATTCATGAGGGAGATGAGCCAACGTTTGTAGGCGGAGAACGGTATACATTAGGTGTATGGAAAGACTCTCCTAAGCAGGAAGAAGCGAAAAAACTTCTTGAATTTTTCGCACAGCCTGAAAATGCAAAGCGAATGGCGGAAGCCTCTGGGCTGCCGGCAGGATTGCAAGGAGTAGAGGCTGACAGCATGTACAAAGAGTATTATGACAAATATTCTGATGTACGCGTCTTCCCGTACTTTGATCGTGTCTACCTTCCAAATGGAATGTGGGATGTAATGACGACACTCGGACAGGAAGTGCTAGCGGAGTCCATCACTCCTGAGCAGTATTCAGATCGAATGTCTGAAGAAGTCGAGCGTTTGAGGTCACAAGAATAAGATAGAGGAGGGAGAAGGGGGGAAGAACTCCTTCTCCCTTCATGACAGAATCGAAAGGGTAGGTGTATGGAAGATGGATCAGCGTCCTGGGATTTCCTCAAAACTTCATATCAACTGGCTTTACGTCCCCGTTATCATCTTAATGTCTGTGTTCATTATTTTTCCGTTTTTAAATGGGATCAGAATTTCTTTCACAAACTGGAATGGTTATTCACAAGTAATGAACTGGGTTGGGATGGAGAACTATGTTCGGATGTTCTCCAATCCTAATACATGGTTGGTCGTAAAGAATACATTGATTTATGGCATTGGCAGTACGATTTTTCAAAACGGAATTGGATTGTTATATGCAATCTTACTGAATAAAAGCATGAAATTCAGAGCAATAACACGAACGATTGTGTACTTACCTGTCATTATAAGCCCTCTTATTATGGGATATATATGGTATTTTATTTTCCAATACAATGGCGGTGCTCTTAATGATTTCATCACACTATTTGGATTCAATCCAGCTAACCTGCTTGGAAATCCAGACTTGAACGTTTGGATTATCACTTTCGTTAATACATATCAATTTCTGGGGATTGCTATGATTATCTATCTTGCAGGACTGCAGGGAATCTCTAAAGACTATTACGAGGCAGCCACGTTAGACGGAGCATCCAGCTGGCAGCAGTTCAAAAACATTACGCTTCCTTTATTAATCCCATCGATTACGATCAACATCGTAATTAATTTGATAAATGGATTGAAGCTATTTGACGTCATCATTGCGATGACAAATGGAGGTCCTGGTTATGCCTCTCAATCGTTATCTACAATGATGTATCAACTGTACTTTGCTAGACAGGATGCAGGGTATGCAGCTTCTCTAGGGAACTTGATGTTCATCATGATTGTAATCATAAGTATGTCGGCTCTGTTTTATCTTCGTCGTAAGGAGGTAGAAGCGTAATGGACAAGCAAAATAAAAAGCTGTGGACGATGCTTGGAATTGTCATCAGCTTGCTGCACATCATCCCGTTTTACATCTTGGTTACTACTTCTTTCAAACGAAGCAGTGATTACAGCTCCAAGTGGTTGTTCCCCACCTATGCAGACTTTTCAAATTTCACCAATGCGTGGAGTCAGGCTAATATGGGAACCGCTTTGTTCAACAATATTATCATCACGGTCATTTCAGTTGGGGCTTTAATTGTACTTGGATCCTTAGCTGCTTACCCTTTAGCAAGGATTTCCAGCAAACTGAATCGTTTCATGTATCTCGCCTTTGTTGCTGTGATGATTGTCCCGCCATTGACGATACTCGTACCATTGTATAAATTCATTGTGGATATTGGAGGGTTAAACACCATATGGGCAATCGTTCTCGTCCATGTTTCATTTTGGCTGCCACTAACAATCTTCTTATACACCGGTTTTATCCGTTCTACTATTCCGAAAGAGCTGGATGAAGCGGCCATGATTGACGGAGCCACTCGTATTCAGATCTTCTTTAAAGTTGTTTTTCCATTATTAAAGCCAGTGACGGCATCTGTCATAATTATTACAGGTATGTTTGTATGGAATGACTATCAGTTCTCTGTATTCTTCTTGCAGAATTCTGAATCCCATACGATTACAGTCGCCCTTTCTCAATTCTTCTCTCAATATTCCAATGATGTGGGATTAGTTGCAGCTGGTTCGTTACTTGGAATGCTGCCAATGGTTATTCTGTTTCTGTTCTTACAAAAGTACTTTATTCAGGGGTTGGCATCTGGCTCTGTCAAAGGATAAGAGCTATCCAAAAATAAAGATTCTTACTCACTTGTAAAGTATGGAGAGAATAGATCCCTTTTTACTAAACCACTTAAATTAGAGTAAACCTTTTACATTATTTTTTTGGTGCCTGCCCCACATTTCTTTAATGTTGGGGACAGGCACTTTTTCTATTTATCTGGTAATTAAATAAGGGCGCATCATCTCATAGTCTTCATGCTCTAAAATATGGCAGTGCCACACGAACAATCCAGGGTAAGGACCGAATGGGATGATCATCCGGGTGATCTCTCCAGGCTTAGCCCGCACCGTATCCTTCCATCCTCTCTCGTTTAACGCGGGAGGGACACGTGGTCCTGTAGGAACGACTCGGCCTTCTTTTTTAAAGAGATCACGGTCGAAGGGTTGGCGGTCGAGAATCTGGAAGCGGACTAAATGAAGGTGGATGGGGTGCGTCGCTTCTGTCTCATTCAACACACTCCAGATCTCCGTTTGTCCTAGCTTGGGTGTCTCAGAAATAGGATCCGACCATAACCGTCCGTCTAACAAGTGAATGTTGCGACCATAGGAATCTTTTCGCATGTTGAGTCGTAAGTACCTCGTTTTCTGGCTTTGTGTAAGCTTAGGGACTGGTGCCAGACAAACAGGAATGGAACTTTCATCTGGACAGGTTAGAGATTGGCACACGCGGAATTGCATGATCGTCCCCGTCGTTTCAGGATCGGTTTTTTCTCCTTTGGTTTCAAAATCGTTTTGCATAACAATCGATTCTCCATAATTAGTAGAAAAGTCGATGATCACATCCGCCCTTTCTGCAGGGGCTAATACGAGAGAAGGGACACGGATCGGGGTTTCAAGTAACCCTTGATCCGTACCGATTTGGATGAATGGGGCACCGTTGGAAAGTGAAAAACGATAAAAACGGGCATTTGATCCGTTCAGTATGCGGAAACGGTATCGTCTTGGTTGTACGTTTAAATAAGGCCACACTTTGCCATTCACCAAAATTGTATCTCCGTAGAAGTCTGGGATGACAGAAGGATGAGGGGCTGTTGTGGGTTTCTCTGGTTCCGATGGGTAGTAAAGACGACCGTCTTCATAAAACGACCGGTCCTGGACGATCAACGGGATGTCGAAGGGACCACAGGGCAGATTCAATCGTGCTTCTTCATAGTCATGTATGATGTACATGCCGGCAAGACCGGCGTAAATGTTGAGGCGGGTGATGCCCATGGCATGGTCATGGTACCACAATGTCGTTGCGTTCTGATGATTGGGGTACGTGTATAATCCATTGGTAAAATAAGGCCCAACTTTTTTAAAGTGGCGGGTGAACCAAGCTTCTGGATAGCCATCACTTGTATCAGGTGTCACCCCTCCATGGAGGTGTACCACAGTTCGTACTTCCGGTTTATTTTTCTCGGCTCCATGAACGGTCGTATCAATAGGAAGGAAATGCCGGACAGGAAGTTCATTTTTCCATAGTACGTGAATCGGCTGATGTCTCCACACTTGAAAGGTCGGACCAGGATACTGCCCGTTATAGCCCCAGACCTTGGTCGGAGGAAGGTCTCGGTGCAGTTTCTGAAAGGTTTCTTTCATCGTCACTTCATAGAATGGTGCATGTTGAAAATGACACATCGGACGGATCGTCTTCATGATGGGAAGGGGATCCACGAACTTCTTCAGCATAACAATCTCTCCTCGGGATTTTAGGACTTATTCTATTTTATTTTCAAGGGAGTGGGTATACGCCTCTTTTGTGACCTATCCTGATCTGTGAAGGTATCCTCCATACACCCGATCTATGGGCTGAATTACAAGCATCCACTGTTTTGACTTTTACGTCCACATGCATCAAAATATACTTTGGATAGAAGAGGTGAAACGATGTCAGATAAAATGAATAATGTGCGTTGGTTCAGTATGGCGCTGAAAGCATTGGTCGTATTAGCTGAAAACGAAGGGCGCTGCCCGAGTGGGAAGCTTGCTGAAAAGCTCGAATCTCAATCGGTTTATCTTCGTAAGATCCTGACTCATTTGGTCAAGTCTGGGATCATAAGTGCCAAAGAAGGCCGCGATGGGGGATACTCTCTTAGTAAAACAGCAGAGGAGATCAAGCTCTCTGAAGTGTACGAATCGATTAGCGCTGAAACGGTGATGAGGGACCATTTTGAGACGGAAGGGAAACATTGTTTTTCAGGTAGATCACAACAATCTTTATGTGACTTGCAAAAGGAAATGGAATCTTGGATTTTGGATGGACTGCGAACGAAATCCTTATCTGACCTTATCGAACAGTAAAACGAAACCAGAGACGTTTCGTTTTATTTTTATGAGTAACTGTAATTGACAAAGTAACAGTTAAAGAACTATACTGTATTTGTTAAAGATACAGTTAAGGGAGTGCAAACACATGTCTAACAAAACCATGACCAAAGAAGAATATCTTAATAAAGTAAAAGAAATCGATACGACGAAGGAAGCTCCAAAAGTCCTTGAGGATACCGACTTTCTCACAATAGCTAAAGAGCGCCGTTCTGTAAGGCAGTATGACCCGGATTATAAGGTTGAACGGAAAGAGATTGAAGAACTGTTGGAAACGGCAACACTTGCTCCGTCTTCATCCAACTTGCAGTCCTGGCGTTTTCTAGTTATTGATGAACAGGAAGAGAAAGAGCGACTGCTTCCAATTGCGAATAACCAGCAGCAAATTGTGGATGCTTCTGCTGTCATTGCCGTTCTGGGAGATAAAAAAGCGTATAAAAATGCGGATCAGATTTACACCCAGATTGCTGAAAAAGGGAATATGCCAGAAGATGTGAAAGACATGTACGTGAACAGCATCTTCGACAATTATGGGAATTTCCCTGAAGAAAGACTGGCTAAAATTGCTCACATCGATGGTGGAATCGTTGCGATGCAGTTCATGCTTGCTGCAAAAGCAAAAGGATTGGATACCGTGCCGATGGGCGGATACGATGAAGAGCAATTCTTAAAAGCCTTCAACGTTCCTGAAGAATATACTTCGGTTATGCTGATTTCTCTAGGAAAAGGAGTTAAAGCTGGATTCCAAAAAACACGCCTTCCTTTGGAAAGTGTCGTGAGTTGGAATCGCTTCGAATGAAAAAAACGTTATATAAGGTCTGGTCCATTTCTTACGCAGAGTAATAAAGAAAAATCAGAAGAGCACGTTGATGAACCGTGTCAGGTATAGTTATCCTCAAGCAAAGCCTTCAACCTGCCTTAGGTACGCTAAATAATGAAACAAAGAGATGACGAGCATTTGCTCGTCATCTCTTTTTATATATCCAGCGTTTAATTTTCAAGTCATATGACCTTAGAAATGGCAAACAAGGATGAGGTGCTCCTTTTTCTCCCTATTCATGTAATAGAGGTAAAGTTGACAGATTATCGCAGAAATTTGAATTGAGTGAGGGGGTGACCCTATTGCTTCTTACTCTTGATAGGTCTTGGAGTGGGAATGATCCATTCAATATATTGAAAAAGCCTTTGCAATTTAGGGAATTATTTATGTTTTAGGCAGGAAGAGCGATTAACGCGTAGATATCTAAATCAATGGCTATCCACAAATGTGTTAAAACAGAACGGTACCATTAAGGGAACGAATCCACTGACTTTTGCAGCACTTCTATTTAAATAGTTAAATATACATTTTTTCAACTATGTTATACCTACCCATACACCAAAGGAGGGGGTCTAATATGTTATATAGTAATCTATTTTAGAAAGGAGAGAGTATTATGTTTCTTCCAAAACATGACAAAAAGCGTGAGGATAAACGTGGAAGATGTAGTTGCTATGAACATTTCTACCACGACCAAAAAAAGAAAAAAGACAAAAATCCATTTTGTGATCTACTGAAAAGGATCCCACCGAATTATGAAGTAGAAGAGTTGTTTGTAAATGGTGAGGATATTGAAGTTGAGAGATTTGTTAGCATCGACCATAAAACTGGGTTAGCCTATTTTGTTGGTGACAGTGAACAAGTGATTACTGTGAATTGTGAAAAAATCGATGCCATTGAATGGGACGATTAATTACTCCTTTATAAAAAACGAATTTCTGGCTGTCGAGAAGGTCGACAGCCTATTTTAATTCAAATATAACTGTACTAATTTTTGTGATCGATTCTATATTTATAGGGGCTGTTTTGAACGTGTGAATTTTTCCAATTATAAATATCTAAGTTATCTCCCGAGCGTAAAGAACCTTGAGTGTCTTTGTAGGTATTCTATTTAACTAGTTAAATCATACATTTTCTATTTACCTGATAACTACCTATACGTTTTAGGTTTCACTTTAATATATTATAGTAATCTACTAAAGAAAGGAGAGAATATTATGTATCAAAGAGAACGAGATGACAAATGTTGTTATTATGGGAACCACGACCGTAAAAAGAAGAAAAAAGACAAAAATCCTATTTGTAATCTACTGAAAAGAATCCCACCGAACTATGAATTAGAAGAGTTGTTTGTAAATGGTGAGGATATTGAGGTTGAAAAATTTGTGAGCATCGACCGTAAAACTGGGCTAGCCTATTTTGTTGGTGAACAAGGACAAGTAATTACGGTGAATTGTAGAAAAATTGATGCCATTGAATGGGACGATTAATTACTCCTTTTTAATTAGAGAGTTTCTGGCTGTCGAGAATGCCTCGACGGCCTTATTTACTTTATGTACTAATCTTATAATTCTAAAACTTGCTCTAAAAATCAGAAGGTCTATTTTCTATGGGAAACTTTTTTTGTGTTACGATGAACCCTTTTTCATCCTACTCTATGTTATCACAGGTATAGCAGGGCTGGCTGGGTATTGTGCAGTGGATTTGATTAGGAAACTGGGTATCAAAATGACTATAGACATTGGGATCTTAGTCTATGCCTCCTATAAACTGATTTTCTTACTATTATGCTTCATCGGTTGTTCAAAAGTGTTTGCCTTACCAGTTACACCGGAGCAGTGTTAGCTAAAAGTCCGTCCTTGTGACGGGCTTTTTTTTTGGATGTAAAACGGTAAGCATGTGTGGAAAAGTAACCCTAAACCTACGGGATTGATCAACAAACGGGGCGTCCAAGCTCTCTCCCATAAACCAGTCCGAAACCACTTGCTATTTTTCTGCATAGAATGAACGAAGTGACCGATGGAAGCAAATGTATAGTGGAAATGAAACGTACATGGAGATAACGAATGAAGGTGAAAAAATGAGCTATATAGACTCCTCATCCTTTGTGAAGTGTGGAAGGGTATTGGATCCGGATTTACCAAGTCAGTTAAATCAAAGTGAACCTCCTCTATTACTAGGGGAAGTTCATGTGAATACAAAAGATATCGCAAGGCCATGCGTATTAGTCAAATACTCTGAGTTCATAAGTTTTTCACTATTAGGATTAAATCCAAAAATAAAGATCATTTACCGTCTAATTAAAGAGCTACGTGGTGCAAAGCGTGCACAAATTTTACAGGAATGGGAGTTTGAATTTGAAACCGCCGATGTACTGGAAGTGGCTAATGTCGATACAAATCAGCCGACTGTTCTCAGCTTTTGTGATTGCTTAAGAACGGAAAAGAGAGAAATTGCAACCTATAAACTAGAAATCATTCAAATCGAAACGAATAATCTCAGGAGCTACGCTATTACCAATAAAAGTATCACAGCAACGGTGATCAGTGAGGCACCCGGACAAATGAAAGGGTTAACGAGCAACTCAGCTCATACCAAGGAGGAGCAGTGGTGAAAAGAATAAGGTCTTCTTCTCAACCTAAGCTGTATCCGTTTCATAACTCTAAGGATAGAAAAAGAGAGAAAGACATCGACCAGAATACTTGTGTCCCCTTCGTAGTATGTGGCGAAGTGTTCCATCCGGTTTTACCAACGCGACTGAAAAAAAAGGACCCGCCTGTTAAGCTAACTCAACTAACAATCAATACAGAAGATATGAATGATCCATGTGTATTCATTAACTTTTCTGGTTTTGTGACCTCTATTTTAAGAGAAGCAAGCTTCAATCAATTGGTCTTCAGATTAGTTAGAACATGCCGTGGAGACTCTACTAAAGAAATTCTAGAAGAATGGCCGTTTAGAAGAGAGTTTGTGAATGATACCAATATAAAAGAACCTGTCGTGTATAACTTTTGCGAATGTTTGCAACCTCACAAGGAATTGAGTTGTACGTACACGATGGAATTAGTCGAGGCAGAATTATCCGAGCAATCTTCATACAACATCACTCAAAAAAGCATGACGGCTCAAGTATACGGCCGCTTCAATAAAAGGACGTAAGAATTTTGGAAAGGAGCGTTCCTATGCAAGCAAGCTCAGGTTTCCCTTCTTTGAATTGTGGCAGAGTATTTAAAGTCAAACTGCCCAATGAGTTAGCTGGTCATGAACCACCTATAAATCTAGCCGCAGTCAAAGTAAATACAAGGAATATTAAAAACCCCTGTGTCCTTTTCAATTACTCTCAAAATTTAACATTTGACGTTTTTGATTCCGATCCCATCCTAAGCCTTGTGTATAGGCTGGTTCGCAGGTCCAATCGTTCAGGAAACGTGAGTGTTCTTGAAGAATGGAATTATAAAGTTTCTGAGGTTTTTCCTACAACAGTGGAGGAAGAAATTCGTACCATTGAGCCGCTGGTGGTTAACTTTTGTGATTGTTTGGAAGGTCATGATGAAGAATCTTTTATATATATTTTGCAATTAAAAGAAATCATCAGTAATAATACGACTTTTTCTATAACGAATCAGCAAATATCAGCGATCACTAGTTGTGGAGAATCAGAGTGAGTAGAAGTTGCTCATGTGGCCGATCCTCTTATGGATTCCTAATGTAATCCGTAAAATACCTGCATCCAGGTCGTCACTGCTTGATCGTGTATGGGAAGGTATTAATCTGGAATCAGTTACCTTGAGGATGAAATATTTCGGGCATTCTATATCTCTTATATTTTCTACTCAGAGAATAGGGGTGGAAGAACGGACATATGTCCAATAAATATCCTCTCCAACTTGGACCAGACTTCTTTCTTTATTCCTTTGCTTTAGATATAGAAACAGAATGTAAAAGATTACAAGGAATGGTTCTATTTTTTTGTGCCTGATCCCACTTCGCTAGAGGGTTTACGAGGTGCGGGTCAGGTACCTTTATAAGGAATCTCTGTTTCCTGCGATTAATCCACTGGAGAATACATGAACACGCCTGATAAGCAGAAGGAATGAAGCATACCCAAAAAATGAGTAGACATGCCTCCATTCTGAGCTGAAGGCGATCCAACCCGCCTCCTCCATAACCGGCTCCAGCATCATTGCCAGCAAGCTGGCGAGAAGAATAAAGCCGAATCGAGCCATGCGATTCATGGGAATCATGATCCATAAAGCGAATAAGGTGCAGAACGGGATCACCACTAAGGTGAACCGTATGTCAATGGGGAAAACAGACGGATAGGGACGTGCCAGAAAATCATAGTACTCTTGGGCGGTTAACCATAATTCAATATACGTCGTCAGGAGGGAGGCGGACACTAATGTGAAGAGATAGGGCAATAATAGAGGTTTATTGCTTGCGATGGAATAAGACTTTTTTGGTGAAGACCGTCCATTCGAGTTTTTCGATGGTTCCACAGTAGTCATGTTTGATTTCTCCTTTTACGTTTTTGGGCATAGGTTTAAAAAAGTCAATCCCGCTCCATTCGCGAAACCAATCACCTGTTTCAGCCTTCGCTTGGTTGCTGTTTTTCCAAGCATTTTCAAGACTCGGACTGTAAATATGGCTGGAACCTTTTTGCAACGTACAATTTTTTGTTTGGGGAGTATACAATTTTCCGGGTACAGTCTCTTTTACGTCATTAAACAATTGGGGCCAGTAATCTTTGCGAGATCCCGTATGGGGAGTAGCTTTTGCCCAATCAATAAAGCGTTGCAGGCGATTTGTTTCAGAAAAAAGTAAAGCATATAATCGTTTCCCTAATTCGATTCGACTTTCCAAGGAGGAAAATTGGTGTAATGTTTGCCCAACTAACAAATTTGAAGTGAAAGGCTCTTGTGAGTAAGGGAATAATATGTGGCTCATATTCAGCAAATCCTGTAATTTAAACATGATTGTATCAAGTACCGTATATTGATAGGTGGGGTTCTGGATCACTCGTTTTTCCAAATAGCTTTGTTCATTAATGATCATCGCCAGAGCAAGGGACTTGCGGTCCTTATTTTTCCAAAAGTCTGACCAAACGATTTTCATAAATGTTGACACATTTAGATAGGGAAGAAGGTCGAAGTGTGGGCGTTGCCTTTTCATACTCTCCTCATAAAGAAGAAACTGAGGATAAACATCCTGGAAAATAAGCCAGTTTCCTCGTTCTAAGAAAGAAAAGAACTGGAATTGTTCTTTTTCGGTTAACAGCTTTGCTAGAAATTCTCCTTTTAAATCAGTCATGTTCCAGCCCCCATTTCGAGATACCATGTGGCCAAGGAAAGCCCATTCAATTTCTGGGTGCCGTAAATAGAAGTCTAAATAAGCCTGTGTACGTGTTATGTTATTCGTATTAAGCTGCTTCGTTTTGTCTTGAATTGATGTGATCATATACAGGTACTTTGGTGGTAGTGAGGCAGCAGGGTGGTCCACGTTTGCTTTGAATTTCTTCTTCAACTGTTTTTGTAATTTTTCCAGGGAATGAAATGTTCCTGAAACATCAATCAGAGGTGATCACTCCTCTCCAAGAATGTCCGTTAACAATAGAGAATAATTATAGGAATCATAAATTTCGTAGAGGTGGATGAATGATTAGAATGGTAGTTATCGATGGAACGTGATAACGAATGGAAAGGTTGGTTATTCAGATGGTTGGTTGAATAGTGCGTTCGAATTGGAGCTTGCGCATGTCAATTACCATTATTTTATTACGTTCTCTGGATATTCATGAGGAGAAGTTCATACAAGCTAGGATAGGTGAAGTGAACAACAAACAGGAAAAAGCAATCCCAGGAAATTGGTTTAATAAAAACTGGATGTAAACAGATTAAATATGTAGCTTATCATCATTCATTTGAAGCATATTTGCGAGGGGTCACTAAAGGTTTAAAGTCAATTGATTATTTTTTGGCCATTTGCATTTGGAATGGCAAAGTTGAAAAGACTTATAACATTATGTACTCACTGATTGAAATACTTTATAGTCAATTTAAATAAGCACAACTCCATATCATTAGTTAGCCTCTCATAAATACACGGATCTTATGAGAGGCATTTATTGTACATTTGTAAGATACGTACAAATGTTTAACTTACCATAATCCAAGGTTTGGCGTGATGGTTATTAATACTCCCGATATTTTTAGCGTGAGAACTTGAGCATGCACATCATAAATCTTACACATTTTTTGAACAGAAGACATTAATAATAAAATCTCACTTAGTATCTTTTTCTTAGAGGGATAATTTGTCCTCTAATTTCTCCTCCAAGGTTTTGCTCTGTATGAACGTTTACATACGTAAGCTCTTTTTCCATAAGCTTCAGTAAATCATAGACGTCCCTGACTCCCAGATCATTGTCTTCAATGTCTCTATCGGTGATGACTCCATTGACGACTCCACGTTTGGTTGTGATTCCATTTTGTTCTGCAAGAGTCATTAAGTCAGCACCAAAAAGGAAAACAAGTACAGGCCCGTTTTCATCTCTTCTCCCAAAGTGGATATGCGCTTGAACAAAGTTCTTTATATCTTCCACTTCTAACTGAAATTTAATTTTTGTACAGTCTTTATTCGCGATGAACTTGGCCACCCCAGTGGCTCTTGTATCTACTGGGGGAACTTCATTCTTTCCTCTTAGCTTTGCGATAAATTTACTCATATGTTTCACCTCCCAAATGAACTAATGTATTCTATGTATTTGAACTAGGACTTGTATAGATGAAAGAATCAGGTGCCTGTGTATTTATCGTATAGAAGGAGTTCAATGATAGAAGACCCATATGTAAATCATCGTCTAGCTGCCCGAATGGGTGGTTTTATCGATGGGTTAATAGATCGAGTATTTTATCTCTCTTCAAGAGTAGAAACGTTCATAATGTAAGACATCTTACACTCCAACACTAAAGTATTGCTGAATGGATGCACACTTGTTATATTTGTCCTGTACCAACCGGTTGGTTTTTGGGCGATTAAATAAACAATCACTAAAATTTGAGAGGAGAATAAAACATGGCTAAAATGAACGAAAAAATTACTGCGGTATCAAAAGGAATGAACACAGAAGGTAAATCTCATGGTCACACGGTCGTCATTGACGAACCAGCAAACATGGGAGGAACAGACGAAGGTGCGAATCCACTAGCTACGCTGCTTGTATCATTGGCAGGCTGTGAGAATGCGATTGCCAATTTCGTTGCAAAAGAAATGGATTTCGATCTTCAAGGCATTGATTTTGAAATCAATGGTGAGTTGGACCCTCGCGGTATGATGGGGGAAGAAGGCGTACGCCGTTATTTCCAAAAGATTACCGTCAATGCAACGGTACACACGAGTGAATCAGAAGAGCGCTTGAAAGAGCTGCAGGAAAAAGTAGATGATCGCTGCCCAGTGTACACGACGATGGTAGCTGCAGATGTTGAAATGATCCCTAATTGGGTTAAATCATAATTGATCGATCCAGTCCCCCCTTGAGTTCACTCAAGGGGGGCATTATGTTTATGGGTGATTCTTTAAAGGATGTAAGGCTTCTTACAGCTTCATTCTCATAAAACTTTTACAATAGAAGAAAATAGGATGAGAAAAGTGAAGAGGTGAGGGATGATGGAAACGTTTGACGTGATTGTTATTGGTGGAGGTTCTGGTGGGTTGACTGTAGCATCGGGAGCTGCATCTTTAGGTGCGAAAACGGCGTTGATTGAAAAAGAACCACATTTAGGTGGCGACTGCCTGCATGTAGGGTGTGTCCCTTCCAAAGCATTTATTGAAGCAGCAAATGAGGTGTACGCTTCACGCCAAGGGAGTCGGTTTGGATTGGAAGTGACCGGCGCTGTGGATATGAAACAAGTGAACCGCCGTGTAAGGAAGTCGATTGACCATATCCAGGAACACGATAGTATAGATCGATTTGAAGACCTGGGTGTGACAGTATTGATTGGTGAAGCTCAGTTTGAAGACGCTCAGACGGTTGTTGTTGGCGGTCGCAGATTAAAAGGAGATAAGATTGTGATATCCACCGGTTCGCGAAGTAACGTTGCTCTTATTCCTGGTTTAGAAGAGGCCGGTTATATCACAAACGAGACAGTATTCGATTTGGATTGGCTCCCGTCACGCCTCGCTTTTATAGGTGGTGGCCCGATAGGCTTGGAATTGGCTCAAGCTTTCTCCAGGTTAGGGACACAGGTAACTGTGCTTGAAGGAGGCCCTGCCATTCTAGGAAAAGAAGATGGAGAGATTCAGCGAGCAGCCACAGATATTCTCAGCCAGGAGTTGAACATTATAACCAATGCGAATGTAGATCGGGTGAGAAAAAGCTCTGAAAAGAAACACGTATCTTATGATGTGAACGGTCATAAAGAAACATTGGAAGTAGACGAAATTTTTGTCGCTACAGGGCGGAAGCCGAATACAGAGAGACTGGGGCTGGGCTCTGCAGGAGTATCCATGGATGAACGTGGATTTATTCAGGTTGATGAAACGCTAAGAACGTCCCAATCCCACATTTTTGCCATCGGAGATGTGAATGGATCCTTTCCTTTCACACACGTAGCCGGGCAAGAAGGGAAACTTGTCGTCCAAAATGCATTATTTAATTTGAAGCGTAAGATTTCCTATCAACATACACCATGGAATACGTACACGACCCCTGAGATCTTCCATTTCGGTTTGACTCAGGAAGAAGCAGTTGATCAAGGAAGAGACATCATGGTCTATAAAACCTCTCTTGACGAAGTGGATCGTTTCGTAGCGGACCATAAATCAGAAGGTTTTATCAAAATCATCACAGAAGATAAAGGAAAAATCATAGGAGCCCATGCGATTGGTAAGGGAGCGGGTGACTGGATGCAAGTGGTCATCTTGGCTGTAAAGCAGGGAGCGAAAATTGGTGATCTGTCTCAAATCATTTATCCTTACCCGAATCATGCGGCAGCGATTGAGCGTGTGAGTAATGAATATTGGAGAGCTAAACTATTCTCTGGATTCATTCCACGATTGACGAAAAAAGTAATTCAATGGCTTCCTTGAGCATCGATTATTCACTACATGGTTAAAAAAGAGGAGCTTTATTATGAATGTTCTCTATACGATGGATGGATGCCCCATTTGCGCTAGAGCCATCGACCATTTAAACGAAGAGGAGATCCCTTATAAACTCATCAATATTTTTGAGGAAAAGAATGCAAGGCATGAATTGAAATCATTGATTGGTGAAGTGTATACCCCTGTATTAGTCCATGATCAGGGATTATCAAAGGGGCAGGACATTATGGAATGGACCAGGACAAATGAATTTTCCTAACCACAAACGTCATGCCTCCAGTAGGGCATGACGTTTTGTGGTTTTATTCTTTTAAGTTTTTCCTAATGTATTGGATGATTTTGCGCAATTCCTTAGGATGTGGACGACCAAAAGGGCTTGTTTGTCTTTGTTGATACATAATCTTCCCTGATTTATCCGTTAAAAAGTAGGCGGGTTCTCCATGTGTGCCATGGTCTTCGTATGGTGCCTGTTCATCATGGTAATGAACACCATAAGACTGTATAAACTCTAGATTCTCATCATTCAGCACGGGAAAAGTGAACCCATGTTCCTGAATCATTTTCTCAAGGTCTTCCTTTTCGTCATACGTAATTGTAGTTAAATGGATGTTTTGTTTTTCAAAATAGCCTTTGCTTTCTTCTAGCTCCTGTAACTCACTCATACAGGCAGGGCACCATGATCCTCGGAAGAAGATAATCAGGTGCCAGTGATCAGACTGTTGTTTAAGAACGTTTGAAAAGCTGTACTCCTCACCGGCTATACTAGGAAGTGTGAAATCGGGAGCTTGTTGATTCAATTTGAATGTGGTCACTGGGAAACACTCCTTTACTAGATATCACGTTTATTTTATACGAATGGAAAGATATTAAATGTAATTGAAAATACAGACAATTCAGGAGCTGTTGAGTTGCAAAGTTAGGGGATCGGCAGAAGGGGGGATTAGATTGGGAAATGGAGACCACTGTGATCCCCATTTCTTTTATTCATAGAGGTGTCATCCGTTACATGCAAAAAAGTAGGTGCTTCATAAGTCTGTGTTTATGGAAGGTTTAAGAACTCTTGGGTCTTGTCAGCATCGACAGCTAAATACCGGATCTTTCGAACATAACCTTCCTTCTTCAACTGACTCATAATAGCGCTTGTCGTTTCTCTGGTTGCTCCGATCATGTTCGCGAGATCCTGGTGGGTCAGCTTCATTTCAATCGTTTGCCAATTTTGCTTTCTTCGTCCGGTTTTTTGACTGAGCATTAACAAAAGGTACAACAACCGATGTTTTACGCCACTTAGTGCGATTTTTTCGCTTAGGCTGTAGAAATCTTTCAGTCGTGAAGACAAGATGTCAATTAACTTTAAAGCGACGTGGGGGTTCTGCTTTATGAATTGTTCATAGTCGTTGTGGCTCAATGTACAAATGTACGTATCGTCCATAGCTTCGGCATACGTTTGATCATCGGTCAAACTGATGGTGGACGTTTCTCCGAAAATATTACCGTCCACTAGGATGTCCAGCGTGAATTGTTTGCCTTCATCATTCATACGATAGAGGCGTACTTGTCCTTTTTTCAATAAAAATAAAGCATCAATCGGGTTATCAGGGGAGACAATGATCGTCCCCTTTTTCACAGGACTCATTTCGCTCATTTGATCAATACTCATCAGCTCATCTTGAGATAGTTCTTCAAATAAGCTGATCTGAGAAAGTAGTGCTAGTTTATCCATGTTCATTCACCTCGTTAAAAGTACATCATAGATTATTTTCCTTAAGATATGTATGGAGACAAATTAGAATTTCAAACGAATATAAAGGAGTTCCTTATGGATAAATATAATCGCATTCTCATTCATTTACAAGCGCAGAAAACAAAGCATCGACAAGAGAAGCCCAGGCTCGGTTCTCCAAGTCTTTGACAAAATTTTTGATTATATTACGTTGTGAATACTCATTAGTAACAATAGGTAAGTGCCATAAGATTTGAGAGGGTCAAGGAGTGGGACAATGAGAAAAGTTAGCCAATCATCATGTCCTTCTTTTGATTTATGAAGGACTATACCTATAATTGTAAGTATGTTAAGGTGACTATGTACCAACTGGTTGGTTAATATATAAAACAAGGTGATTGTTGTGAGTGATAAAAAGGAACAGATCATCAAGGCTACTGCTGAATTGATTCACTCTAAAGGGTATGAAGCGACAAAACTTAGTGATATCATGAACGCTTCTGAAATTGGCAAAGGCCAGTTCTATCACTACTTCTCTTCCAAAAGGGACTTAGGCTTACATGTGGTTGACTATTATGTGAACATGTGGAGGGAAGAATTGATCCATGGAATTTTCGATTCAGCAGATACATCCGAGGCAAAAATGGAAAAGATGTTAGAGTGGGCGATCGAATACCATAGCTGCCCTTCTAAAATCAGTGGCTGCCCGTTCGGAAACCTCGCCTTGGAAATGAGCGAACACGATGAAGAGTTTCGAAGGAAAATTAACGAATTGTTCCATGATTGGATTCACCGGTTAGAGGTGGTTATCAGGGATCTGCAGGGCGAGGATAAAACATTACAGAAAGCCCGGGCAGTTGTCGCTCAAATTGAAGGCGGAATTCTTTTAATGAAGAATTACCAGGATGACTTTATTTTGAGAGATATCCTTGAGATGATTCGATCTCAGTATATAGCAAGCAGATGAGCTTGATCACAAAGTTGTTTATAGGATTGAATCCTTGGAACAGCTTTTTTGTTTTCGGAACGTTTCGAGGCTGGGTTGATGTCGAGAAAACCGACGCCCGGTATCATGTTTAATATGTTTATCGGTCGGTTTTGAGGTTTTATCGGTTAGTTTTGAGATTTTATCAGTGACTTTCATACATTTATCGGTGACTTTCAAGATTTTATCGGTAAACCACTTAAAAATGCCCGGATCTTCTCCTATTAGAGAACCCGGGCATTTTTTATTATTATAATCTTC
This sequence comes from Halobacillus sp. AWM4_238, assembly GCF_056158265.1. Lineage (NCBI taxonomy): Bacteria > Bacillati > Bacillota > Bacilli > Caryophanales > Bacillaceae > Halobacillus > Halobacillus sp. AWM4_238. The sequence goes on from NZ_JBSWSY010000002.1 coordinate 3,522,789, forward strand.
CAGTCGTCTCTCAAAAATTTTTCACTTCGAAAGTGACCGTCGTTTTTTATGATCTTTTTTTATGCGACGGCTTCAGTTTTTACTGAATCTTTCTTTGCTAATACATTAAATACAATGGCTACGATCAATGAAAAGAATAGGTGAGTAGCGAGGCTCATGAGCATATCGGGTGTAAAGGCATTAGCTATGTTGGTTCCCATCCCCATCATCATAGGCATGATAACAAGCGGCCCAACGGCCCAGATCCCGATGCCGAAAAGAATGGCTAATGACCATAGATTCCGAATAACTAAAGTCAACAGACCGAAGGAAATTCCAAAAATTACGCTGATCATCATATGGATGAACCATCCCATGACAACACTTTCGCTCCCCATGGTTCCAGCAAGCATAACGAGCATTCCTTGCATCTGCATCATAATTCCAAAAAGGATACCTCCGATGATCCCGCCGATGACTCCATACAGGACAGCTTTACTCAAAGCGTTGGTCATCTCTCGCACACTCCTTATTATTTGATGGTTCCATTGTATGAAAATTCAATAAATAATTCTGTAATCGTGCTTACTTTTCAAGCAATTAGTCTGCAGTTAAACCCAACCATTTTTTTACCGGGTTTCTGAAGTAATAGGTGATTCCAATTAAACCTAAGAATACGGCTGCAGCGATGATGATCGTGACCATGTTTCCCGACGCAATACTAGATCCAAGGAAGCTGTAGGCGAAAGTACCAGGGATCATGCCAAGTACAGTGGCAAGTATAAAGGAGTTGAAGCGGACCTTAGCTATGCCTCCTGCATAGCTAAGCAAGTCGAAACTGACGATAGGGATGAGTCTCAATACTAGAATATAGAGGAAACCGCGCTTCTCCATTTGTTTGAACAGTTTTTCCGACCAGGTGAAGCTCTCCATTTTCAAAACGGACCGACCAAACAAACGGGCCATAATATAGCCGGTCATAGCTGCTCCGGTTGCTCCAAAAATGATGTAAAGCACACCCGGCCACACGCCAAAGGCTAGTCCTGCCCCAAGAGAAAGAACAGAAGTGGGGAAGAATACGATCGGCCCGATTGTATAGATGAAGAAAAAGATCACAGGCCCCCACCAACCGAACGACAAGATGAAATCACGAATGTCTGATGGACGGATTTCTAAATGAAAATGGGTGATGTATGAAGCCGTAAGAAAGATCAAAAGAATCAAGGCAACTTTCAGCCAGCGAGATTTTAAAGACAAGAGAGCTCATTCCTTTCTATACATCATGGTTGTTGTCATGATAGATGATCAAGTGTTATTTCTATCTTAAAAGATTTTTACACAACAAGATGTGACCTGTCATACAAAATGAAGATGGATACAGAAATCTCTACCAGGCTGATCTCCCATTTTAAGTACAAAACGTGTCCATTCGACTGATAATCGTAGTGTAGAATGGAGGTAGGCAAGTAAAGACATCTTTACAGGAAGGTAGGAGGGAGCGAGGAACATGCCTTTTAACAACCCCATTCATCCAGAAGAATTGAAGAAACAATGGGCGAATACTAATTTTAATCATCATGTCGAAGATTTATGGGAAACGATTCAGTCGCCAGGTGTGCCGCGAGACGGAATACCACCCTTGGATCATCCATTTTTTACATCAGTATCGGAAGCTCTTCATGAACCATCTCAAGAAGCCATGATTGTTATGGAAGGAGATCGTGAAGTGAAAGCCTACCGGGTCGACGATGTGATGCTTCATGAAATTGTTAACGATACGTTAGATGACACCCCTATCGCTGTGACTTTCTGTCCATTATGTAATAGTGCTATTGTCTACAAAAGAATGATGGACCAGCAAATCCTTCGGTTAGGTGTGAGTGGTATGCTTCGTCACAATGATTTAATCATGTGGGATGATGTAACGGAGTCATGGTGGCAGCAAATGACGGGAGAAGGAATAGCCGGGGTAGGGACAGGGCATCAACTTAAAATGATTCCGAGCTATATCATGAGTGGTGACCAAGTAGCTCACCGGTATCCTGATGCCAAAGTTCTTACGAAAACAGCGCAAGACCCGTTACCACCCGCTCATCAGACCGGAGACTTCAAGGAACGCGGGCCGAAAATGGTAGATACGACAAAGGTTATGGCAACGATCCTGAACCAACGGCCTGTAGCGATTAACTTTGAGCAGATTCGTCGTGAAAGATTCCTGCAATTCGGGTTGGATGGAAATCGTTACGTCATTTTTGCAAACCCTGATGTGAGTGACATGGGAATTGAAATACGTGAGAATTCAGGACAAGCTTTTATGTATATAGCGGATTCGAAGAATCAAGCATTGAACTTCCAACATAAAGGTGGAAAGCATGTTATTGATAAAGAAACGGGAAGTGAATGGAATGTTTTTGGAGAGGCAATCAAAGGGCCTCTTCTTGGAGAAAAATTAATGAGGATTCCTTTGTATCCTCATTTCGAAAAACCATGGTTTCAGTTTTATCCGCATTCCTTGTACATCGATGCTTAAGCTCAAAAAAAGCCCGGCCCACACGTTGCTGAAGTTTTAGCGAGGTGGGGGTCAGGCTTTTTTTAATTATTAAAACGGACGGCATGTCTATGACTTTTATCCGTTTTTCTTCTATTAATAGAATCCGCGCCCAAACCCGCCTGGACCAAATCCACTGCGTCCGTATCCACCTGGGCCAAACCCACGGCCAAATCCACTGCGCCCATATCCACCTGGGCCAAACCCACGGCCAAACCCACGGGGGCCGAACCCACCTGGGCCAAATCCGCGGCCAAATCCACGGGGGCCGAATCCACCTGGACCAAATCCGCGGCCAACACCACCCGGGCCAAAGCCTCTGTATCCGTAAAATGACATATCCTTTCACCTCGCTTTGTTGAGGTAGTTTTAACACTATAACTTATGTAATAAAGTTGCAGCTTGTATAGTCAGTCCCCCTAGGACGGTTTGGAAAGTGCCTGAGCCTATCTTAGCTAGCGTGTTAGTAAAATAAGTTTCAGTCACTCTTGATTTATTAAATCTATGAAACTACTTTGACAGCCTAAAAAAGACATGTTAGTGTTAAAAACGTTAAATAAATTCTTAACAAACTTAATTCACTTCAGAATTGGAGTTGATCAAATGAACGTAAATTTAAAACTTAAACAATACATTAATGGGCGATGGGTAGACGCAAATTCCGAAAATACGCGTACGATCATTAACCCATTCAACCAAGAGGCAATCGCCGTTGTTCCTGAAGGCGACGAAACAGATACACAAGCAGCCATTGCTGCAGCAAGAGAAGCATTCGATCATGGCGAGTGGCCGACAACGCCAGCAACAGAGCGTGGGGCGATTGTGCGGAAGATTGCTGAATTGATTGAAAGAGATCGAGAAGAATTGGCGAATCTAGAATCCTTGGATACTGGTAAAACCGTAGAAGAAAGCCGTGGAGACATGGACGATATCGCCGGAGTCTTCCGTTATTATGCAGAAATTGCGGATAAAAATGGCGGTGAAATCATCGAATCTCCCGTGCCGAACTCGATTAGTAAAGTCGTTCATGAACCGGTTGGTGTTTGTGGGCAGATTACCCCGTGGAATTATCCTCTCCTTCAAGCGTCCTGGAAACTGGCTCCAGCGCTTGCAACTGGAAACACGTTAATTATCAAGCCAAGTGAAATTACACCACTTACTCATATAAAAGTTTTTGAACTCATCGAGGAAGCGGGAGTCCCTGCTGGTGTTGCGAACCTCGTTCTTGGTGCAGGTTCTACTGTAGGTGCAGAGTTGTCCAGCAACGAAGATGTGGATCTTATTTCTTTCACCGGTGGAATTGTAACTGGGAAAAAAATCATGCAGGCGGCAAGCTCGAACGTGAAGAAACTTGCTCTTGAGCTTGGCGGGAAAAATCCGAATGTCATTTTTGCGGATGCTGATTTTGACCTTGCTGTCGATCAGGCAATGAACGGTGTGTTCTTCCACGCAGGACAGATCTGCTCTGCTGGTACAAGATTGATCGTAGAAGAAAGCATACACGATGAGTTCGTAAACGCGCTTGTAGAGCGAGTGAAAAAGTTCAAGTTGGGTAGCGGATTTGATGAAGATACCCAAATGGGGCCACTGATTTCCGCTGAGCACCTCGCGAAAGTTGAAAAGTATGTCGAAGCTGGGATTGAAGAAGGGGCGACGTTAGCCGTTGGCGGTCAACGCCCGAAAGATCCTGAGTTGCAAAACGGATTCTTCTATCTACCGACTATTCTCACAAACTGTACAACCGATATGACCGTTGTTCAGGAAGAAGGGTTTGGTCCTGTCATTACAGTAGAGAAGTTCTCTGCAGAAGAAGAGGCTGTAAACCTTGCGAATGACTCCATCTACGGACTTGCTGGCGGTGTCTTCACAAACGATATCGCAAAAGCAGAACGCTGTGCAGCGAAAATGCGCATGGGTACGGTGTGGATCAATGAATTCAACCTGTACTTTCCACACGCACCATGGGGTGGATACAAGCAGTCTGGAATCGGACGTGAGCTAGGCAAATTAGGAATTGAAGAATATACAGAGACAAAGCATATTTTCCAAAACCTTAAACCAGAACAAATCAACTGGTTCTAATCTGACCATTAGAATGAACCATTTATGAAAAAGTTTTATAACGGGAGAAGGGGATCTAGATCACCTTCTTCCAAGATACAACATCAAGGAGGAACAGTGTATGGCTATGATCGAATCATATGATTATGTAATCGTTGGAGGCGGCAGTGCAGGTTCTGTCATGGGAAACCGTCTAAGTGCAGATGGGAAGAAAAGCGTCCTTGTACTTGAAGCAGGACGCAGTGACTATTCTTGGGATCTACTCATTCAAATGCCTGCGGCTCTTCCGTTCCCTTCAGGCAAAAACCTTTATGACTGGCAGTACGAATCCGACCCGGAACCTTATATGAATGGACGCCGCATTCCGCATGCGCGAGGAAAAGTACTCGGAGGTTCAAGCTCCATTAACGGCATGATTTATCAGCGCGGGAACCCGAAGGACTATGAACGCTGGGGCGCCGATGAAGGTATGACCAATTGGGATTGGGCGCATTGCCTTCCTTACTTCAAGCGTTTGGAAAATGCTCTGGAATCCCCGGATGATGACCTGCGTGGTCACGATGGTCCGATCAAGTTAGAGCGTGGGCCAGCTAGAAATCCTTTATTCCAAGCCTTTTTTGACGCAGGTGTCGAAGCGGGTTATTCCCGAACCCCTGATGTGAACGGTTTCCGTCAGGAAGGTTTCGGACCATTTGATAAGCATGTGTACAAAGGTCAGCGTCTGTCCGCATCACGTGCTTACTTGCACCCGGTTATGGACCGTGAAAACCTGACCGTGAAGACACGTGCTTTCGTTACGAGCATCGACTTTGATGGTACGAAAGCCAAAGGATTGACCTATAAGCGAAATGGAAAAATGCATCAAGTGGAAGCAGGAGAAGTGATCCTTGCAGGTGGTGCGATCAATACACCACAGTTGCTTCAACTTTCTGGTGTAGGGGATGCTAAGCACCTTCGTTCCCTTGGCATTGATCCGGTTGTTGACCTTCCAGGTGTCGGAGAAAACCTTCAAGATCACCTTGAAGTGTACGTCCAGCACGCATGCCCGGTTCCGGTTTCCGAACAGCCGAACCTCCAAAAGCGACGTATGCCTTGGATCGGTCTGCAGTGGATGCTCGGACGTACAGGCCCGGCAGCGACAAACCACTTTGAAGGCGGAGGTTTTGTCCGTTCGAACGACGAAGTTGACTACCCGAACTTGATGTTCCACTTCCTTCCGGTAGCGGTACGTTATGATGGACAAAAAGCTCCAACGGATCACGGATTCCAGGTACACATCGGACCGATGTATTCTGATGCTCGTGGATCCTTGAAGATTAAGTCAAAAGATCCGAAAGAGCACCCAAGCATGGTTTACAACTATCTTTCTACAGAACAAGACAAGCGCGAGTGGGTCGAAGCGATCCGAATCACGCGTGAAATCATGTCACAACCAGCGCTGAAACCATACAATGCTGGGGAAATTTCACCTGGTCCTACCGTTCAAACAGATGAGGAAATTCTGGAATGGGTGAGAGAAGACGCAGAAACAGCCCTTCACCCGTCTTGTACGGCGAAAATGGGACCTGAATCTGATCCGATGTCTGTTGTAGATCCGGAGTCTATGAAGGTTCACGGACTCGAAAACGTACGAGTGGTCGATGCATCTGCTATGCCTTATGTAACAAACGGCAACATCCATGCACCTGTATTGATGCTGGCAGAGAAAGCAGCCGACCTTATCCTTGGACGCGAACCGCTGGATCCGGTTGATGCGGATTACTACCAGCATGGTGTCCATCCGGCTGATGCAGGGACAGTATCTAAATCCAATGCTGTAACTAAATAAACTTTTTTGAGAAGGACTCTTTCTACATGTATGGGCTCAGTACATCCGTGTATGATCGAGTGCCTTCTCTTTTTGTTCATAGAAGGTCGGACAAGTGACCAAGCCCCCTTTTCACCTTAGGTAACGAAAAGGGGGCTTGTTTTTTTTATTCTGATTTATTTGTGAATCCTCATCGTTCTTTTGTAGCGCTTTTTAATCAGCTCGTAGTGCTTTAAATAGCGAGTAGACCATCAACCGCAAGATGATCGAGAAAGGACAGGGGGACGCAATCAAAGTATTCTGTAAGGAAGTCAGCCCGCCTGTGGAAGAATACAGTCCAATCCATCACCCATTAACGCTCTTCCTCACTGTTTAGATCCAGACGCAGGACCCTCGGGAGCGAGCGTTTGAACATAGGAACCAAGTGTATACAAGGATTGATCTTTGTAAGAGGATGCAATCTTTTCGAAATAAACGTTAATCATCTTGTAAAAGAGAGTTAAAAAGCGGTTAATAGTTCGAGCGTACACTGAACGTGACTACATCAAAGGAGGGCAAGCTCCATGGACAAAAGCAAGAGCATTTTTCTATGTATCATCGCATCTGTTCTATTAATAGTACCTTATTCCGTTTCAGCCATTGATGGACCTTTATTTACAACGGGTGTCCAAGATGGCGGCATTGGAAATACAACTCACTATACGGATGAAGTCCCGAATATATCTGTGGATCCCAAGGTGAATGACATTATCTATCCTCTCTTTGCTACACCAGCCATAAAGAAGCAAGGGGATACACTTACGATCCAAGTGGATAGTCACGGAAAAGAAGCAGCAGGTTGGAGTGCTAAGTTGAAGCCGACCGATCAGTCAGCTTTTACAAAAGCGCACAATCTATCTGTACAAAGTATCGAAATGGGCGAGTCTCATTGGAAAGACAGTTCAAAAATCTATGATGTGACTGTTACGATTCCAAAAGAGGTTCCAGAGGAGTTGTATGACCTAGAGGTGTCTTACACGGCTAATGGTCAACGAAAAACCGATGAGCAGCCACACTCGGTCCAAGTGGTAAAAAACTTTGATGAGGATTTCACCTTCTTGCACTTAACCGATACACATATCGGCTCCCCTCGTAACTTAGGGAACCATGAAGACCCAGATACCTCTACCATTTCACAAGGTCGTCTGGAAGAAGCGGGAATGTGGAATCCGGACAAAGACGAGCGGTGGAAGTACCTGCAAAAAGCCATCGAGGAAGTAAATTTGAAAGACCCGGACTTTGTCGTTGTGACGGGAGACTTAATGTATGGGCAGTTGAATCCTCAAGAATATATTTATGAATATGAAGAAACGTATCGTATGCTTCAAAAACTTGATGTACCTGTTTACTTGGTTCCTGGTAACCACGATTATTATGCCCAGGATGCGACGCTTGCGGACGGTGCGAAATACTGGGAGCAATACTTTGGACCACAATACTTTTCTTTTGACTACGGTCCTTATGCTCACTTTATTGGGTACAACTCCTTTGATTGGCACAAGTTCGATCGTAGTGGACATGGAACGCTCTCCGTGCCGACATGGGGTGGGCAAATTCGTGAAAAGCAATTGAATTGGGTCGAACAGGACCTTAAGGAAAATGCTGAAACAGCAAATCAGAGTCAGATTACAGGCATCTTCTCTCACCATAATCCACTGTGGCGTGACCGTGAGATCTGGCCTCAAGACGACCCGGAAGTGCAGAAGTATTGGGAAGAGTACGACAAACAACACAATCCACAAACCCTGGCAACACTAACTCTTGGAGAAAAATTAGGAATTCAATATGATCAACAATGGCATGGGGAAAATGCACATGAATTAATCGATATTATGGAGGAAAACAAGGTGGATATTAGTCTGCATGGACACACTCATATCGATAATGTCACGAAAAACAACGGTATTCTCTATGCCACCACCACTTCCCTTGAACTCACAGGGAAACCATGGGTTGGCTTCCGTCCATTCCAAGTGAAGAACGGTGAATTGACCAATTACAACTATGAAGATCCAGGACGTTCTGTACCTGTTTATGAAAATGGGAATACTGAATCAGGTGTCATGTCACTGGAGTCTGAATACTTGAACCCAAATAATGGCCAGGCAACGGAACAAACGGTAACCCTTCACAACAGGCTCAATAAAGAAATGACCGTAACCGTTCCAATTTATCTCGTAAAAGGCGATTATGATGTTTCAACAGGCGAAGTTCAACAGAACATCTCATCAGACGATAAGCAGTATATCGAAGTTCAAATTACTTTGCCGGCACAAAGTACGAAAGAGATTCGTGTAGAATAAGTTCTTAAAAAGGCAGGTACTCTCTTTTTCTGGAAAATCGTTAGAAAGAAAAAGCGGTCCATCCGAAAGTTTGGATGGACCGCTTTTTTGCTTCGTTAATTGAACTGAGGTTCTTTTTTAGATCTATTTCGTTCACTGCGTATAGTTGCCTGAGCGGCTGCAAGTCGCGCTGATGGAACGCGGAACGGGGAGCAGCTAACATAGTCCAGCCCTGCATCCAGACAAAATTGAATGGATTCTTTTTCTCCACCATGTTCTCCACAGATCCCTGTTTTAAGCGCAGGATTTGTTTGCTTACCTAGTTTTACACCAGTCTCCACAAGTTTCCCGACACCATCCTGATCTATGGACACAAATGGATTTCTTTCTAGGACATCACTTTCTACATAATGTTGGAGAAACTTACCTTCTGCATCGTCACGACTAAATCCGAACGTCGTCTGCGTTAAATCATTCGTTCCGAAAGAGAAGAAATCTGCTTCTTCAGCAATCTGATCAGCGGTCAGTGCTGCCCGCGGTGTTTCGATCATCGTTCCAATCAGATAATCGAAGGATTCTCCTGTTTCCGTTTGGACCTGCTGGCTGATCCGAGTGACCAGCTGTTTCATTTCTTTCAATTCATTCACATGGCTGACTAGAGGAATCATAATTTCTGGTTTAACTGTGATCCCTTTTTTCATCACATTAGACATCGCAGTGAAAATGGCCATGATCTGCATTTCATATATTTCAGGGTGGATCATACCCAAACGGCATCCTCGAAGGCCCAACATAGGATTCGATTCTTCTAATAACCGTACTTTTCGTAAAAGGTTTCGTTTTTCCTGCAGCTCGTCACAGTCAGGATTTGTTAATTTGAGCTCAGTCACATCCACGAGCAGTTCCTCTTTGTCAGGCAAAAATTCATGAAGAGGAGGATCTAATAAACGTACGGTGATGGGATGTCCTTGCATCGTTTCAAAAATTTGTTCGAAATCCTGCTGCTGCATCGGTAATAGTTGATCGAGCGCTTCCTTACGTTCCTGGGTACTTTCAGAAAGAATCATATCCTGGACGGTAGGGATACGGGAGGCATCCATGAACATATGCTCGGTACGGCAAAGTCCAATACCTCCAGCTCCAAATTCCAATGCTTTCGCAGCATCTGTTGGATTGTCAGCATTCGCCCTTACGCCCATCTTTCGCTCTTCATCTGCCCAGCGAAGCAGCAATTGAAATTCATTGGAAAGTTCGGGTTCAATCATCGGGATTTCACCGAGGAAAATTGCCCCCGTGGAGCCATCGATCGTAATGATATCGCCATGGTTCACAGTCGTATCACCTACAATCACCTGTTTGGATTCCAAATGAATTTTTAAAGCGTCACACCCACAGATGCACGCTTTCCCCATTCCTCGAGCTACAACGGCGGCATGGCTTGTCATTCCGCCCCGGCTCGTAACTGTAGCTTGAGAGGCGATGATTCCATGGATGTCATCAGGTGTCGTCTCTGGGCGTACGAGAATGACTTTCTTTCCTTCCCTGGCTAGTTTATCAGCTTCATCTGCATCAAAAACAACTTGACCAGTGGCCGCTCCAGGCGAAGCGGGTAAGCCTGCAGCTAATTTTTCTCTCTTATGGTCAGGATCGATGCGGTAATGAAGCATCGAATTGAGCTGATCTGGATCCACACGTAATAGGGCTTCCCGCTGATCCATGATTTTTTCTTTGACCATTTCAACAGCGATTTGTATGGCCGCCTGGGCGGTTCGTTTTCCTGTTCGTGTTTGAAGGATAAATAGCTTTCCGCGTTCCACTGTAAATTCAATGTCCTGCATATCTTTATAATGATCTTCTAATAAATGGCAGGTATCCACCAATTGCTGATAGACATCCGGCATTTCATCTTTGAGACTGGAAATCGGCTGAGGCGTACGGATTCCGGCTACGACGTCTTCGCCCTGTGCATTGATCAAATATTCTCCATAAAGCTTGGACTCACCTGTGGCTGGGTTACGTGTAAAAGCAACCCCCGTACCAGAATCCTCTCCCATATTTCCGAACACCATGCTTTGAATGTTGACTGCTGTACCAAGATGGCCAGGGATTTGATGAAGACGGCGATACAAGATGGCCCGCTTGTTGTTCCAGGAGTCAAACACGGCTTCGATTGTAAGGAAAAGTTGTTCTTTAGGGTCCTGTGGAAAGCTTCGCTTCGCATTTTTGAGTACGATTGATTTGAACGCTTCAATCACTTGTTTCCAGTCTTCGGCGGTTAATTCTGTATCCGATTGGTAACCTTTTGCTTCACGGATCTCTTCTAACCGTTGTTCGAAAAGGTAATGATTTACATCCAGGACAACATTACCAAACATTTGAATAAACCTCCGATAGGAATCGTAGGCAAAGCGTGGGTTATCTGTAAGTTCTGCCATTCCTCTGACCGTTTCATCATTCATTCCAAGGTTCAAGACGGTATCCATCATTCCAGGCATGGAATGGACGGCACCTGAGCGGACAGAAACAAGCAGTGGATTTGTTGGATCCCCTAATTTTTTATCTGTTTTGGCCTCCAAGAGTTGAAGGGATTCTAACACTTGGGACTCGACTTCTGACGATATAGCTTTTTCTGAATCATAATAGGCATTACACGCAGCTGTCGTAATTGTAAAACCATAAGGGACAGGTAAACCGATACGCGTCATTTCAGCTAAGTTCGCGCCTTTTCCACCCAGGAGTTCTTTCTTGCCATTTCCAGATTGATCAAACATGAAAACAAACTGATTCTCCATTATGCAAAGCTCCCCTTTTTATTTAACATAGCTAGGATGATATCGGCTGTCTCTTCTATCGCCTTGTTGGAAACATCGATAATTGGACATCCTATTTTTTTCATAATGTCTTCCGCGCACGTCAATTCCTCAAAAATTCTATTTAATGAGGCATAGTTTGCCGAATTTGTTAATCCGAGTCTTTTCAACCGTTCTCGGCGAATGTCATTTAATTTTTCAGGTGAAATGATTAATCCTATGCATTTCTTTCTTGGAATCGTAAAAAGTTCCTGAGGCGGTGGGACCTCTGGGATGAGTGGTACATTGGCTACTTTGAACTGCTTGTTTGCTAAATACATAGAAAGAGGAGTTTTTGAGGTTCTGGATACTCCAACGAGCACAATGTCCGCCAGCTCTAATCCTCTTACTTCCTGACCATCGTCATACTTCACAGCAAACTCAATCGCTTCCACCCGTTTAAAATAGTTCTCGTCCAACTTTCTCATTTGTCCTGGTTGGCGGACGGGCTGCATATTGAATGTTTGCGTGAACGCATTCATCAAAGGATGCATCAAATCAACAGCATTGATTTGTTCTTCGCAAGCTCTGTGATCAAGGTATGCCTTCAACTGGGGAAGGACGATGGTGTAAGCAATGATGGAAGGACAATCCTTCGCTGCAGTAATCACATCGTCAATTGCCTGCTCATCCTCCACATAGGAGAAATGCTGGATCTCGACTTCCTGACCAAAAAATTGACTTGCGACCGCTTTTACCATTAATTCAGCTGTTTCCCCGACTGAATCTGACACGATATAAACCATTTCTTTATGAGTCACGATTCATCTCCCTTCCTTGTAGACGTACAGGTAGGCATGAAGTCTATAGAGTATGTACAAATCTCTAGCAACCTCTTCCTACCTTCTTTGTTATTATGACATACTATTAATCTTTTTCGGGTTATTATGACATACTATATTGTTAGATAGTATAGTATCATTGTTTTCGGATAGATACAACAAAAAAATAGCGGACGGTTCTGAAAAAGAAGGCTTGAAGGATAAGGGAATAGGATAATCAGAAGTGGTGAGTAGACGTATTGGCTGAAGTTCCCGTTGGGGAAATTGGCTATAATAAAAGAGGATGACAGAAAGACAGCGTCGATCCATCCAACATGGAAGGATTTTTTGCATCTGTTTTACCGTCAGCTCCGGGTAGTTTATAATGAGGGGCAAATAAGCAAAGACAGGAAGTGCCTATGAGTAAACGAAAGAATCAAGGATATAAAAAAACAAAAAAGAAACCCAGCAGGTCCGGAAAACCTTATGGGAAACAGAACTCATCACCACAAAAACCAGCCAAAGGCAAGCCTGTGCGTGGCCAAAAACCTGTAATGGCAGAAGTGACCTGTTCAGGACTGACTGATGAAGGCAAAGGGATCGCGGAATGGAATGGCAAGCAGTTGGAGGTTCCGCTTTTATTGCCTGGAGAAAAAGCTGAGGTAAGCATTATTCAAAAGGGAAGGTTTCTGGACGCCGAATTGAAGCGTGTGATCACCTCAGCAGAAGAACGGGTGGATCCGCCTTGTCCGTATTATTACGAGTGCGGGGGATGTCAGCTTCAGCATATGAGCAACCATGGGCAAGCGCGTTTCAAGCAGGAAACCATCGATCACCTGATGAAGCCGTTTGGCAAGCCGCAGCCCATTTTCACCATGGATCATCCGTATGATTACCGGAATAAGAGTCATACGACATTCGGTCTGAATCACAAGCGTCAAGTCATTGGTGGGTTGTATGCTCAGCATACACACGAAATCATACCGATGGATCGGTGTCTCATTCATGACCCGAAAGCGGACGAAATCATAGATACCATTAAGGACTATATGAAAAATACAAGAATGCAGCCGTATAATGAAGACACCGGGCGTGGCTTTTTGCGGCATGTTCTGATCAAAGTCGGCAAGGTCAGCGGAGAGATCATGGTCGTTCTCGTTGCGGCGTCTTCGGAGTTTAAGGGAAAGAACAATTTTATTAAAGCGATGAAAAAAGCTCATCCAGAGATTACGACCATGCTGTTAAATGTAAATAAACGCGATACGAGTGTTGTTCTTGGCGAGCAGGAGAAAGTGCTGTTCGGGAAAGGAACGATCACGGATACGCTGTGTGGACTGGAGTTTGAGATTTCAGCAAAATCCTTCTATCAAATCAATCCGGTCCAGACAGAAAAATTGTATGGAAAAGCGATTGAAATGGCAGAGTTGTCGGGGAACGAAACCGTGATCGACGCTTACTGTGGGATTGGAACGATTGGTCTTGTAGCCAGCCGGAAAGCCGGAAAAGTTATTGGTGTAGAGGTGAATAAGGATGCGGTTCGAGACGCGATCCGTAATTCGAAGCGAAACGGTGTGACCAATGCAAGGTTTTATCAAGGCGACGCTGGCGAATTCATGGTCGACATGGCTGCACGCGGAGAGAAAGCCGATGTCGTGATTATGGACCCGCCGAGAAGCGGGAGCGACGAAGCGTTTTTATCAAGTGTTGTAAAGCTTAAGCCGAAAAAGGTTGTGTATGTGTCCTGTAACCCGGAAACACAGGCGCGGGATATGAAGTACTTGGTGAAGAATGGATATGAGGTGGAAGGCATACAGCCGGTAGATATGTTTCCGCAGACCTATCATGTTGAATCCGTGGCGAAGTTGGTGCTGAAAGGATAGCCAATACCTGAATACAGGGTACTGGTGTCCTGACTGGAAAAAGGTTCATCCATCGAAGTGGATGAACCTTTTTCTGTATTGTATTTACCTTGGACATGGGGCTAACCAATCTTATCGAACACACACCTACTGATACTCCTTTGGAGTGCCCCAGTACTCATAACGATTGTAGCGGGGGATTATGGAGTCGAAACGTATGAAAATGGGCGCATGATCCAATTCTGGATAGGCTTTAAAAAGACACAGGTCCCCGTATCTGATCGCTTCGAGTGCTAAGGGTAATTCGCGCCTGAAAATAGTATCGCGAATGGGTGATTGGCTGGATCCATCTTGGCCATCCACATAAACATAGACAAAGAGATAAGGCGAACCATTCTCTACCCTCCATTCGGCAAGTACTTCATCTCTCATGGGAGTGATCTTTTCATAAGCATAGACCCATCCTATGGTGAGAAAAAGTTCTGCCGTTGTGTCAGAGTGAGTCAATGTGTATCTCCGACCTAAAAGAGGTTCTGTTTTTGTAACACAATGTCTAAACTCAACGAAAAGTTTGTCTGGATCAAGCCTTTTCAAAGGGAACCTCCTTGTTAAGGGGGTGATGGATGCGACAGGACTATTTTATGCTGTGGTTCACAGCAGGTATGAAATTATTGAGATTCTCTCAAAAATTCCTCCATCATCCTATTAAACTTCTCACTATGCTCCCAAAACATGAGGTGACCTCCAAGAATTTTCACCGAAGCGGAGGGAGTTAACCTGTTTAGATAAGCGTTCGCAGTCTCTCCCCAATGTTCGGCGACAACGAAAAGTGTTGGGACAGTTTTACTGCTTTGGGCGGCCTCTTTTCGATAATCCGAAAACAGACCGGAAGAGAATAAGTTGGATGCAATATAATAAGGCGTTTTTAGAGACTGCTCCACCATCCAGGTCAACTCTTCTTTTTTCAATTCCCGTTGGACCATGACGCCAGTGGCATAAGCGGATATGAACTCTCGTTGCCCTTGGGGGTGACGGAGGTAGTTCGTATAGGCTGCCGCCAAATCATCGAGAGGTCCTTCCACCCAGTCCTCGTCTTGATTCAGGGATAAAGATTTTGGAGGCATATCAATCAAGATCAGGGAGTGAATTTCATCGGTTCCGAACTGGCGAATGTATTCCCACACGGTTAAGCATCCGAAAGACCAACCGACAAGTGTTGGGTTCTCAACCTTTAATGCCTGTAAGACTTTTTGCAAATCCGTCCCATGTGTGACGTAGTCGTTTCCGTGAACCGTAAGAGTAGAGCGTCCATGGCTTCTGGGATCAATGACGATCGTACGATGAGTTTTCGAAAAGTGACGAACTTGCTCGGAAAAGACCTCTGTCGTGAAGGTAAAACCCGGGATCAGGACAATCGGGTCTCCCGTTCCGGTTTCCTGGACAAATAATTCAATCCCAGGCTCCACTTCAATATACGTTTCCTTCGTGTTCATGGTACCCCTCCTGAGTTTTTGATGCTGGAAGCGAATAGGTGAAAGGATCCTTCTAAATTCTATTCATCGGATCTTCCTTCCATTTCTTTTTCTTGGAAAATCATGTGTAATCCTGTCTATAGGGGAAGTTTTCCGTAAGGTACAATAGAAAAGCGAACCTTTGAGTCTCTCCGTAGAGACGCAGGAAATCAGTCTTCATTTTAAGAATAGTGCTCAGATGAAGAGGTTATGAGGGGGTGTCCATCGTTTTACATACAAAATATGAATTGTCAGTTTATGAAACTATGGTTAGAAGTCATTCGTAAAAACAAATACGATATACATCGTACAATCGTTGAGGGGGGAAACGTATGGGGTTAGTTGATGTAAGTATTTTCTTGCTTTGTTTGTTTGGTGGTTTAGGCATTTTCTTTACAGGGATTGCTTTTTTGTGGGCCGTTTCGATTTACGATAAAAAGGCAAAGTCTTCCGAACCAAATAATGAATAGGTGAGGTTTATATTCGTATATGGGACAGGTTTTAGATAGTGTAAGAAACAAAGAACGCGTGGATAAACACTCTACCCACGCGTTCTTTGTAATGAATTTTTTATATCAACTGCTGATTCCTTAGATTTTAAATGCCTTTCCTATAAGAAAAACATCACAAACAGCTGAAGATAGATTTGCACCATAATATAAAAGGCAATCGCGTATTTATAGTTAAACAGCAAGCCATTTTTAATGATGCTCAGCCGGTTCACAGAACTCAATATAATCGATGGTAAAATTAATGGAGACAGCATAATCGAAATGACGCTTCCAGATGTGATCCCGAGAACGACGATCTCTGGAGGATAGGGAAGATCCACTCCTTGCAAAATTCCAGATACGAGGACAATGACAGTCAATGGACCGAGCCCGATAAACCCTAGAATAATGACGACAAAAGGGAGGACCCATAAAAAGTTCAAGAACGGGACGGCGTCTGTCACATAAAAAAGACCGTCGATAATGTACTCTCCATATCCGGATTGGTTCACAGCGTTAATCAGGAAGCCGGCGGCCAATAGGATCGAGAACTGTTGAGCCTTGTTAGGAATGCTCTTAGATACATACGTTTTTCCGTTCTCTGTAATCGCGCTGCTTCTTCTGCGAATGATGAAGTAAAGGATGACCCAGGCGACGATGACAATGGGAATAATCAGCAGTAGCTGGACATCCCAAAGCGCATTAAGAAGGAAGATGGAACCGAATAACGTTACGAAAAGAAAGCCGAACTCGATGGCATCCCGGTTTCCTTTCGACTCTTGTTTCTTCTGTTCTGCAATCTTCTCCAGTTGCTCCTGAATCCCTGCGGTGAGATCCACTCCGTAATGACGTTCTTGGTAATAAGAGAACAACACAGATAATAAAATCCCTGCGAATGAGATGAAAAATCCTTGTAGGATCGATAAGCCAAGGGATGCTCCAAGTGCGTCTACAGCGAAAATGAAGCTTGGAATACTGACGACCCACATCGTTGTTAAAGAGAACGCGCGTAAGAGGGCCGTTCCTTTGTAATTCTCCCACACCTCACCTTTTTGATTGCTCAAAAAGTCATTGATCATGCTATAGACCATGGGGATTGAACCAAATAGAAGGAAATAAGAGATGATTTGGGTGATCACCATCATTCCGAAATAAAACTTCCGACTTGTATTGAGAAGGTTTTGAGCAAAATTGATGACTGATTCAATGTATGGCTTTTCTTCCAGCACCCAACTAATCGTAGGGACGATCAGTAAGAGCGCGATTAGTCCGCTCATAATGGTAAAGCCTGATACAGTACCTTCTATAAGTGAAGTCCCTGCAGAAATGTGAACAATCAAGGCGATGATGAGCAGTAAAAGGGAAATCGCCGCCTGTTTTACGGGCAGGAAGAAGTACCCGAGGACAAAGGCCGCAAAACCGAATAAGGAAAGAGTGGTGGAAAGCATTTCACCACCTATAAAATATACAATAAAATGCATGAGGACATATAACACGATAAATAAGGTGTACCCTCGTTTTGCGATTTGTACCATAAGTGATGCTCCATTCATAATCATAGTGTTAACCTTACATATCGTATCACAAGGATTACAAATTTTCTCAAGAAGTGATTGGATGGTTGGGGGTAGGTTTTGGAGGGACATCAATCGTTTGTATTTCACAACAGGAGAGTTGTTTTTTGTTTGCGCTTACATATTTCTGGAAGAAAACACCACAAGTATAAAAAATACCAGTGGTGATGTTTTGCTGTTATACACCGATGAAAGATAATAGGAATGTGACAACACAAACAACAATCAACAATCCCAGGCTGTATTTCAATGTCATTTTAAACAAAGTGGACTCTTGTCCTGTTTGTTTTACCGCTGCTGTCGCAATGGCGATGGATTGTGGGGAGATCAGCTTAGCCATGACACCACCAGCTGTGTTGGCTGCAAGTAATAGAGCCGGGTTTGCCATGATTTGATCCCCTGTGACGACTTGTAAATGACCGAACAAGGCATTGTTGCTGACGACAGATCCGGTAATAAATACACCAAGCCAGCCAAGTATTGGACTGAATAACGGGAACAGATCTCCGGTTTTCGCCAGGGCTAACCCAATAGAAGAACTCAAACCAGCGAAATTGGATAAGTTCGCGAAGCCCATGACGAAACAAATGGTCAAAATAGGGATCCATAATTCCTGGATCGTGCCTTTAAGTGAGTCCATTCCTTGAGGCAATGTGATTGCTGAGCTGAACAGACCCGTAAGAAGGACAGCGACTAAAATAGCCGTTCCCGTGGCAGATATTAAATCTAATTTAAAGAGTGCATCTAACGCTACAATATCTGGAGCAATGGGTGGTGCTTTCTGAATTTCCTGATGTAAAAAAGGAATAGATATGAATGCTGTTGTTCTTTCTAACAGTCCACCTTCACTGAATAGAGCTTTAAAAGAAGGCAAACTCCAAATGGTAATCGTTGCTGTTAAAATATAGAACGGTGACCAGGCTTTAATAATCTCTTTCAAGCTGTAATTTTCACCCTGTTGGACTTGCGGTGCATGTTCCTCGCGGTGAATGTTCTTCGGCTGCCATTTTCTTAAGAATAAAGCAAGTCCAGCCATGCTTGCCAGGGCAGCGAGGATGTTGGCAAGTTCAGGTCCAAGGAATAAGATTGTGAAGATTTGTGTTCCTGTATAAATGCCACTAACGACGAACAATGCCGGCAACGTTTCTTTGATTCCTTTCATGCCGCTTAAAATGAAGACAAGTAAGAATGGAATAACGAAAGAAATCATCGGTAGTATGTAAGCAAGTGTTCGGGAGAGTTCCATCGTTTCAAGATTCCCCATTTGGGCCCCGACAATAACAGGAATACCGATGGCGCCGAATGCCCCAGAAGCGGCATTTGCGATCAAGCATAAAGCGGCGGCTTTCAGCGGACGAAAACCAAGTTCTACGAGAAGTGCAGCGCTGATGGCAATCGGGACACCAAATCCAGCTGCCCCTTCCAGGAAGGCGTTAAAGCTGAATCCAATCAACAACAACTGAAGCCGCTGATCCTGAGAGATGTTGGCAATACTAGACCGGATTACCTTGAATTTCCCAGTCCGGACGGCTATTTTATACAACCAAACAGCCATAATGACAATGTATCCGATCGGCCATAATCCTTTGGCCACGCCGTGCACGGAAGCAGCAATGGCTTTCATGAACGGCATGTCAAAGAATAAGACAGATACGACAATACTTAAAGCAAGGGTGAGAAAAGCGGCCAAAATTCCTTTCATTCTAAAGCGTGTCAGGGCTAAAAAGAAGAAGAAGATCGGCAAAGCAGCCATGATTGCACTGATGAATATATTTCCAAAAGGGTCATACTGTTGTAACCACATGATCATTCACTCATTTCTTTTGTTTAGGCTAGGGTTGTGTTATTGAAGTTCGTTTGTAAGATTTCTTTAAGTACTTCAGCGCTGTGATCAAATTGTTTTTGTTCTTCTTCGTTTATGCTGACTTCCACGATATTGCGGATTCCGTTTCGGTTCACTACAGCGGGTACGCCAATATAGATGTCTTCAGCGTTGTATTCACCATTTAAATAGGCACTGACCGTTAGAATGCTGTTTTCATTTTGAAGAATAGCTTTCGTGATCCGAGTTAGTCCCATGGCAATCCCATAATAGGTTGCTCCTTTTTTCTCGATGATCTGATAGGCAGCATCGCGGACATTTGTGAAAATTTCATCAAGGTCTTCCATTTTATATTCCTCATGACGTTCAATTAATTCAAGAACGGGTACCCCGCCGATCGTAGCGTGACTCCAAACAGGAAGTTCTGTATCTCCATGTTCTCCGATAATATTGGCGTGAACATTAGCAGGTGTCACATCAAAGTATTCACCTAAAAGATAACGGAATCGTCCAGAATCAAGAATGGTTCCACTGCCGATGACGTGTTCTTTTGGCAGACCACTGAATTTCCAAGTCGCATAAGTAAGGATATCTACTGGATTTGTAGCGACTAAAAAGATTCCCTGGAATCCACTAGCCATGACATTGTCGACGATGGTTTTAAAAATCGCCAAGTTCTTTTTCACAAGGTCTAATCGCGTTTCGCCAGGTTTTTGATTTGCACCTGCACAAATACAAACGATGTCGGCATCCTTACAGTCTTCATACTGACCGTACCATGTTTTGGTTGGGTTTGGAGCGAAGACCTTTCCGTGGTTCAGATCCATGGCATCTCCCATCGCTTTATCTTCATTCAGATCGATGATGACGAATTCTTCAGTAACGGATTGGTTCAACATAGCGAAAGCATAGCTGCTTCCTACAGATCCAGCCCCAATAAGTGCAACGCGGTTAACATGTTCTCTAGTCATATGAATTCCTCCTAAAAGTTTGTCAAAGTGTTATGTGAAATATATCACAAACTTATTGTGCGATATTTCGAAGAGGGAATCAATAGGTTTTGTGAAATATTTCACAAAAGTTCACTCCTCCCTAAAAGCAAGCGTTTTCTTGTTCACATTTTGTTCAAAATATGCGTGCATCATCAAAAAGCTATAAAGGTGAATGAGAAGGGGGAAAAGGATGATAGGGAATCGTGTGATCCTCTATATAGAAGAGTTAAGTATAGAAAGAACAGGCGTTTTTCGGTCACTACTCAAGCGGAACCACTGGAGAGAAAAAAGCAATAGTAGTGTTCGTACGAAGGAGCAGGGTCGAATCTTTAAGGAAAAAGGTTGAAAAGGAACGGATAAAAGATGGGGGAAATCTAATTCCCTGTGATTATATCAGTCATATCTTGATTTCCTTTTCATCCCATAGTAATCTTGGGGTTCAATGAAGGGAGTGGAGAGACCATGACACGAGTGGTCATCTTAGCCGAAAAACCCTCTCAGGCAAAAGCTTATGCAGAGGCTTTCACGATACAAGAAAAGACGAAAACATATATCATACTAAAACCCGATGATACCTTTCCGACCGGGGCGACCATTACGTGGGGCGTCGGTCATCTAGTGGAATTGAAAGAACCACATGACTATAAGCCGGAGTGGAAAAGGTGGAAACTTGATCAACTGCCGATTGTTCCGGATCGATTTCTTGAAAAAGTGTCGAAAGGAAAATGGGATCAGTTTAAAGAGGTCAAGCGTTTGTTCCAACAGGCGGACGTCCTTGTGAATGCGGCCGATGTCGATCGGGAAGGATCGAACATCTTCTATAGCATTCTCCGCTTAACAGGCGTGAAGGGGAAACCGATCCGCCGTCTGTGGATCAATTCCCTGGAGAAGGATGAAGTGCGCAAAGGATTTAAGAATCTACAAAACAATGAAAAAGACTTGCGAATGTTTGATGAAGCGAAAGCCCGTCAAATTAGTGATTGGATGGTAGGGATCAATGCCAGCCGCCTGTTCACCTTACATTTACAAAAAAAGGGCTTCGGAAGCTACCTGTCGATCGGGCGCGTGCAATCCCCGACGGTGTACTTGATCTACCAGAGACACAAGGAGATTGAGAACTTTGTATCCGAGCCTTTCTACCAAATCGAGGGACTTTTTCAAGCAGCGGCAGGTTCCTATAAAGGCTTAGCTGAAATCAAAGAAAAGGATAAAGCCAAGGTACAGGCGCTGATGGATAAGCACGGACTAAAAGAAAAAGACGACCATACGGGAATCGTCGAACGTGTAGACAAAAAGACAAAACACCAAAAATCACCGAAGCTGCATTCGCTGTCTACTTTGCAAAGTGTTGCGAACAGACGCTGGAAGTACACACCGTCCCAAGTGCTGAAGACGATGCAGAAACTCTATGAGAAAAAACTGGTCTCCTACCCGAGAACCGATTGTAATTATATTACGGAAAGCGAATTCTCCTATCTGGTGAAAAATCTGAAGTCCTATCAGGATACATTGAATGTTTCTTTCACCCCGCTGTCTACGAAGCCGAGGAAGAGGTATGTCGACAGCAAAAAAGTTCAGGAGCACTATGCCATCATTCCGACGAAGACGGTCCCAACGGAAAAGAAATTGAATGGTCTGAGCCGTGAGGAGCGCAACATTTATACCGAAGTGATGGCGACGACACTCGCGATGTTCCATAGTGATTACGTGTATGAAGAAACGACGATGTTCACCCATGTTCACGACCTCCCTTTCAAATCGACAGGACGGAGAGAAGTGCACCAAGGATGGAAAGAGCTTTTTCCAAAGCCTGCAAAAGCGAAACATGAAAAAGAAGCACTTCTTCCGAATGTTCAAAAAGGGGAGGAGGTAGGCGCCCGGCTTCATATTAAAGAAAGTATGACACAGCCGCCGAAACCGTACACCGAGGGTCAACTGATCAACATGATGAAAACATGCGGAAAACTCATGGATGATGAGGAAGACGTGGAAATCCTAAAAGAAGTCGAAGGCCTCGGGACAGAAGCGACCCGTTCAAGCATCATTGAAACGATCAAAGCGCAAAAGTACATTGAAGTGAAAAAGAATAATGTCTACGTTACAGCTAAGGGAATTACGCTTTGTGAAGCCATTGAAGGTACGTTATTATCGAGCCCTTCCATGACGGCCAAGTGGGAGTCGTATTTGAAGAAGATTGGAAGTGGAGAAGGCTCTAAACAAATGTTTATCAAACAGACGAGCCAGTTTATTGAAAAACTGATTCAAGAGACTCCTGATTCCATACAGCAGGTTCAGATTCGGGATACTGGTGAGAAGAAAAAGTGGAATACACCGATTGCCAAATGTCCAGCATGTCAGACGGGTTCTATTATGGATCGATACAAATTTTATGCATGTTCCGAATATAAAAAAGATTGTAAGGTGAGTTTTCCGAAACGATTGGCCGGAAAAACGCTGACGCCTAATATGATCAAAACGCTGTGTGAGAAGAAGCGGACCAAAGTATTAAAGGGATTTAAAGGGAAGAAAACGTTCAGTACGGCGCTGACATTGGACGAAGAGTATAAGATTAAGTTTGACTTTAATAAGAAAGCGGAAGAAAAAAGCTAGTCTTTCGTATTTTCCTCCTTGTCAGAGGGAGGCAGGCACCATCTTCTCCTAAGTGAGAAGGTGGTGTTTTTTTAGGATCGAATTTAAAAGAACAGTATTCTATTAATCATTTGTGAACAATTTTGTAATTTTTATAAAAACTCAGGAATAAATCATAAAAAGGTGGTATGATATTTTTCATATCCTATCTTCTTCAAGGATATATGTTTCTTTGAAAGCGTTTTAGTAAAATAAGAAGAGGTTGATGAAAAGTTGACATTAACAGTGAAAGAAGCTTCTATTTTTGACCACACGGGAAACAAGATTTTGACGGAAGACCGTGAGATTGCAGTGATTGCTAAAATGGAAGACCCTAAGATTGCTATTTTGGGTAACGTCGTCAGTGACGCCGAATGTGACGAACTGATTCGTCTATCTCAAAACCGGATGAACCGATCAAAAATCGGATCACGTCATGAAGTAAGTGACATTCGGACAAGCAGCAGCACATTTCTACCGGAAGATGATATCACGACCCGTATTGAAAAGCGATTGGCGAAAATTATGAATGTACCTGTAGAACATGGAGAGGGACTTCATATTCTTAATTATAAACCAGGCCAAGAATATAAAGCCCACTACGACTATTTCAAGTCGAAGGTTCAAGCAAAAAACAACCCAAGGATCAGCACACTTGTGCTTTACTTGAACGACGTCGAAGAGGGTGGGGAAACATACTTCCCACACTTGAATTTATCGGTTTCGCCTCAAAAAGGGATGGGCGTCTACTTTGAATATTTTTATTCTGATCCAGAGCTCAATGAACGGACCTTGCACGGTGGATCCCCAGTCCAGGTCGGGGAAAAATGGGCAGCGACGATGTGGGTGCGGAGAAAGCAGTATAGGTAAGGGAAGCAGCGATTGATTTTTTACGTACTGAAATGATTGTTAAATAAACCAAACACCCAAAAACGGACATAGAACTTTCCGTTTTTGGGTGTTTTTCTTATGACAGAAAAGGGAATCCATTCAATCACCATTATTTCATTCTGGTGTTTTCAACGATCTTATTCGCTCTTTTAAACGCTTGTTGGAATTTCACTTCTTGAGCTTTCGTTAATGTACTTCTTTGTTCCTTGGAAACTTGGGCTTTCGATTTCATTCCTGTTCCCTCCTTTGCCTGTCATTAGTATCATTATGAACGGTTTGGGAGAAGGTTATTCTATAGCACTACGGTCTTTTCGTCTTTGATAAACGAATGTGCTGATAACAAAGATGCCAAGGATAACAACGCTTCTTTGATTCAAAAAAGAGATGAGCTGAAGCATTGCCGTAATCGGTTTGTTTATAAAGTGAGAGGCAGCTGCCTTCCATCCGTACAGTCTTAACCTCAAGTAGGTCCGCTTGTGACAGTCTTTGGAAGGGTATACAATATACATTGGTTATTCGTAGGAAAGTGAGTGATGACGATGGATAGAATTGGTGTGTTAACAAGTGGAGCAGATGCTCCTGGAATGAACGCAGCTATACGGTCAGTCGTAAGATCGGGCATCTATTACGGCGTCGAAATGGTTGGGATTAAGTATGGTTTCCAAGGTTTGTTGAATGAAACGTGGGAGAAGATGGATGCATCGTCCGTTGGCTCTATTATTCAACGTGGAGGGACGGTTCTGCAATCCTACACATGTGAAGAAATTTATACTGAAGCAGGCCAGGAGAAAGTCATTGAAAACTTGAACAAAGCAGGAATCGATTCCTTAGTGGTGATTGGCGGAAAGGAAGCCCTGTCCATCGCTGCTAAGCTGGAAAAGAAGCGTTTTCCGTGCATCGGCATTCCGGCTACGATTGATAATGATATTCCGGGCGTGACGGAGGCCATCGGCTTTGATACAGGATTGAATACAATTATAGATTATATTGATCGCATTCGTGACACAGCGTCTTCCCATGAGAAATCTTCTATTATTGAAGTGATGGGAAAGGATACAGGAAACCTGGCATTATGGTCCGGGCTTGCGGGTGGCGCAGAGAATATATTGATCCCTGAGAAGAAAGAGGACATCCATGCCATGATCGAACAGATAAAAAATGGTCCTTCTCGAGACAAAAGGTACAGGATCATCGTCATCGCTGAGGGTAGTGGTATCAGTGGAATCGATCTCAACTCGAGATTGAAGGAAGAAGCAGGGATTGAATCTCGTGTCACGGTATTAGGTCATACCCAGCGAGGGGGAGCTCCCACGGCAAGAGACCGTGTGCTGGCTAGTCGATTAGGCGCACATGCGGTTGATTTGTTGCTAAAACAGGAATCAGGCAAAGTTGTAGGATGGAAGGACCTGACCCTTGTGAGCTATGCATTCGAAGATGTTTTTTCTCAATCGCCTCGGGTTGATGAAGGCATGTATGAATTGTCTGAAAGGCTTTCTATATAGAGCAGAAGGCAGGCAAGCGTTACAGCGCTTGCCTTTTCTTTTGATCAATGGGAAGTGGAATGGAACACCTCAATGTTCTATACATGTTACGATACCCTTAAGAATTCTTAGGAGGAACGCGCAATGACGAGAAGGCTGTACTATGAAGATGTTTATACGATGGATTTTGATTCCACTGTGACCAGATTAGATGAAGATGAACGTGGGTACTTTGTGGTACTGGGAGAAACAGCGTTTTACCCAACGGGCGGAGGTCAGCCCCACGATGTAGGGACATTGAATGGTATTGAAGTGTTTGATGTCGAAGAAGTGGACAACGAAGTCCGTCATTACATAAAAGAAGAACTGTCCACAGAAGGAAAGGTACACGGGAAAGTGAATCAGGAGCGACGGTTTGACCACATGCAGCAGCATTTGGGACAGCACATCATTTCTGCTGTCTTCGATGATCAGTTCAAAATTCCGACCACAAGCTTTCATTTAGGAAAAGATACAGTGACCATTGATTTGGATACAAAAAAGCTATCCGACGACATGCTGGAAAAAGTGGAAGACCAGGTAAACAGAATCATTCGTTCCAATTACCCTGTTGAAACGAAGTGGATGTCGGTTACGGAAGCGAGAGAGTATCCACTTCGCAAACCGCTCACCGTTCAAGGGGACGTGCGTCTTGTTGTCATTCCGGAAGTTGATTACAACGGCTGTGGAGGGACGCACCCTCAAGCGACAGCGGAAATCATGGCTGCCAAATTTTTGGGGTGGACAAAAAACAAGAACCAGGTGCGCTTAGAATTCGTTTGTGGGAACCGGGTCTTGCAGAAGCTTGGAGAGAAACATCAGGTGCTGACTGAAATGAAGCGGATCGTTCCGAAGCCGGAACAGCATCTTGTTGACGAGGTTGGTGAGATGATCACGGCGAGTAAGGAAAAAGACAAGAAAATCGCCGATCTGGAGGAGCAGCTTCTGAATTTCGAAGCACGCGACATCCTCTCAGCTTCCAAGGGGGAGACGCTCATCCAGCGCGTGTTTGAAGGTCGTCCGATCAAAACGCTCCAGTCTCTAGGTAAAGCCATCACCGAAGAAACTCCGAAGGCTTATGTAGTTCTGATTAGTGAACAGGAAGAACAACTGCAGTTTGTTCTTGCTCGGGGAGCGGACATCGACCGTAATATGAACGAGGTAGCTAAACAAGCGATGCCTCTCATTGAAGGAAAAGGAGGGGGAAAACCGAATTTCGTTCAAGGAGGAGGAAAAAGGCTGATGGATGGTCAAGCTTTTGCTGACCAAGTGAATCGCTTTTTGTGATCTTTTCCAATCCAAAGTTCCATGTGAAATCATCTTTTTCGTGCAGGTGATCACTTTTTGGTCGGTCTTATGTTAGGTAGTTTCATTGGATAATCGCTTATTTTTTCAAGTACATCAATCGTATGTGAACGCCACCCCTCTTTCATTCGCTTAGAACTTTTCCAGTTCGGTTAGACTAACGTGTAGTGGAACATGTTATGATTAGGACTTGAAAGTTTTTCTGAAATTGCTATAGTGTGAAGGCTATAGTTTGGAGGTTTATATATGGATAACAATGATATACTTATTCGGTTAAGGTACGCCCTTGATATCAAAGATCAAGATATGATCGATATATTTAAGCTTGGCGGAGTAGATCTTACGAAAGAAGAAGTTCAAAAGGTCCTCACAAAGTCAGAGGATAGTTATGATGCTGAAGATGATGAGGTTTACGAAGATGAAGATCACATCAAATGCACCAACAGCATGCTTGAGTCCTTTTTGAATGGTTTCATTACGTTTAAACGGGGACCCCAGCCTTCTAAGCCTGGACAACCGAATAAACCAGATCGGTCCATCAAAAATTATTCCAGTGTGAATAATGTCATGCTGAAAAAAGTGAAAATCGCCCTGAAACTGACGAACGAGGATGTCATTGACATCTTGGACGCAGCGGACGTGAAAATCACGAAGGGTGAATTAAGTGGCTTATTAAGAAAAGAAGGACACAAAAATTATCGACAGTTCGGTGATCAATATGCCAGAAATTTCTTGAAGGGCTTAACAATCAAATATCGTGGGTAATCAAAGAGGTCAAACCTATCATAGGTTTGACCTCTTTTGTCTTCGTGGTTCTTCTTTCCTTCAAAATCAATGGGATGTTTTTCATAGAGGACCCTAACAGAAAATCTGTGAAACATAGGAATGTAAATGAAATCAGTTGAACAAAAAACAGAATCTAGAGTAAGCTGAAATGAGAGAAAAAGCTTTTACTACCTGAGTCGACCTTTAGACATAGAGACAGGGGAGAGTAAAAGAGAAACGATGTGTTGAGGAGATTTTTTATGAAGCAAATGGGAAGAGTGTTACTTATTATAATCGGAAGTATATCCCTTGTCTTAGGCGTACTAGGAATCGTACTTCCACTCGTTCCGACGACCCCTTTTTTACTTCTAACAGGAGCTTGTTATGTGCGGAGTTCGGATCGTTTATATAACTGGCTTATGTCGAACAAATGGTTCGGTTCCTATATTAAAAATTATAAAGCTGGGCGGGGGGTCCCGGTACGGGCGAAGGTGTCGCTGCTTATTATGATCTGGTTTTCCTTTTTGTTTTCAGCTTTTTATATCACATCACATCCTTTGCTGAGAGCGGGTTTCATCTTTGGTGGAGTCTTCTTCACCGTCCTCATTCTTAGAACGAAAACCTATCGAGAAGAAAATGGATAGTCATAGAAAAAGGATCCTCATTACTAAAAGTAGTGAGGATCCTTTTTGTTATTTTTTATATTGATCAATGGTTTGCTGCAACTTACGGGCGACAGTCTCTAGAGAACCGTTCAACTCCCGGTCGGTGAACGTCACGTTTGCACGGCTTTCATCCATTTCCAATGCTTCCGCAAACAATCCTCCAAGCCCGCGCGCACGGCGGTCGACTTCAAGCATGACATCGATGCGGTCTTCATGTAGGAAAAAGATGGCTTCCAGCTCATCTAAATAAGAACGGTATTCTCCACCCGGAGCAAATTCAAATTCCTGAACGTATCCGTAGCGTTTGGAGTATTCCATTTCTACTTTCCTTATGTGAAAACCTAAATGGCCTTCTAAGGCTTGCAGAACTGTGTCAATGTAAGGATGAGGGGCGATTTTTATCGGATCGCGATCCTCTGGGTCCAAGGCCATCGGGATATCGAGACCGGTTTCGAACCAAATGGGAAGTCTCCCGTGAGAAGCGGGGACGTGATAAGGAATCTGGATAGAGAAAGGAATCTCTTTCGTTTCGCCTTCCTTGATGGTCTCTTGATCTGCGATCGGATATTTCTGCAAAGCCACTTTTTCTTTCACTTTTTTGTCATCCACTTCGCGAATCGCTTCGGTCATGAGGAAAATATGGATGGAGTCGATGGATTGTTCAACGTCTCCACCTTGGATAACCACTTTACCGTGGACCGTTTCACCTGGGATGAATTGATCTTTTTCTAACTGTGTATCTACTTTAGCAGCACCCACGCCAACACTTGCTAATAATTTTTTGAACATACGGATCTCCTCCTTCTCATAATTGTACGATTAAATAAAACGAAAAGGTTCAACTTTTTAACGAAAATTTTTATGCCACGGCTTAAGCAGTTCAAGTGATTGGTCATGGTATAGTTTTTGTTTTCTGTTTCTCTACCTCCTCTAAAGTGCTGGGCGTTTCTCTTTCTTTCCATTGGGGTAACAGTTAAGGTAGGAATAAGAACCAATCTTTGAAAGGGCGAAGAAAGGATGAAAATAATGAAGGTACTCGTTGTAGGCGCAAATGGTCAAGTGGGGAAACATCTCGTCAAGTTTATTCAAGAAACGGATGGTCTGGAAGCCAAAGCGATGATTCGCAAAGAAGAACAAGCTTCCTACTTTAAAGAACTCGGGGCGGAAACGGTCCTGGTCGACCTTGAGGATGATACCAACACAATAGCCGAAGCTTATGCCGGTGTGGATGCGGTTGTATTTACAGCTGGATCAGGACCGAACACAGGAGCTGATAAGACGGCTCTGATTGATCTGGATGGAGCTGTGAAAACGATTGAAGCAGCCAAGCAAAAAGGCGTGGATCGCTATGTTATGATCAGTTCGTTTGATACGACACGCGAAGCGATTCAAGGGGCTCCTTCATCCTTCGCTCCCTATGTCGTAGCGAAACACTATGCGGATGATTGGCTGAGAAGAACGGATTTGAAATACACCATCATTCACCCTGGCTTGCTTACCAATGATGATGGAAGCGGACAAGTCGAGGCTGCTGAAAAAGTAGAAAGAGGAGAAATCCCTCGAGAAGATGTGGCACGAGTCATCTTATCGACCTTGGAGAATGAATCAACCATTGGAAAAGAATTTCAAGTCGTTGGGGGCACCCAATCAGTTAAAGATGCTATCGAATCTCTTTGATCATTCGAATATATAGAAAGCAACCTGTTTCAAGCAGGTTGCTTTTTTATGGTCTCAGAAACGATCTTTTACTCAAGCGCAAAGGTTAATGATGGAATGTGTCTGTACATGGTTGAGGAAAGGGGAGAAGGGTAAGGTAAAGAAGACGAGTTTTATAGCGTATCAGTGGCGTTTTTACTTTTCTCGCACTGAAATTTGAAAGGGGTGAGGGGATGACTTCCGTAATTGAAACGGATGTGCTGATTATTGGAGCAGGGCCGGCTGGGCTGATGGCCGCCAATGAATTACAAAAACGAGACATGGATTTTGTGTGTTTAGAGAAGCGATCCAATCCTTCAGAGCTTTCGAAAGCGCTCGGGATCCAGGCGAGGACGCTTGAAATGTTTGAACTCTTGGGTGTGCATCAGGAATTTTTGAAAAAAGGCTATCCAGGTCCTGGTTCCAAGCTGCACCTCGGAGGGGAGAATCCTTCTGTAGTGGAACTCTATCATATTGATAGTCAATATCCATATCTACTGATTATTCCTCAGAGTGAGACCGAGAGTATATTAGAAGACCACCTTTCCTCTTTAGGGGGGAGTGTCGACAGGGAGCACGAAGTAGTGGAAGTGATGGAAACGGACGAAGGTGTGTACGTGACAGCGAAACATCAAGGAGAAATAAAGAGATACCTGGCTCGATACCTTCTCGCTTGTGACGGAGCACATAGTAAGGTTCGCCAGGATTTGAATGTTCCTTTTGAGGGGGAAGATGAAGGCTACACGTTTTTCCTTGGGGACGTTGATGTACCTGCCCTGAATGAAATTTATATTAACATGCATTTGAATGACCGTGGAGCTGTGGCGTTTTTTCCATATAAAGATGGCAGTTACCGTGTTGTAGGGATGGATCGCGCTAAGCAGGGGCTTCCTCATGAAGATGAATTGCCTTTAGAGGATTTGCAGGAGAGTTTAAATACGATTTTGTCAGAGCCTTACCAAGTAGAGAATCCTAAATGGCTCTCTTATTTCGGGACCGCCCATCGGCAGGTGCCGAACTACAGGGAAGGGAATGTTTTTTTCGTCGGTGATGCAGCGCATATTCATAATCCGATTGGCGGTCAGGGAATGAATCTCGGCCTCCAGGATGCGGCAAATATCGTCTGGAAGCTGGATGCCGTGCTTAACGGTCATGCGGATGATTCTTTTCTCGACAGTTATCACCACGAACGTGCCCCTATAGGCTTGGATGTACTGAAAGAAACCTCGCGCATGCTTAAAATCATTGAACTTCAAGGAGCGCAAGGGAAGATAAGGAACTGGACGGGAAAGGCCGCATTGACGCAGGACTGGGTACAAAAGAAAATTGCGAATCACCTTTCCCATATTTACAACCAATATGAAGAGACGTCCAAGAATAAGTCCCTGCAAGACTCTACTCTTTCAAAAGAAGCAGTAAAGGCAGGAGAACGGGTACCTGATCATCTATTATTCTTCGATGGGTCCAACGATCGGAGTGTTTACCCATTACTTCGAAAATATGGATATGTCTGCTTCATATATATCGATGCAGAGGATGAAGGATTAATAGACGAAGCGTATGCTTTTTCAAAAAAGGTTGATGAAACGTATGCAGGCCTTATCAAGATCTTTCTCGTTGCTAAAGGAGGGACGGTAAGAACGGATGGTAATGAGCTCCCTATTATTTACGACGTGCACCGACATTTGGGCAATAAGCTTGGCATGAAGAAAGGCCATACTCTTCTCATCCGTCCAGATGGACATATAGCCTTTCATGATTCATCTTCCGAGTCTCGAAAAACCCTGGAAAAAGTGAAGAGTTTCTTCAGTTAAGAGTAGATAACATGCCGTCTGCCCCACACAGGCGGTTTTTAAATCTTCCATAAAAGAAGAGTTGATAAGAACTTATTAGGAAATCCCGCCAACATCTTATAATTGTCGGTGGGATTTTTTGTCTGTTATTTAACTTCTATGTAACGGTTATGACATCTTTTTAAATGAGTTTAACAGTTTAATGATAATAGTATATTTTTATTAATTGTGTGTTATGATGAGTTTCGTCGTCATTTACGACAGTTTAAAAAAATGCTAGTATATGAGACTTGATGATGGAAAGACTGATGAAGAATTGGATACAGGTTAAATCAACGGAGGTTTTATCATGCTTTCAACAATTAAAATGAAAATGAATGACCCCGCGTTTAAGAAGAAATTCACGATCTATGCTGCAGTGATGGCGATTTTCTGGGCGAAGATGTACTTCATTCAAGGTGGTATCTTTACCCTTGATATTGAAAACGCCAATGAAGCGGCGATCTTAGCTTTCAACCCATTGAGCAGTATTTTCCTCTTATTCGGAGTGGGGATCTTGCTGGCAGGCCGTAGAGGGATGCTTGTCACGTATATATTGGGATCCGTCCTATTATATGTGAACGTTTTGTTCTACAGAGAATATAGTGACTTTTTGACAATCCCGATGCTAGGTCAAGCTGCAAACTTGGCTGGTA
Source organism: Halobacillus sp. AWM4_238 (assembly GCF_056158265.1). Classification (NCBI taxonomy): domain Bacteria; kingdom Bacillati; phylum Bacillota; class Bacilli; order Caryophanales; family Bacillaceae; genus Halobacillus; species Halobacillus sp. AWM4_238. Next base: position 3,555,321 of record NZ_JBSWSY010000002.1, read on the forward strand.
TGGGTGGTAGTATTACGAAAATATTATCTGTGACGGACATTTTCTTGTTCGTGGACGTATTGATCGCAGCGTTTCTACTATTCTATTTAAAACCGGAACGCTTTCAAAGCTTCATGCCTAAACGAAAAGAAGGCCTGATTTTGGCTGTGCTCGCCATTCCTTTGTTCCTCGTGAACCTAGGTTGGGCGACAACGGAGCGTACCGAACTATTGGAACGTGCTTTTGACCGTAACATGCTCGTGAAATATATCGGTGTCCTCAACTTTCACGCCTATGATATCGTCTTGCAAGGTCAGACGGAGGCGAAGAAGACGTTCGCCGATAGTAACGAACTTTCACCAGTTTTGAACTATATTAATGAACAAAAATCAGAACCGAATCGTGAGATGACAGGTGTGGCAGAAGGGAAAAACGTCATTGCCTTGTCTCTTGAAAGTACGCAGACCTTTGTTGTCGATAATACGGTAAACGGGAAAGAGTTAACCCCGTATTTCAATGACTTGAAAGAGGAAGGGGCTTATTTCAGCAACTTCTACCACCAGGTCAAACAAGGGCGTACATCCGACTCTGAGTTCTTGCTTGATAATTCATTGTATGGACTGAACCGCGGAGCAGCCTTCTTTACTCATTCAGGAAACGAATATCAAGCGACTCCTGAAGTGCTGGGTGAAGAAGGATACTTCTCCTCAACGATGCACGCCAATGATGAAACATTCTGGAACCGTAACGTGATGTATGACTCTCTTGGTTATGATGAGTACTACTCGAAGAAAGATTACAATGTGACGGAAGAGAAATCGTATGGCTGGGGTTACCTGGATGAGTACTTCTTCAGTGACTCTTTAGACAAAATGGAACAGATGGAGCAGCCGTTCTATAACAAAATGATCACGCTGACGAACCACCATCCGTTTACATTGCCAGAGGATAAGAAATTCATCGAAGAAGGAAATACGTCCAGTGAAACCTTGAACCGTTATTTCCAGACGATCCGCTATCAGGACGAAGCATTGAAACAGTTCGTCGAGGAATTCAAAAAGTCTGAAATTTATGATGATACGATTCTCGTCATTTATGGAGACCACTTTGGTATTTCCGAAAACCATCAACAAGCGATGGGAGAGTATCTGGATAAAGACATCAACGATTACGAACAGTTCCAATTACAGCGTGTCCCAATGCTGATCCTAGGAGAGGGCATTGACCCACAAGAAAACGACACCGTGGGTGGACAGGTTGACTTACGTCCGACGCTCATGAACCTTCTCGGCGTCAAAGATGAAAACCCTGTCCAATTCGGCCAGGATCTCTTCAGCGAGGATCGTCGCGAAATGATGATCACACGTGATGGAAACTTCGCAAGTGAAGAACATGTTGGAGTAAATGGAAACTGTTATGACAGAGAGACAGGAGAACCAGTTGAAGGAGAGGCATGTGTACCCGGATTCAAGCAGGCAGAAGAAGAACTAGCCTTATCCGATTCCGTTGTGTACGGAGACCTGCTTCGCTACCTTGATGATATCGAAATGATAGAAGAAAAAGACTCTTCAAAAGAGAAATAGACAACCAGCTTACAGAGAAACCTTCAGTTTCTCTGTAAGCTTTTTTATTTAAAACTACCCTTCATTCTCTTACATAATAGTTCCTGATTGTGGAGGAATTAGTTTCGAGACATTTGTAGGCGTTTAGGGGCTCCGGCTCACCGTTCGCTTTCCATGGGGCGGGCGGTGAGCCTCCTCAGGCCACGCCTTCCGTGGACTCACCTGTCCCACACGTCCCATAGGAGTCTCCCTGTTTCCCTCCGCCCCTTGACCATAAGAGGATCTCGAAACTAATTCCAGGATAAGCTGCTTTACCAATGTGGAGTGGAGGATGTTAACTCCATGGATACTATTCTGGTTACGAAGCGTGGTATAGAGATCATTATACCTGCAACACCAATGTAGTAGAGGAAACTCTTCCCTCTTAAGGAGACATGTGTATCGAGCTTTTACTTCCTGAATACCCGAGGAGGAGGAGCGGTTAATATTCTCTAATTTATTCAATCATACAAGCTGATTTTTCCAGAAGTGATTTCGAGAGTCTCCCATGGTAAAGGGGCGGAGGGGAATGGGGAGACTCCTGCGGGAAAAAAGTGCAGGGTGAGACCCCACAGGACGCAGTCCGAGGAGGCTCACCGCACTCCCGCGGAAAGCGAGTCATTCCCCGCAGCCCATCCACTCAGAAAACATCTCGAAATCAAGTCTTCAACAATGCTGCCAGTTTGTTGAATAACGCTAGACAAAGAAGAAGGAGTGGAGGATTATTCAGCGAATATGTATAACGTAGAAACAATATTCGTTTGACCAAAATCTATGAAAAAGCAGGTGGGAATGATGGGTAGAGTCGTGCATTTTGAAATTCATGTCGATGACATGGAACGAGCAAAGAAATTTTATGGTGACGTTTTCGGATGGACATTCGAAGACTGGAGCGAGTATGCCGGGATGCCTTATTTCGGGGCGGTAACAGGCAGCGAAGATGAACCGGGAATCAACGGTGCTCTCATGCAGCGAAAAAGTGCTCCGCCAGAATTGAAGCAGGCGCTGAATGCCTTTGCCTGTACACTTGGAGTGGAAAACTACGATGCGATTGAAACCAAAATTCTGGACCAGGGGGGCAAAGTCGCTTTACCTAAATATGCCCTTCCTGGGATGGCTTGGCAGGGATATTACCTGGATACAGAAGGGAATATCTTTGGAATTCATCAACCGGATGAAAATGCGAAATAACAAACAAAGAACCCTTGTTCAAAGGGTTCTTTTTATGTATTTCCTCCTCAATCACTGTTGTGTAATATCTTTTTCCATCACAATGTTTGTCGTCTTGTAGGAGAGGTTTTCGTATAATTTTCTTGCGGCTTTGTTATGACCAAATACATGAAGGCCGATCTTTTGCACCCCGATTTTTCTGGCTTCTCCTTCTGCCAGAGTCATCGCTTTCTTCCCATGTCCCTGCCCTTGATGCTCATCTACAATACGAATGTCATAGATGAAGGCTTTATCTGAGGACTGCTTACATATCCATAATGTTCCTATCGTTTCATTATTTTCACTGAGAATCGTATAAAGAAAATGATCGGTTGTAAGTCTCCCATCAGGAAGAAGTTCTTCAAAAGTCTTTTTGGAATTTTCAAGAGCTTCTTCTTCTTTCCAATTACCAGCAGACACTTTTTCCTTTGCGAAGTTAGATATGGAAAAGTCCATGTATTCTTGAAATTCTTCTTCGCTCATCTTTCGTAACGTTGTCATATCCGTTCCCTCCTTATTCAATGTTCTCTTCTCATACGGATGGGAATAGGATAGGTTTCATTCTAATAGGGGGGATCGAGTTGGGGAATGATGTAAAAAACGATAGATGTGTAAAGTGTTTAGGGGGTTAGGTGAAGAGGACTTTCTGAAGAAAGAGAAGCAAGAAAGTATGAATAGTAGATGAGCCTCGATGTTAACGCATTTGGAGGTCTTATTTTTTGAAGAGAACGCACGACTGGAATGTTCAGGGTGAGTCCTAAGATAAACATGAAAAAAGCTGCCAACATCCCATGTAGCGGATGTTGGCAGCTTTTGATTTATTGACTCAATCCTTCTTTGATTGTGTTGATATTAGATTCCATCATGGAAATGTACGTATCGCCTTCTTCACCTGGTTCAGCTAAAGAATCAGTGAAAACGTCGCCCATGATTGGAACGCCGGTTTCCTCTGAAACAGCCTCCATGCTGCGCGCATCGATACTTGTCTCTAGGAACAATCCTGTGATTTGTTTTTCATTGATAATATCTACAATTCTCGTGATCTGTTCTGGTGTTCCTTGGTTTTCCTGGTTAATCTCCCAGATGTATTCTGCTTGGAAGCCGTAAGCGTCACTAAAGTATTTGAACGCACCTTCACTTGTTACAAGTACACGTTCTTCTTCAGGGATTTCATTGAATTGCTCCACCGCTTTGTCGTGCAGGGCTTGCAGCTCGGCAATGTACTCTTCAGCATTCTCTTCGTAAATCTCTTTGTTTTCAGGATCAGCTTCGATGAGTCCATCTCTTGCATTCTCCGCATACTTAATTCCATTGCGGACATCCAGCCATGCGTGAGGGTCTTCTTCGCCTTCATTTCCTTCTGACGTCAAGTACATCGCTTCTACACCTTCACTCATAAGGAAAACGGGTGCATCTTCGCCACCTTTTCCTGCAGTTTCCATCAATTTGCTGAACCAGGAGTTCCCTGCTTCAAGGTTCAAACCGTTGTAGAAAACAGCATCCGCGTCAGTCGTCTTCTTTACATCTTCCGGAAGCGGGTCGTACTCGTGAGGGTTGGATCCGATCGGTGCTAAGCTGTGGATTTCCACTTGATCTCCACCGACATTTTTCACGATATCATACACAATTGAGTACGTAGTCACAACTTGTACTTTATCCCCATCTTCTTCTGTGTTTCCATTCGCTTCTTCGCCACCGCAGGCGGCTAAAATAAGCAAAGTAAATAGCGTTGCTCCTAATAAAATGAACTTTTTCTTAAGCATAATAGTTCCTCCTCAAATATATTTAAAAATATTATATCTACACAAGTGATGCTTTTTTCTTTTTAACTTTCAACATTCTCCACAGCCACCCATGTTTAGGCGAGAACAGGAAGACCAGTACAAAGATCGCTGTTGCTGCCATGACGATTGTCGCTCCTGAAGCCAGGTTGTAGGTGAAGCTGAAATAAAGACCAATGATCGATGAAAGAACACCTATACCAGAAGCAAGGAAGATCATGATCCATAAGCGATCGGTCAAAAGGTAGGCGGCCGCTGCTGGTGTAATCAACATCGCAACAACGAGGACAATCCCTACGGTTTGTAAGGAAGCTACCGTACCCATGGTAAGCAGGGTCATCAAGAAATAATGAATCAATCGTACAGGCAGTCCGTAAGCCGCTCCCATCGTTTCATCGAAGGAAGTGACCAGTAGTTCTTTGTAGAAAAGGTACACCGCTGCCAAGATGACGATCCCGATCCCAAGCGTAATCCACATGTCCGAAGCTCTAACAGCGAGGACATTCCCGAACAGGATATGATAGAGGTCCGTGCTGCTCTTCAACATCGTTATGATAATAATTCCTGCTGCGAAGGCTGCAGTGAACATGATACCGATGGAAGTGTCATGTTTGATCCGGCTGTTCTGAGTGACGAATCCGATCGCAATCGCTGTGAGGACACCACTGAACACTGCTCCAAAGAAGAAATTGATACCTAGCATATATGAAATGGCTACACCAGGTAAGACCGCATGGGATATCGCATCCCCCATGAGGGCCATTCCTCTTAATATGATGAAACAGCCGATAACACCACAAATGATTCCCACCATGATGGACGTTAATAATGCTTTTTGTAAAAATCCGTATTGCATAATTGCTTCAATAAAAGCCATGACTTACACTCCTATCTCTTTCATGAAAGCAAACTGTCCTTGGTAGGCTTTTTCGATGATTTCTGTTTGGAAGACTTCCTGAACGGATCCGAAACCGATGAGCTCTTTGTTCAACAGTATCAATTGATTGAAATAATCATTGGCTTTACTCAAGTCATGGTGGACAACAATGACTGTCTTGCCTTGCCAGCATAACTCTTTCAATATCCGTACAATCGTTTCTTCACTCGATGCGTCCACCCCGACGAACGGTTCATCGAGAAAGAACAATTCTGCTTTTTGTGCAAGCGCCCGGGCTAAGAAAACCCGTTGCTGCTGCCCGCCCGATAGTTCACCAATTTGCCTCTTGCTGAAGTCTTCCATGCCGACGCGGCGTAGACATTCCATAGCCCATTCTCTGTCTTTCTTTTTAGGTCGTTTGAATAATTTCAGTTTCGGATAGGTACCGATCAGCACAGCATCAAGGACGGTGATCGGGAAATCCCAATCGATATTATTCCGCTGAGGCACATAGGCAATTTTCTTTCTCACTTCTTTCACCGATTTTCCAAGAAGTTCGATTTCCCCTTTATCCCGGGGGATGAGTTGCAGCATGGCTTTCAATAAGGTGGATTTGCCGGCACCGTTTGGCCCGATGATTCCGACAAGATTACCAGGGCTGACTGTTAAGCTGACATCTTTGACCGCTTCGTTTCCATAGTAAGAAACATGAAGGTCTTTTATGGATAAGGCTGCTTTCGCCATTTTCTCTCCTCCTTTGACATGAATATCATCATCCTCTTCTTATAGGGTTTAGATATATTCATAGTTTTGTCGTATTATCACAAAAATTTGTGGTATTCATTTAATTTTCCTTTGTGCAACTTTTTGGGTAAAAAAAGGAACCCCTTTACTATATGGGCGTTTGTTGAAAAAGTTGCTAGAAATTGATGTGTGGTTAAAAAGTTTCCTTAGTGCAAAATATATAGGTGTACACAAAATAAGTCAACCATATTTCAAAAAAAATATAGAAAATTTACAAACAAGGTACACCCCGTGTGGAATGTACCTTGTCAACGAATCAGCGGATTCGTTGGATTATTGGCCGCTGTTCACTTTCTTTTCAGCGATGTAATCTTCTAATCGTTCTTTTTGGGCAATCAGATCTTCAATGCTCAATTCATTATGATTGTGGGAAGGGGCTTGGGCTAAAGGGTTCAAATTTTGTGCGGCTGGGTTTTGGATCAGCTGGGAAAGCTGCCCTTGATTTTGTTCATAAAGGCGATATCCTACAGCTCCTACTACTGTTCCTGAAACAAATCCCATCATGAAATCTTTGTTTACTACCATCGTATAAAACCTCCTGAAATAATTTTTTTATAGAAGCATTTTTTTCTTACTCGCATCATTTAATAGTTCTAATACGTTGACCGCCCATGTCACCATGGCCACCTGGAGGATGTTACCAGCACCGATGGAGAGCATGCTCACAATACCTGTGATGACGTCAGGGTGTCTAAATTTGTTTTCTCCGTGTGAAAGGACGGTATAAGCGGTCGATATGACGACCGCATAATCAAGCAAGCCGGGGACTCTTCCTGGCTTATTATTCAAATAGGCAATCAGGATGAGAAATCCTGTGACCAGGCTGCGCAGGAAGTCTTTACGCTGTGCAGGGGCGATGTTGACCATAATATTGTCCAACGGATCAAAACGCGTTTGTTTGAAAAACAAACTAATGAACCGCAGGATGACTTTTCGATTAATCAACTCTTTCACATACGTAATGGTCATCGACTGAATGGTCGGCTCAATTCTTACCGAATCGATTCCTTTGATGGACGTGAACATATCCTGGATCTGATTGTAATCCTGCTTGTCGTATAAGGCAGGGATGATCAAGCGGAGTCGACCAGGTATGTCATGGACGATGGAGAAGGTTGCCTGCATGTTACTCGCTCCTTATTCACCAGTATTCGGGTACTGTTCAGGACGACTGCGATCGTTGCTGAGTTGTGTATAGCCGCGCCGATCGTTGGAGTAATCCAACCAAAAAGACCGAAAAGAATCGCTGCACTATTGACGGCTATCGTGATGACAAAGTTTTGACGAATCATAGACATGGTAGACTTAGAAAGCTGAATAACATCTGAGAGAATGATAGGGTCATCCGACGTAATGACAAGATCGCTCGCTTCAACAGCGATGTCCGTACGCTTGCCTCCCATACTCACGCCCACATCAGCTAAGGCGAGGGCAGGGGCATCGTTGATTCCGTCTCCCACCATCAGGACTTGACGGCCCTGTGATTTGTATTGTTTTACAAAGGCCGCTTTTTCGTGAGGGAGGACTTCGGAATGGAATTGGTCCAGTCTGAGTTCATGGTAGACTTCTTCAGCCACTTCGCGTTTGTCGCCGGTGATCATGACGATTTCATCGACGCCGAACCTTCTCAGCTGATTGACCGTCCTTTTCATTCCTTCCCGTAACGCATCTTCAATTACAATAGCCGCCGCCATTTTCTTATCGATTGCAACGAATATCGTATTTTTTTCTTTGATCGACTTGTTTAGGAAAGTCAGACTGTTCGTGTCCACCTCATGGCTGACAAGCAAGGATTGATTCCCGATCAAGACTTCTTTGTCGTTGACAGAAGCTTTCACTCCATGGCCAACGATGTTTTCAATGCTGTCATGGTCATGTTCGTAAGCGGTTAAATTCAAATTTGCCGCTTTTGTAAGTATAGCTTCGGCAATCGGGTGGGAAGAATGTTCTTCAGCGGAAGCGGCATATCTTAAAATCTCATGTTCTGTAAATCCGTTGTATGGAGCAATCTTTACTATTTCAGGTTTTCCTTCCGTGATGGTGCCCGTCTTATCAAGAATGGCTGTATCAATGGAGGAAAGCTTCTGCAGGTATTCCCCGCCCTTGATGAGAGCCCCGTTGCGAGCCGCTTTTCCTATGGAAGCAGATATAGCGGTAGCCGTCGCTAACTTGATTCCACACACATAGTCAATGACCAGCATATTCAAGACACGGTCCCAGCTTCGTGTTATTGCAAACGTAAGCAAGGCAAGAAAGAAGGAGACCGGTACGAGTCGTTCCGACATTTCATCCGCATAGGACTGGATGGGTGCTTTCGAATCCTGAGCTTCCTCAATCATCTGTAAAATCCGGGCCACGGCTGTTTCGTCTCCGACTTGAGAGACTTCAATCCTTATGTTTCCTGACTGAACAATGGTGCCGGCAAAAACGGTTTGGCCACTGGAAACATCCTGAGGCATATATTCTCCGGTGATCGCTGATTGATCAATACTTGCCCAGCCGCTGACGACCTTCCCATCAGCTGAGATCTTTTCTCCTTCAAATACCGCGATGTGATCCCCGATACTCACTTCTTCAATGGACACTTTTTTCTCGTCCCCATAGGCATCCACTTTCCAGACAAATGGAGTATCGACGTTCATCATTTCTCTTACATAATTCTTTGTCCTGTGAGCCGTGTAATCGGTAATGAATTCGCTCAAGGTCGACATGAAGAGGATGACGATGGCGGACTTCGGATTCCCTTTTAGAATGGAGGCTAGAATGGCTGTCGTGCTGAGTGTGTCTGCGTTTGGACGGCGGCCTGCGGTTACCGGTCTTAATCCATTGACGATCATGGATTTGCATGCGAAGAGACTGGCAAGGGAGGCGGGGGAGAGCAATTTCATCAAACCCGTAAATCTCATAGTGGGAATGAAGAAATCGAGCAGCAAGGCGAGACTACTTGCGGTTAGTTCTTTGTTGTATGGATGGCTCCTCCTTGGAGGTGATGAAGAGTTCCTCCCGTGAAGAATCGTCTTCGCGTTCAGTTCCTGGTCATGATGAAGAACCACTGAACCAGATTCTTGAGTATAGATAGCCGAGTGGACGCCGGGAAGGCCTCGGTAAGAGGCTTCGACTTTCTCCTGTGTCAGACCTTTGGGGATTTTCAGTCTTGTTCTGCCGGGGATTGCATGAACAATGGCTCCTCCGTTCACGATCTTCCATCACCATCCTTCTTGATGAGTGTGTAAGCCCAGTACAAAAGACTGGTGGCAAAAGTGGGGTTTGCTCCGAATCCGGTTGCTCCTTTGTAAAGCAACCAGAGGATGAGCAAAGATTCGGCATCCGTCTTGCCGCCGGTCTGTTTTTTGACTAGATCGTCAAAGGAATCGACGCCTTTTCTCAAGGAATTTTTCACCTTGGATTCTATGTAAGGATACGTAGAAATAGAAGTGTCCACAGCTAATTGGACAAGGGCGTCGAATTGTTCTGATGTCAGATGATCGGTTGTGAATTCCAAAAGTAAGCTTCCCGTGATTCCTGATGCTTCCACTCGTTTCACCAACGGGACTTGTGCCATTTGCCGTTCTAACGCATGGGCAATCTTTTCTTCCTTCCAATGATTGCTCTGCAGTCGGACACGACCTGGCATGGCATGCAGCACCTGCACTTTTTGGTCTTTCAATCGCTTCATAAGGCCTGGGATCGCAAAAGATGCACCTAAACCGATCAAAGACTGCATCATGATCCTGACACTTCTCTCGTGATCACATCATTATGAACCCGCTGGACAATTTCAAACCATTGTTCGATTTGTTTTTCATCCACATCCGGGGTTGAGTCATATTCAACTAAGACGGTTCCTGTTTCCGGGGTGTGTTTGACCGAGTGGATCTTTGGCTCTAATTCCAGTAAAGGAACAAGTCGTGAGACAATTTTGGAATTGCCTTCCCAATAGGGGGAAGAAATGCGCACTCTTCCAGGGATGAAGTGCATGATTTTTATACGGTAGGCGGCTAACATCTTTTCTAATCGTTTCAAAAAGATCATTTGTTTGACTTTTGTGAGCATGGCAGACTCCTTTTTACAAAAAATTATCAGAAAAGTGCTTGTGAGGTTAATGTTAGATAATAGGGAATATTATTACAAGTGAATAAGGTCCTGTCGTATAGGACTAGACAGGGACAAGAAGGGGGTGGCTTCGACATAGGATGAGAAGGAACTACAAGATTCTACTCATCTTTGTGATTCTAATGACCTAGATAAGGAGCATGTGAACCCTGAGAATTAATCCTACATAATGAGGAGACAGAGATTAAGCTGGAGGTAACAAAAGATATGCCTAAAAGGCCTGGGGTTTTCCGTCTCCAACCACTGATAAAAATCCAAATCTTACTCTAAGTAAGACAATCCTTTATTGATGAAGTGATTGATCATGACAGCCATTTCTCTTGGTGACTGATTCATATCTTTATCAATCCAGTCTTTGATGACATGAATGGCTCCGCTAATGACAAAGGAACTCAGATACTGAGATTCTTGCTTGTTTCCTACGTGCTCGTCCATCCAGTTATTCATCATGAATCCTTGGGTTAAGTCCATCATCCGTTTTTCAAAAGTCGGAGCCGCCTCTTTATTCAACAAGGTCTGAAACATGAGTTTGTTTTCTTCGACGTACTCTAAGATCTTTTCGGTCATCTGAATGGATTCTTCTTCATGTTCATAACTGTAGCTGTGCAAGTAGCGGTTCATGTCATCGGTGATGTCTTCTTCGATTTTGCTTAGCAGATTGTAGTGATCGGAGAAGTGGGTGTAAAAGGTCGAACGGTTGATGTCGGCGAGTCTGCAGATTTCTTTTACAGTCACCTCTGATATGGGCTTTTCAGCAAGCAGGGTAATTAGGCTTTCTTTTAGTACTTTTCGTGTGTACTTTTTTCTACGATCGAGTTTTTCGCTCATGACCAAGGCTCCTTTTTGTTACATTTCTATGACAATCCAACACAAAATAAAGTTGTGTTGGGGAACTGACGATATTTAAAAAACTGTTTGTTGAGTATCCAACACGGTGTTTATAAAATAATAGAATGTATGAATGTCATTTGCAAGAGGGGTGAAGCCTTATTGGCTGGGCATCAAAAATAGTTCAATGGAAGAAAAGCATTGTCATCCTATTTATGATTTTAACCATTTTCAGTACGGTGGCACAGTTTGGCGTGTCGGTCAATTACAACATGGTCGATTACTTACCGGAAAACTCCCCCTCCATTCAGTCCGTGGAGTTGATGGAAGAAGAGTTTGATGAACCGGTGGAAAATGCCAGGGTCATGATTCAAGACGTTTCCATTACTGAGGCTTTAAGCTATAAAGAGGACCTCGAGGTGATCCGTGGTGTTACAAACGTGATGTGGCTCGATGATGTCATCGACCTTAAAGTACCAATCGAAATGGCAGATTCAACCACTGTTGAAACGTACTATCAGGAAAAGTCGGCGCTTTACTCCGTGTCGATAGAAGAAGGGTACGAAGGAGAAGCGACTGATGCCATCTATGATTTGATCGGCGAAAAAAATGCGGTTGCAGGCGAAGCTGTCAACACGGCGACGTCCCAGAAGATGGCAGGCAGTGAGTCGATGTATGCGGGGGCTTTGCTCGTTCCAATTATCATTCTGACCTTGATTTTGTCCACGACATCGTGGATGGAACCGGTCTTTTTTTTAATTGCCATTGGTGTGTCCGTCCTGATCAATTTAGGGACGAACATTTTTATCGGGGAAGTGTCTTTTGTCACTCAATCCGTCGCACCCATTTTACAGCTCGCTGTGTCGCTTGACTACGCGATTTTTCTGCTGCACAGCTTTTCGGATTATCGCAAAGAGGTATCTGACCCAAAAGAAGCGATGCTGCTTGCGATGAGAAGGTCGTTTCCGGCGATTGTCGCCAGTGCGTCGACGACTTTCTTCGGGTTTACAGCGCTTACGTTCATGGATTTTGGTATTGGGGCCGACTTAGGGCTCAACCTGCTTAAAGGCATTTTGTTAAGTTTCATCAGTGTTATGGTTTTCCTGCCGGCATTGACGTTGATGTTTTATCACTGGATCGATCGCACCCAGCACCGTCCGTTTGTGCCTGATTTCAAAGGGATGGGCAAACGGGTATTGAAATTCCGTGTGCCTAGTTTGATATTCGTCATTTTGATCATCGTACCTGCTTTCTTAGCGCAAAGTGAAACTTCGTTTATTTATGGAACCGGAGAACATCCTCAACATACACGAGCAGGTCAAGATGCATCAGCGATTCAGGAGGAGTTCGGAAAGAACATGCCGATGGTTCTGCTCGTACCTGAAGGGGACCGGGCCAAGGAGGAGGAGCTTGTGCAGGAGTTGGAAAGCCTCCCCCTTGTTGCAACTGTCATCTCCTACGTCAACGTGGTCAGCCCGACCATCCCTCCTGCTTATTTGGATGAGTCGATTACGGAATCGTTTTATTCGGAGAACTATGCTCGAATCACTCTTTACACGGAAACAGATGCCGAAGGGGAAGAAGCATTTGCTTTAGTAAAGACAATTAAGGACACCGCCGACAGCTATTATCAGGAAACGCACATGCTTGGAGAGAGTGTTACTTTGTATGATATGAAAAACATTGTTCAGGACGATAACCGACTCGTCAATATTTTGACAATCGTGACGGTGGCACTCGTACTGTTGCTCACGTTCCGGTCGATTTCTATCCCAGTCGTCCTGCTGATAACGATCCAAGCTTCGGTATGGATCAACTTATCGTTTCCGTACTTTATGGATACGTCCCTTGTTTATGTGGGGTATCTCTTGATCAGTACCATTCAGTTAGCGGCAACCGTTGACTACGCGATTTTGTTTACGGAAAACTACAATCACTTAAGAAAAGAAATGCCTGCGATGAAGGCGATCAAGAGGACGATAGATGATAAGGTCTTTGCGATCTTCGTATCCGCGGCCATTTTATCGAGTGTCGGGTTCATATTATGGATCACATCCTCAAACCCGATTGTATCTTCCATCGGGTTGCTGTTAGGCCGGGGAGCACTGCTTGCTTTTCTTATGGTGGTGTTCGTGCTTCCGGCCCTGCTCGTCATCTTCGATTCAGTCATTCAAAGAACGACCTGGAAAGCAAGTTTTTATAAGGAGGAGAAGTGAGGATGAAATGCAAACGTACGACAGCGATGTTCACAGCATTTCTTCTTATGTTACCTGCCGTTCCTGTGTCGGCAGAAGGCGAAGGAAAGACAGAGCCGGTAACGAAAGGTACCTACTCAAAAAAGCATGAAGTCGTCTACACCACACTCGATGCTTCCGGGGATCAGGAAGAAATGTATGTCGTCAACAATTTTATAATAGAAGAGCCTGGGGAAATCATTGATTATGGACCTTACACAAGTGTTCAAAATCTCACGGATGTCACAGAAATACAACAGCAAAATGAAAAGGTGGAACTGACTGCAAAAGAGGAAGCGTTTTGGTATCAAGGCAACTTGGAAGGCAAACCTCTGCCGTGGAAGATCGATGTTTCCTATCAATTAAATGGAGAATCCATGCAACCTGAAGATTTAGTCGGAAAAGACGGCAAGCTTAAAGTGAGCATTAATACAACAAAGAATGATAAAGCGGATGAGAGCTTTTACAATAACTACTTGATGCAAATAACGATGAAGCTTGACTCTGTCCTATATGACAATATACAAGCTCCTGAAGGTTCCGTAGCGAATGCTGGTAAGAACAGGCAGGTGACATTCACCGTCATGCCTGAAAAAGAAGGGAGTTTCACTCTGACCGCGGACGTCACCGACTTGGAGATGCAAAGCATTGATTTTGCAGCGATTCCATCGTCCATGTCTATCGACGCACCGGATATCGGTGGGATGAAGGACGACATGGGCTCGTTATCAAGTGCTACTGCTGAAGTCAATGAAGGGGTAAGTGAGCTCAAAAATGGGATCGCTGAACTGAATGATGGCGCAGCAAGTCTTTATAATGGTTCCGAACAATATAAAAGTGGCATCCAACGGGTAAGCAATGGTTCGTCAGAGCTTGTAGACGGATCAGCTTCTATTAAAAACGCGCTTCAACAGATGAGTGATGCTGTTGCTTCCGGCACTGCTGATGTGAATGTGAGTGATATAAGTGAAATGCAAGAGGGATTGCGTCAATTGGCCAGTGGTTTGAGTGAGGTCGAAAAAGGACTGACAAAACTGAAGGAACAATATGGTCAAGCGCATCAGGCATTAAGTCAGTCGATCGATGCCATTCCTGGGTACCAGATCTCTGAACAGGAAATCCAAGTCCTGCGTGAAAGTGGAGCCGATCCAGAAGTCGTCAACAAGTTGATAGAAACATACCAGGCTGCTCAAACGGCCAAAGGAACTTACACCAACGTAAAAGAAGCGTATCAAGCGGTCGGCCCTGTTTTGGAACAGAGTGCTGGTTCATTGAATGAAATGAGTGCAAACCTGAATACGGTGGCAGACAAAATCGGTAACAATATGGGGGATATGGACATTGGTGAGTCTGTGAAAGAATTGCAGGAAGGGTTGGTGTCTCTTTCATCGAAGTATGGGGAATTTCATTCTGGACTCAAGGATTACACAGACGGCGTTGACCGTTTGGCTGGTTCTTATACAGATATACACAGTGGCATCGGAGGTCTGACAAATGGGATGTCTGAGCTCGAAAATGGAGCCGCAGAACTTCATGAAGGCACATCTGAGTTAACGTCCAACACCAGCGATTTACCTGGTCAAATGGATTCAGAGATTGAAAAAATGGTCGAGGAATACGACAAATCCGACTTTGAACCAATATCCTATGTTTCAGAGAAGAATAAAAAAGTCGGATCGGTACAGTTCGTCATTAAAACAGAAAGCATCAAAAAAGACGAAGAACAAGAAGAGGCCCCAAAGAAAGAAAAAGAAAAAAGTTTCTGGGATCGCTTATTGGATTTGTTCAGGTAAGCAGGAGTCTTCTCTCAATTTCAGTTGAGAGAAGGCTTTTTTTATCGCGCCCAAAAAGATAGGCCTGTGCCATAAGGAAGATAATAGAAAATTTGTTCATACCTGTTTCCAAGGTGCTTCAATCTGGCATACACGAGACAGAAGATCTGTTCTTATATTCAAACGATTATTTGATCATACGCATTGACGAAGGTGGAAGGAAGGGCATACACTATAATTAAACATTAAAACGATTATTAGAATGAAGGTGAATGGAATGAGCGAAAAGGTGGGAAAGAAAACACAGAAAGATACGTGCGATATCTTCTGCTATGATGAAGAACTTGTTCAAAGAGTCCAGCCTAAGGTGGATGAAGTTTTGGGAGTGGAGTTAATATTTAAAGCGCTGTCTGATGCCACACGCTTGAAAATTGCATATGCTATGACACTTGAGAACGAACTCTGTGTGTGTGACGTAGCGAACATTATTGGTTCAACAACAGCCACTGCTTCTCATCACCTCCGGTTACTGCGAAACATGAAATTGGCTAAATATCGTAAGGAAGGGAAGCTAGTTTTCTATTCTTTGGCTGACGAACACGTTCACCAGTTGGTTTCGATTGCGATTGAACATTCGAAAGAAGAAGTTTAAAGAGAAACAGAGGTGAGAGGAATGAATGAGGAGAATAAAACGAGCTGCTGTTCCAGTTCGGAAGAGGTTCTGAACGAGGAAGCGGCGTCTTGTTGCTCCAATGGGCAGGAAAAGCAGGAGGCGGAAGCCACTTGCTGCTCCAGTACGGATGCAGTAGAAGAGACGGCAGCTTTCTGTTGTTCCAGCAATGAGAAAGAAGAGGAGGTGGGGACCTCTTGTTGTTCCAGTCCCTCCACGATGGACGAAACAACTCATGATTCTTGTTGTGAAAATGAGCAGGAAGTGGTTTTCTGCTGTAGCGCAGGCACGGATGATGGAAAGTCGGAAAGCACCAACGAGGTAAAATTCAATGTGAAAGGGATGGACTGTCCTTCCTGTGCAGCGACGATTGAGAAAGGACTGCAGAAACTCAGCGGTGTTCAATCGGTTCGTGTCCAATACGGGACAGGAAAGATGACGGTCGGTGCCGAGAATGACGCTCTTTACGACCAGATCCCAAAACATATTCGGAAATTGGGCTTTGAAGCTGAGCCAGTGGATATTCAAAAGGGGAAACAAACTTATAAAATAGATGGAATGGATTGTGGTTCTTGTGCCATGACGATTGAGAAGCATTTGAGCAAAAATCCAGCCGTTCAAGACGTTTCCGTTCATTTTTCAACAGGAAAAATGTCGATCCAACATACGACGAATTCAAATGAAATCATTAAAGAGGTCGGAAGGGCCGGTTTTCAGGCCTCCTTGGAAGGTAAAAGAGAAGAACGCCATCAGAATGCTGAGGCTGGTAAACCTACTGGGATATCAACTACGACGATCTCTGGTCTGTTTCTTGGTCTAGGGTTTATTGGATCGTTCACCAATGTGCCTGCTGAATTCATCACGGCTTTTTATGCAATGGCCATATTGATTGGTGGTTTCAAGCCTGCGAGAAGTGCTTTTTATGCAATCAAAAGCGGCTCATTGGATATGAATGTCCTCATGGCTTCAGCCGCCATCGGAGCCGCTCTGATCGGAGAGTGGTTTGAAGGAGCCATGGTTGTCTGGCTTTTTGCATTAGGCAATACACTTCAAAACCGGTCGATTGAACGGACGAGGGAATCGATCAGAAGTTTAATCAATCTCACGCCTAAAGAAGCTACCGTTAAATCAGGCAGCCAACTTGTCCGTAAAGCAGTAGAAGAGGTGGGGATCGGTGAAGTCATTGTCGTTAAACCTGGAGAAAAGATTCCTTTGGATGGGGATGTGATCACCGGAACATCCAGTGTCAACCAAGCTCCGATCACTGGAGAATCATTGCCTGTAGACAAACAGACGGGCGATATCGTTTATGCAGGTACGGTAAATGAGAGTGGATCGTTAGAAATTGAAGTCACGAAGCTCGTGGAAGATACAACTATAGCAAAAATCATTCACCTGGTAGAAGAAGCGCAGGAGCAAAGAGCTCCTACCCAGGCATTCGTCGATCGGTTTGCGCGAGTCTATACCCCGATCGTCTTCACTCTAGCCTTGTTGGTCATGGTCCTGCCGCCTCTATTCGGATTTGGTACGTGGGGAGAATGGCTGTATAAGGGGCTCGCTTTACTAGTGGTTGCTTGTCCTTGTGCGCTTGTCATTTCCACACCCGTAGCGATTGTTTCCGCCATCGGAAATGCAGCTAAGAATGGAGTCCTTATCAAGGGCGGTACGTTCCTGGAAAAGGCCGGCACCATTAAAGCCATCGCTTTTGATAAGACAGGGACGCTCACAGAAGGACGTCCGAAAGTTTCGGAGGTGCACGCATTTGATATTGACGAGGGTGAGCTGATTCGTGTGGCGAGGACCATTGAAGAACACTCCACCCACCCGATTGCCCAGGCGATTATCACGTATGCAGCAGAACGGAATATGGACGCAATGAAAGGCCAGGATTTCCAATCGATGGCTGGTAAAGGGGCCAAGGCAAAAGTGGATGGTGTTGAGTATTTTGCTGGAAGTCCGAAGTTGTTTGAAGACATGCATGTATCTCTTTCTGATAGGAAAGAACAGATCGATCAGTTGCAGAAAGAGGGGCATACCATTGTCGTTGTAGGCACATCTTCCAACGTCTTAGGCATCATCGCCGTCGCTGATACCATTCGTGACATTACCGTTCAATCGATTCAAAAACTGAAGCAGGTGGGCATGCAGGAAATGGTGATGCTCACAGGTGATAACAAGGGAACAGCAGATAAAATTGCCAAGGAAACAGGTGTCGATCGTTATTTCGCGGAGCTCCTGCCTGAAGATAAAGTTTCTGCAGTTAAGAAGCTGCAGGAAGAAGGAAAGAGTGTGGCCATGGTTGGAGATGGAATCAATGATGCTCCCGCTTTAGCTACCTCTGATCTTGGAATTGCCATGGGCGGAGCTGGAACGGATACCGCGATGGAAACGGCGGATATTGTCCTTATGGCGGATAACCTGGAGAAACTTCCTCACACGATTCGATTGAGCAGAAAAGCTTTAAAGATCATCAAACAGAACGTGTGGTTTTCCTTGATCACGAAATTGGCAGCGTTGCTGCTCATTTTCCCTGGTGTTCTAACCTTATGGATGGCCGTGTTAAGTGATACAGGAGCCGCTTTACTGGTCATCTTAAACAGTATGAGATTATTAAGAAACAAATCATAAAGAAAAAGGTGCGATTCTCGAATCGCACCTTTTTTGTCTGCTATTTTTTATTGACCGATGCATCATAGATGGAGTCTACAGCTTTTTTAAGCTCTGCATTGAACTCCTCATCTGACTGATTTGCATTCAGGTCTGCCGCCAAAGCGCGGGAGAAACTTGCGATGACGCCATCGTTTTCCTTCAGCTTTTCGTTCGCTTCTTCACGGGAATAACCACCAGAAAGGGCAACAACACGGACGACCCTAGGATGATCGACGAGTTCCTTGTATGCATTCGGCTGCGTAGGAATCGTCAGCTTCAGCATGACGTTCTCCTCTTCAGGTAACTCGTTCAAGTGTTTCAGAATATCATCTCGGAGGAGTTCCTCGCATTTTTCTTTGTCGCTGCTGTGAATATCGACTTCCGGCTCAATGATCGGTACAAGGTCAGAAGCGATGATTTTCTTTCCAATGTCGAATTGTTGTTGAACGACCTCTTTGATGCCGCTAGGATTTGGCTCATGGATGACAGAACGCATCTTCGTACCGAAAATGTTCCGTTCATTGGCACGCCTCAGCGTTTCATCAAGATCATGAATTGGTTTCATCAGTTGGACGCCGTTTTCTTTTTCCGCAAGCCCTTTGTCGACTTTCAGAAAAGGGACGACCCCTTTACTAGCCAAATAATCCGCCGTAAATTGCCCTTCAATCTCCCGGTCCATCGTTTGCTCAAAAAGAATAGCGCCAAGAATATGGTCTGCGTCGAAAGAAGGGGAGGTGATAATTCTTGTCCGCATTTGGTGGACAAGGTCAAACATCTCATCTTCACCTGAATAGGAGTCTTCCGGGACGCCATAAGCTGCCAGCGCTTTCGGTGTACTTCCGCCACTCTGGTCAAGTGCAGCGATAAATCCATTTCCATTCTTCATTTTTTCAAATTGACTGTTGTTCATGTTTTCCACTCCTTTTTCGTAGTGTGAAAAATTCCCTTTATACTCTTCCCTTAATCGAAACTTGCATAACATCATTTTGGGAAAGAGTTTTTGCTATGGATGTGGAGGAAGGTGTTTTATCAGAGCGTGAAAAGGAATACTATGTATCAATCGGAGTATAAGGAGGAGTTATGATGGGGAAGTGGTTCATGAACGTCCTGGCGTTCCTTCTTGTTGTCACTGTAAATGGCCTAGCTAACGCTTTGCCCCTGAATGGTCAAACGACAGGGGAAATCTCCAACCGTCTGAACGTGTTATTCACTCCCGCGGGGTATGTGTTCAGCATCTGGGGACTCATATACATTTTATTAGGAATCTGGGTGCTCCGGCAATTTCCAAAAAGCAGGCGGGACTTGCCCATCTATCAAGAAACAAGCGGACTGTTCGTCCTAAGCAGCCTTTTGAACAGTCTCTGGATCTTTATGTGGCACTATGAGTTTTTTGGACTTTCCGTTTTGGTGATGATTGGGTTGCTGCTGACATTGATCCGCTTGTATCAGACCTTGCAGAAAAATGAGGCCTCTTTTTTCGACCGGCTTCCGTTCTCTGTTTATCTCGGTTGGATTAGTGTCGCAACGATTGCGAACATCAGTTACTATTTAACTTACATCGGTTGGGATGGTTTCGGAATTTCCGCCACAGTGTGGACGATCCTGTTGATGATCATTGGCACACTTCTTGCGATATTCTTTATGAAAAGCCAGGACGATTTAATTTATCCACTCGTTTTTGTCTGGGCATTTATCGGCATTGGAGTGAAAAATCAAGGCAATGATGTGCCTCTTGTAGTCAATTCAGCTTTTATACTTGCAGGGTTGCTCCTGGTCATCACAATTGTATATGGGTTCAGAAAAAGATAAAAGTCACTTGATCGGATCATCAAGTGACTTTTTTTATTTACGCCGACTCCCCTTGACCAGGTCATCCAGATTCTGGATGACCTGGTCTTCCTTTTTTTGTGTTTGTGTAAGCGTTATTCCTTACGAATGAGAGGGAAAGTGATAGGATAAGGATAGGTTGGGAAAGAAAGGTGGAAGCAAAGTGAAGAAAATTCAATTAGGGAAAAGTGATTTACAAGTAGGAGAAATCTCGCTCGGCTGTATGAGAATGAGCGATTTGAGTACGAAAGATGCGTCTGAGGTAATCACGAACGCAGTGGAGAATGGGGTCGACTTATTTGATCATGCGGATATCTATGGAAAAGGAGAATCCGAATCTGTTTTTGCTGAAGCATTGAAAACGACGAGTGTGTCGCGCGACGACATTAAGCTTCAGTCGAAGTGTGGCATTCGTGATGGTTTCTTCGATTTTTCAAAAGAGCATATCCTGGAATCAGTAGAAGGAAGCTTGAAGCGGTTGAACACCGATTATTTGGACAGTTTCCTGCTGCACCGTCCAGATGCTTTAATGGAGCCTGAAGAAGTGGCCGAAGCTTTCACCACCCTGAAAGAAAGTGGGAAAGTACGTTATTTTGGTGTCAGTAACCAAAATCCGATGCAGATGGAATTGTTGAACAAATATGTAGGAGAAAGCTTGATCGTCAATCAGTTGCAACTCAGCATAGTACATACCCCGATCATAGATGCAGGTTTCAATGTGAACATGCAGAATGATCCGGCTATTGTGAGAGACAGCAATGTATTGGAGTACTGCCGACTGAATGACATCACCATTCAAGCCTGGTCTCCATTCCAGCACGGTATGATTGAAGGTCCGTTTGTTGGCAATTCTGCTTTTCCGGAAGTGAATGCTAAACTGCAAGAATTAGCTGAAAAGTATGAGGTAACGGACTCTGCCATCGCGATCGCCTGGATTCTTCGTCATCCAGCTAATATCCAGCCTGTCGTAGGGTCCATGAACACGAAACGACTGCAGGACATCGCAAAAGCTTCTCATCTCGTCTTGTCGAGAGAAGAATGGTACGAGCTATACCGCGCTGCTGGTAACGATTTACCGTAACATCTGTTGAAGTAGGGGGCTAATCTGGTTCATGGTTAGCCTCTTTTTCGTGACAAAGGGTGAAAAGGAAAAGTCTATCCTGGAATGAGAAAATCACTTTAGCGAATGATAAGAAGAGCGATATATCCGTTTATTTGATTGAAAATGCTGTAAAAAG
Source organism: Halobacillus sp. AWM4_238 (assembly GCF_056158265.1). Classification (NCBI taxonomy): domain Bacteria; kingdom Bacillati; phylum Bacillota; class Bacilli; order Caryophanales; family Bacillaceae; genus Halobacillus; species Halobacillus sp. AWM4_238. The sequence goes on from NZ_JBSWSY010000002.1 coordinate 3,576,903, forward strand.
AACAGGGATTAGAAAAAAATCCTCAGTGTAAGCGTTTATTTTGTAAGAATGTGTTGTGCTTCACAAGATTATATTTTACTCTAGTAACGTTAGCTATAAAATAGCACTCTTACTGTTTTATAACAGGTGGAGCTTTCGTTGCTTGTACTAGTTATTTTACTTATAAAAAATGAGCTCTGGCTCAAAAAAGGAGAAGTGGATATGGCAGATTCATTCACAACAGAAAAAGACGAGCAGACAAACGTAGCTCGTGACGAGCGTGAACTGCTCGACCAACTACTGGAACCTGAAGTACAGGAATCTTTGACTGTTCTTGTGAAAGAGCTTCCGAAGCTGACCGAATTGGTGAAGATTCTTTCCAGCTCTTACGATACCGTCCAATCGCTGGCAACAGATGAAATTCTGAAGCGTGACACGGTTGAATTCATGTCTGAAGTGGCTGAGCCGCTCAAACATTCCGTGAAAGAAGTAGCGCAGAACGCCATCGAAGCGAAAGATCATGCGGAAAGCAGTTCAGAGGTCATCGGACTATTCGGCTTGATGAAGATGTTGAAAGACCCTCAAGCTCAAAAAATGTTCCGTTTCGTCAATGCATACTTGAAAGTATCCGCTGAACGCAATCACAAAGAGTAGGAATTGGAGGAATCAACATGTCAAAAGAAATCGTCATTTTAGGCGGCGGTTATGGCGGGCTTCTTGCCGCATTGTCTGTGCGCCAATATATGGACGCTTCCGAAGCGAACGTCACGATCATTAACAAAACCCCAACACACCAAATCATTACAGAATTGCACCGTTTGGCAGCAGGAAACATTTCTGAACAAGCGGCAGCGCTTCCTCTTGAGAAGCTCTTGAAAGGAAAAGACATCAACCTTAAGGTTGCGACGATCGATTCCTTCTCTGTCAATGATAAGAAGATCTCTCTGGAAGATGGATCTGAAATGTTCTATGATGCTTTGGTTGTGGCATTGGGTAGTGTAACGAACTACTTCGGCATCTCTGGGCTACAAGAGCACAGCATGGTCCTTAAATCTGCAGAAGATGCGAATAAGATCCGCGAACATGTGGAAGCTCGTATTCGTGATTATGCTGCAACGAATAACGAAGCGGATGCCCACATCGTCATCGGTGGCGGTGGCTTGACTGGTGTCGAGCTTGTCGGTGAATTGGCAGACGAAACGCCAGAAATGGCTAAAAAGTACGGTGTAAACCCTGACGAGATCAAGTTGACACTCGTAGAAGCGATGCCTAAAATTTTGCCGATGCTTCCAGATCATTTGATTGAAAGAGCAACGAAGAGCCTTGAAGATCGCGGTGTTGAATTCCTGACAGAACTTCCTGTCACGAATGTTGAAGGAAATGTCATCGAATTGAAAGACGGCCGTAAGCTGACAGCGAATACGTTCGTTTGGACAGGTGGAGTGGCAGGAAACCCACTTGTTGGTGAATCCGGTATTGAAGTGAATCGCGGACGTGCGTCTGTGAACAACTACCTTCAGTCCGTCTCCCACAAAGACGTCTTTGTTGTCGGTGACAGTGCCGTTTACTTCAAGCCAGGTGATGAGCGTCCACAACCACCTACAGCACAAATCGCATGGCAGATGGGTGAGACTGTCGGTTACAACCTATATGCCTACCTTGAAGACAAGAGCTTCGAAGAGTTCGAACCTGTCAACTCAGGGACACTTGCAAGCCTTGGTCGTAAAGACGCGGTCGCTTTCATCGGTGCCAACCAGACACCATTGAAAGGTCTGCCAGCTTCTGTCATGAAAGAAGCGAGTAACGTACGTTATCTTTCCCACATCAAGGGACTATTCGCACTTGCTTACTAAGTCTATAAAAGTGAAACCACTATAAAAAGAGCCTGCTTCCGATCGCCCCGAGCGAAAAGAAGCAGGTTTTTTGTGTTTACAATCTGCTCTTTGTGGCTTATGCAACCATGTCGTTCTGGATCAGGAAAAAAGAGATAAACAAAAAATGACCTGCCTCTTGTATAAAAAGGCAGGTCATTTTTTATTTGATTTGCGTCCGTTTCGACGACGGCTGGCTGTCTTCAAATTTTTTGAAAGAAGCCTCCGGTTTTAGGGCAATCGTTTCTTCTCCTGTATGTTTGCCGAGCGATTTATACTTGAGCTGAAATTCATCTTTCACTTCAGGCTGCTCTTCCATGGAAGGTGACTGTCTCATGCCGGCAATCCAAGTATCAAAATCATACATGCCACGGTCGATAATCAAACCTAAATCTTCGAGTGACTGCGTCAATTCATTCAAGCAATCCAGACCATTTCTTAAGATAATGCCTTTTTCTTTGGCTTTATCAACAGAATGTTCAAGTCGGTAGCTCTCCCCTTGATATGTAAACTCCACAAAACAACTGCTTCGATCCCAATTAAAATTGAAATTCTCAACCTTTAAGCGTTTGACCACTTTGACCAATCTTTTCTCACAAATGCTTTGCTCTTTATGTGGCATCCATCGGAATAGAACATTCTTGAATAAACGATTCTTGAACATGCCATTCACCTTCCTTTTTTATTAAGCCTAATCATGAAGTGACTGTTTAACTAATTCTACAAGGTCTGTGAAATGACCTTCCATTTTTAAGGATAATTTATAGAAGAAAGGATATTTTATTTTAAACCTTGCAATAGCTGCTCGTCTTTTTCCCGCACGAGGTCGTAGGATTCAATCAAATGTTCCGGAACTAATGCGCGTCCATAGTTCCACGCATTCGTTTCAATCACCGACTTCAGTTCTTCAATTTCTTCGTCTCCGCCGTACATGAGCGTGCGCAAATCGTGTTTGTGCTTTTTAAATGTGAGGTAGTAGCCGATTTCATGATAGAGGATGATTTTTACAACGTTTTCCTCCCGTTCATTCACTTTTATTTTACTCATATATCCATTGATTTGTAGATAGTTAAAATTCACTGTATTCGTGGATACATTATAACTCATTGGGGCTGGCAGTTTATTATTGATTTCATAATTGATGTCCAGTTGATGTTCAAGTAGTGTATCCTTAATTATTTCTTCAACCTGCCGTACGTAAAGCATGAGAAAATCACTAACCTTTCCTTCCTATTATTCTCAGTATAAGTGAAGGGAAGAGGTGAACCAAGGTACGATACGCTCATAATGAAAAAGTCCCATTCTGGGTCATTGGTAGGGGTTTAACATTTTATTGAGGCTCTTTTTACAAAGGGGAAAGAAAATTCCTCTGTGGTGGGCGCACATATCAAACGAAAATTGTATCCACACGTATAATACGGTAACTGAATGATTAAGGAGTGAAAAAAATGAGTTATCGAGAGTATGAAGATGATTATGATTATGATCATCGCCATAAAGGTGGATGCTGTGGAAAAAAAGAAAAACACCATAAAATGAAACACTATAAAAACTGTGTAGAAGAAGTGTTAGAGGCGATCCTATATGCGCAAAAGAAAGTGAAAAAAGATGATTGCCACTCATCGTGCCAACAATCGATCGACGACCTGCTGGGAGAGAAGCGTGTGAAGAAAAACACGATTCCTTTCCTTTTATATTGCGGATGTGAACCTTTCAAAGGCACAGGAGTAGCCACGTATTCCTGTCACTCTAAGAAAGAAAAAATCAAGTGTATCCATACACACATTTTTAAAATTAAAGAACTAACTAAAGATTGCGCAGTCCTTGAGCTGCTTGACTTTAAATCAGATTTAAAAGATAAAAAACCTAAGCATTGTCACAGCAAACACGGTTCCGCCTGTCATCAACTGGATCACAAATGTCTGGATGATCTAGTAGGTACTGGCATTTGCATCAGTGTGGATTTATCATGTTTTTGTGCAATTACCTGCCTGCCAGCTGTCCACTTGTAAAATCATCCAGTTTAAATGAAGTACGCTCATTTCCTTTCCTATGCGTAAATCGGTAAACGAAAAGAAGGTAGCTGCATGAGCCTACCTTCTGTACATACTGACATCTTCATTTATCCTCCAAAAGCTTCTAATAAATCCTCGATCTCCTGGATATTCATTTCCTGTGAAACAGGGGGTTTTTTAAGCGGGAAAGGTACACTTCCCCTTTGATAAGAGCCTGCGGCTAATAACCTCTTTATTTCCAGCAATTCAGATAAGACCCCATTTGTTCCCTCTTGCTGAGAACTTGCATCTTTATGGAAGTAATAACTCAGGGCAGAAAATATCAAATGATTCAATGTGTTATTTTCTGAATGATAAGCAATTTCTTCTTTAATTTCAGGAGGAATGGAATGTTGGTCCCCTGTTTTTATATCAATGAAGGAATCAGGGATCGTCAGCACGTTTTGTTTAAAATAATCGTGATATACGTTCGACATTCCTTCACCCTCTAACTTTTGGTATACGCGTAATCATCCGCATATTCTTTGTTTTTGCTGATCCATTGCATCTTCGCAAGGATCATCAAGCCCTGGACATTCAATTTTGACATGTTCTCAGGGAAGAGCAGTTCGATCGGGCGGCCACGCTCATTCCATTTTACCGCAGCTTCTTTGATTTGTTTTTCAGCAATCTCAGCAGCTCCGCCGACGGCGATATATCGGGAGGCACCTTTGATCTCATTGGAACGGCTTCTCACTCTGTCGAAATGTTCGAGGTACTTGATGGCCATCAAGCGAAGTTGTGGGGTGATGTATTTGCTAATATCTTTCCGTACTCCTGCGAAAGGTTCAACGTACCATTCGGACTGGCCAGCAATGAGTTTTTCCTCAAGCTCAGAACGTGAATTGAAGCTGTACATCTCATTCTTGCTTATCTTTTGTATGATATGATCGAGGTATTGATTGATTCCGAACGGTTCTCCTTCGACAGATGCGACCGGTTTATTCTTCTTGATTCCTACAAAGTCCACCGAATCTCCGCCGAGGTCTCCGATTAGAATGCCTTTAGAAGAGTCCTTCACAAGCGAATCGTCCGAGATCATCAGCGTATCTTGATCTCTCGTCAGAGCTAAGTAGGCAAGGGCACCTTCTGCTCCTACGATGACATCCTCAATTTGAATTTTAATCGCCACTTCCTTTGGTTCTCTTATCCCAGGCACTTTGTGAAAAATAACTGTATGATTTCCGATCAAGCGCTGTTTGAAAAGGTCCTTCCTCTCCTTGTATTGGGTCGTAGGTAAAGATACAGCCAATTGATTGATGGTGAACTGGAAATCCTCTTCAGCAGGATTCGTCATTAGTGCGTGATACGCAGCGGTAGCAAACAGCAGAATATAGGTGCGTTCTTCGTCAACTTTTTGATTATTGAATGAAGTCAAGCTGACATTCTTCTGCTGCATCGCGGACTTACCTATATAAAAAATCTCCCGTCGATCCTGGATGGATGGGCTTTTGATTTCAACAATCAAATTTTCCTCAAGATCCACATCCTCTTCGTCGTACGGTTTTTCATAAAATTCCTCATCAAACAAGGCAATCGCGTTCGGCAATTGATAATCAAATGTTTCCCCTTGATCGGATACCAACGCTTTGTACCAACTGTTTCCGACATCTACGGCTAGAAAATTATTTCTGTTCATGTTCTACCTCCTCATTTTACAACCTATGTAGAAGGGGCAGTCCTTGTGCGAATACCCAGTTCCTACTCCTGCAAATACATGATTCTATTTCCTCCTATTAACATGAAGCGGATATGGTGAAGTAAAGCCGAATTGGCAGGAGAAATGAAGATTTACTTTAATAACTTTTGTGTAAACGAATCATCAGTGAGGCACAACAGAAGGGCAAGGGGTCTTTCCACCTTAAATCCATGTGGATCTTCAAGCATAATATTCAAAATGAATCTTCCACAATATGTATATCATATAAAATTGTTGTAATTTCAGCTTACTTTTCTATTGAAAAATGGGGGGACTTGGTCAAAGTTCCGCGTTTATACTCCTACATATGACCATGCTTCATAGAGTAGGTTGCATAGAATACAGAGAGGTTAATATAAAGGAGGAAAAAAGTGATGGATAAAGAAAACTGTCGCGATAAATGTGTAAACCTTAATGCATCAGCCTCTGTTGACCAATGTAAAGACGAGGTCGTTACTGATGCTCCAGTGAACACTTCAGATAACCTAATTATAAAAGTTCCTGTTGAATTAGGAGCTTTTGACGTTACAACTCACCTTGTGGCGAACATCGAGTTCCCGTATCCTGTACTCGAAATCAAAGACATTAAGAAGAGAGTGGTACTCACTCAATGTCGTCTGATGACGCGTACTTTCTCAGGCAATGGTGGTAGGTTTGTAAGTGGGGATTTCCCATTGTTCATCAAAGGGTATGTCCGTAAAAACATTCAATATGCGAGCCCGGTCTATGGTGCTTCTGGTGAATGTGTCTCTTCTGAAATGAAGTCATTGACGACTAAAGTCCCTTTTGAGTGTATGGCAACTGTCAACGTCAGCAATGTCCAGCTTCCTGTAGCGAACACAAGAAGAGAATTCGACTTCTTCCGTGCTCAGGACTTGGGTGAAGGTTTCCCTGAAAAAGATCAACTTCTATCCAGTGATCTTTCCCAGTTCCACCAGGAAAGCACTCAGGCTTACAACGAACTTCCATTCTGTGAGCTGCTTGAGAGTGAAATTCTTGAGTGGGATGAAGCGACCGACCGTGAAGCATACAGCCCGGTTGACGAAGGACACTTCTGCAACATTGTTGAGAAGATGATGGTCAGGTTCCGTGTCAAAGTCTTGCAAAAGCAACAAGTTCAACTCTAATGGTGGATACGGATAAGCATTGATGTCACAGAAACACGATTCTTCTAAAAGAGGGTCGTGTTTTTATTTTATTCTATGGTAGACGAATGGTTCATATCCGCTGTGCCCTAAGCTTGAACGTATCTCAAAATCGAGATAAGAGCCCAGACATCGGCAGAGTTCTTACATACGATGGGGATATCTTTCGTTTAGGAGGCCATCGAATGTCTGAAAAACATAACGATTCCTATGAGTGTGAAAAAGGGTTTTGTAAGCCTTGCAAGCCTCACGTGAGCATTGGCAAGATTGTCACAAAGGTACCTGTCGTCCTCGCCGAGCTCAATGTCCAGTTGAACATAAATGAAACCATCACTTTCCCTGAACCTGTGCTTGAAATTAAAGATATTAAGAAAAGAGTCGCCTTAACTCAGTGTCGTTTGCTCCTTCCGACAAAAAAACTTTTCATTAAAGGGTTCGTCCGAAAAAACATTCAATATGCGAGTCCAGCAAACGAAATTGAAATGAGTACGGATACGACAGTCGCATCTGATCTTCATTCATTCACTGTCGATATTCCATTTGATACGGTAATTGAAATCAAGGATTTCCTATCGATGCCTGTCATGCCTAAAAATAATAAGCGGGAAGAATTTGATTTTGCGGTATCCCAATCTTTACCTTCCGGATTCCCTGAGAAAGATGAATTAATAAGCAGCGATCTATCTCAATTCCATCAGGAAAGCAAACAATTTTACAATGAGCTCCCTTATTGTGAGCTGCTTTCCAGCAAAATCATTGAGTGGGATGAAGCGCTCGATCGTCAACCCCTTCCAGGTTCTTCTCCTTTTAATGAAGGATACTTCACGCAGGTTGAAGAAAAAATGGTGCTGGATATTTGCGTGAAAGTCCTTCAAGATCAACAAATCCGAGTAGCATCAGCTTCCAATGATGATTGTTGAGTGATGACTATAAGTCAGAAAGGAGGGGAGGAAGGATGCTGAAGGGCAAGCACCTTTCTGAGCGAGATGAAGAGAGATGAAATCAATTTCCACCAAACCCGCTGGACGAATCGGTCACATTCAAAGTCAAAAAGAACAAAAGGTGAGCGTGTAAAAGAAAATTATTCCTATGATTTTCCTGTTGAGGTAGATCATCCTGTTTCAGAAAATCATTATGATATCTATTCTCCTTACGACTCAGGTGGAGAAATGCCTCGACCCGTCATTTCCCCACCTTCAAAAATTTTAGATGATGACACAGAAGAACGTGTGTTAGCAGAGAGTCGGAAGCGATTGTCTTCGTATAGGAAAGACTCTATGTCCATAGCCGAACAGTCCGATGAGTATAGGGAAGAAGAATCTATTATTGAATCATGGGACCATCCAATGGAATCAGCAGGAGGAGAAAATAAAACCAACCCATTCTTACCAGAAATCCTTGCATTGTTAAAAGATGATCCGAGCCCGGATTGGGGTTCTATGGATGATTCTCAAGTTGAAGTCCCCGAGTTTGAAGACTACTCTATTCTAACGGATATTGTTGCTTCCATGGGAGAGTCAAGCGATGATCGGCAAGGGTTTAAAGACCACTATCATGATCAGAAGAAATTGATTGGGGAAGAAATAGAACCTACATGGCTAGAAGACGAAAAGTCGAATGGGGAGACATGGAAGGGAGAAACCTCTGATGTATTCCATGAGGTCAGTTCCATGCTAGGGGAATCTAGTTCTTGGACTGAAGAGGTGGAATGGACTTATGAGGAGGAATCTTCTTCCATTCTTCCATCTCGCGACGAAAGTTCGGCCTTTGCTGTCGACCATGAAGCTGAGTCTTCTTGCGATCAATATTATGAAGAGTTTGAGAGTTCTTCGTCCTTAGACTGTGAGCTGTACTGTGAAGGGGGCGAGAGTTCTTCACTCTTGGAGTCCTCCTGTGAACAGCATTATGAGAGGATCGAAAGTTCTTCATCTTTGGAATCTTCTTGTGAAGAGGAGGGAGAATCCTCTTGCCGCGCATGGAGTAGGATTGTTAAAATTCCCGTCTTACTGTCTACGGAAAAGGTCGAAGTGAATGTGATGGAAACCTTGAATGTACCTGACGATCTATGCGAAATCGTAGAAGTTCGAGTATCCATTCATTCCCAAAAGGAAACCGTTGTTCTTCCATCTTCCTGTGTATTCCTATGTGGTGTGCTCATGGTAGAGGTCATTTATGATAATGGGGAAACGCTTCAACAGCTTAAACAAACGGTTCCATGGGAGAAGACGGTTTGTGTAGGGTGGAAGATAGAACCACTCTTACCATCTTCAAAACGGAAGGAATACACCTTTGATTGTGAAGAGGTTGGGAATGTACATTATGAGTTCGTGGAAACTTTCGTTGATCCTGTAGAAGTAGAAGTGCAAAGTGTAAGGTTTGTAAGTCACAATGATGCCTCTCTCATTGATGGGGAGTTGTATATCCAAGGTTGTGCTCAATTGGTTTACGATTTCTTACAAAAGCAATATGTATTTGTATAGGTATTTCTCATAAATAAGAGGTGTCCCTTAAGGGGCACCTCTTTATTGTTATTGATCGATGATTTTTCGGAAGCGGCTGTAAACCGATTCTTGTTGTTCAGTTGTTGCCCCATGAGCTTCTTCTTCTCCATAGCATGCATAATCTGAGTCATTATCCATTGGAGGTAAAGTTGGTGGTGAAAAGCGAGGTTGCCTTTTTTGTGTGAGCTTGATGACAAGGTTAATGTCCATTTTTTCCGTCACTTTGTTGAAACGGCCCCAGTTATCAAAGTGATGCACGATATCCCACTGGTTGACAGCAGAAGCGAGGAGTTTACATTTGATCGGCTCGTTGTTGATTTCGAACGTCAATGAACCGAATTCGCAACGGTCTGCCCCCATGCCGTCTTTGGCAAGTTCTCGGCGTTGAAGAACGTTATCTTTCACGCTGTATTCATAATCGAATGGTTTGTCGACGGGTACAGAAAGTTTGATTTGGTCGTAGGCTTGGAAGGGGATGTCAATGCTGTAGTCTTTGACATATCCATATCCGTCTTCTACGTACTGGATGTTCTTGTGGACAACTCCCTCAACAAACAATTTTACGTACTTTGGGTTTCCTGGAACAGGAAGCGCTTTACACTGTGTCAAGGAAATGTTTTTTTCGATGTTTTTAATAGCTCTAGCGTAAGAGGGAAGCTTGAAGTCCGCTTCAGTGAGAGATTGCATCAATACGTCCCCAAGTACAACGGTTTGTTCTGTAAGTGAAGATGCAAACTCCTCCGATGCTGTAAACAAACTCTTTGATTTGGCTACATCGCTTGAGATGGGTGGGCATTTTTTACCGTGTCCATATCCCTTTCCACATCCTGTGTTTTTCCTCATATTGTTCGCTCCTTATTTATATTTTTGTCAAAAGTCTATTATTTTCGTTCAGACAAGTTCCTCTTGACTCATTAATACTATATGTGTCTAAGAGGAGAGGTGAATGGACGAGTGACGATAGGATTGAAAAATAGGTTCTATCCCTCTGAACTTATTAGCTGTCCACATTGCAAGCTTCCTTTGTTTTTTCTCTCTTTTATGGAGGGCTTCATGATTTTTTTGAGGAGGCTGGTTTTTATGGAACTCCCATATTGCCTTGGGAGATTACTCATGCGCGTACTTTCCATAGTCGTTTATCCTGGGAATTTTTTAATATGGGTCTCATAATTCTCTATGCGAAAACCAGTTGTCTACTAATCCATCAAAAGGGGGCGTCTAATTCGGGAGGCCTGGTCATATTGTAAAAAAAGGAATCATTGAGCCTTGGTAATTACAGAGGGGGGATGCTATGGAGTGGAATTTGTGGGTAATGGTCATGTCGGCGTTTGCGACATGTGTCGGAGCCCTTCCTGTTTTATTCATACGTGTCCTTTCTCACAAGCGAATGGATAGCATTCTCGCTTATACAGCAGGAATCATGGTGGCAGCTTCGACTTACGGGTTGATTCCTGCATCGCTCAAGTTAACCAATATGTATGTGCTCTGTTTTGGTATTCTTGTCGGGGCGCTGCTGTTGAACCTATTGGAATACATCATCCCTCACATCGATCTGGACCATGAACGCAGTGATGTACAGTTGCCTCAACAGGCCATGATGTTTGTTGCGGCTATGACCTTGCACAACATTCCTGAAGGTTTATCGGTAGGGGCGAGTTTAGCGAGTGAAATTGAAAATCTTGGACTAGTTGTCGCCTTATCAATGGGGTTACAGAATGCACCCGAAGGTTTTCTTGTCGCTTTGTTTTTGTTCAATCAGGGGGTTCGTAAGTCTTTAGGGATCCTGATGGCCTTCTTAACAGGTGTCATCGAGTGTGTTGCTAGTATTTTTGGTTTCTTCATGGTTCATCTTGCTTTGTTTCTCGTTCCTTATGGACTGGCCTTTGCTGCTGGTGCGATGTTGTTTATCGTGTATAAAGAATTGATTCCGGAAACGCATGGGCACGGGTATGAAAGACTTGCTACTTTTTCTTTTCTGTTCGGGCTGCTCAGTATGATCGGCGTGGTAGAGTGGTTCAGGTAGCTACTCGTCTCCTTTTCGATTACACTGTTAGAAAAGGGAAAAGGAGTGGAAAAGATGTACGAAGGTATTCACCACGTGTCCTTGTTAGTATCAGATATCGAAAGAGCGAAGCATTTCTACAGTGAGGTCTTAGGTTTTGAAGAGAGCCCGGATCGTCCCGATTTCGGTTTTCCTGGTGCATGGTATCAGGTTGGGGCAACGCAAATACATTTGATCGTACATAAAGAAGGACGAACGTTCCGTGGCACCACAGATATTGATTCCCGGGATGGACATTTTGCCGTCAGAGTGAAGGATATAGACGCGTTCATCCGTCATTTGGAAAAGCATGAAGTCGAGATGCTGAACAAGCCTGACAACAAAACGGAATGGCACCAGGTGTACATCAGTGATCCGGATGGTAATATCATTGAGTTTAACAAATAGGATCTCTATCTTGGCAGAGGTACACGGATGATAGAAGGAAAGGGTTGAAGGTGTATGAAAAAAGCCGCTCTCACGGCGTTATTAGGTGCATCTCTTCTTGGAGGGTGCGGACTGATCGATGGAGTAAATGATACACTCTCCTACGTCAATGAAGCAACAGAATATGCGAACGAAGCGAATACGTTTGCAGAAGAAGCTCCAGCACTGGCCGAACGTGCGACCTCGGATCCAGAGGCAGCGCAGGAACTGGAAACAAAGCTTGAAGCAATGAAAGAAGATATTAAAGAATTCAACGAGCTTGATGCCCCGGATGTTGCTTCTGACCTGCACCAACAAGTGGTCGATCAAAACAACCGAGCCCTTGAGGGAATTGATATGTATCTTGCAAATATAGAAAATGGTCAGCTGGATCCGTCGGTAATTGAAAACACGGAAGTTTTCCAGACGCTCAACCAGCTCACAAGTCTCCTTGATCAGATTCAGCAATTAGGTGAGTGAAGAATCTATTTTCTAGCACATCGAATGAAAAAGGCTACAACCCGACTACACCAGGGCTGTAGTCTTTTTTGCATAGACTCATTTATCATCATTATACACTGCGAAGCACTGGCGTGGAGACAGAATAGTAGATGATCGTGAACCCTCTTCCTTTTTGATGGAGGGGTTTTGTGGGGTGGCTTTCTGTTCATTTCTTGTAGAGTGTACTATGATGAAATGAAGGGAAATTTGTCTATATATGTAAAGGGGAGCGGTGAATATGAAGTGGTATCGATTCTTGTTGGTGGGAATTGGGTTGATTATATTAGTGGCCTGCACGGCTCAACCAAAGCCGAAAGATGCATTTCAATCCTATATGAATCACTGGGAAAGTGGTGAATATGAACAAATGTACGAGACTCTTAGTGAGAATTCGAAGCAACTCTTGAGCAAAGAGGAATTTGTTAGTCGATATACAACGATTTATGAAGGGATTGACATGGCAAATCTATCGTTTACATACGAACTTCCTGAAGAAGAACAAGAGTATGAAACAGAAGATACGCCTTCTTTTGAATTTACAGGTGCGCTGGATTCGTTAGGAGGTCCGATTGAGTTTTCCCACGCGGCAACACTCGTCTATGAAGAAGGAGAGGAGAGTAATCGCTGGGCTGTGCAGTGGAACTCTTCAATGATTTTTCCGCAAATGCAAGAAGGAGACGAGGTAAGAGCATGGACGCTAGATCCTGAGCGTGGTGAAATGTTTGATGCAAATGGGAGCCCATTGGCTGTCAATGGAGGCGTCCTTGAGGTTGGTCTCGTACCCGGCTGGATGCAGGAGCATACGGAAGAGGAGACAGAAACACTGAAAAAGGCGGTCGCTGAAATATTGGATACAACCGTAGAGGACATTGACCAACAGTTGAATCAATCCTGGGTTAAGGCAGATACGTTCGTACCTGTGGGGGCTGTAGCTGAAAGTGACCAAGATACGATTGAGGCACTGAAGGATGATGAACTACCCCGTGGAGTAAAATTCCAAGTTGATCAAGAGGCAAGGAGCTACCCTTTAGGAGAAGCGGCTGCTCATTTAATTGGGTACGTAGGTCCGATTCAAGCGGAGGAACTTGAAGAGTTGAAAGACGAAGGGTATACAGCTTCAGATCAACTGGGGAAAACGGGGCTTGAAAGTGTTCTTGAAGATCAATTGAGAGGCGAGGAAGGTGGTAGAATCGTCATCCAGACGGAGGCGGGAGAAACAAAAGAAGTGTTGGCTGAAACTACAGCTAAAGACGGAAAAGATTTCAACTTGACGATATCATCAGAAGTGCAGAAATCCCTTCATGAAAAATTGTCTGAAGGATCAGGCGCAGCTTCTGCTGTAAACCCGATGACAGGTGATGTCCTGGCTCTCGTCAGCGCCCCTGCTTATGATCCAAATGCGATTGTCCTAAATCGCGACGAAAAGTCGACCTTGAACAAATTCAATCGTACCTACTCACCCGGCTCGACATTTAAGCCGATCACAGCAGCTATTGGCCTTGAACAAGGGGTCATTTCACCAGAAGAAGAACTATCCATCACTGGAACGACTTTTGACCAGAACGGATACACAGTGACAAGAGTGCCAGGGGCGGCTGAAGATGAACAAGTCAACCTAAAAGATGCACTCGTCCTTTCTGACAACATTTACTTTGCTCGAAAAGCCCTTGAAATCGGTGGGGAAACATTCCTGGAAGAATCCCGGGAGTTCGGATTTGGGGAGGATCTTCCATTTCCATTCCCAATCGAGAATTCCTCGTTGTTGAACGAAGAAACATTTAACCGGGATGCGTTACTCGGAGACACTGGTTTTGGTCAGGGAGAAATTCAAATGAGCAGTCTTCACTTAGCGCTTACTTATACGCCATTCGTGACAGGAGGGGATGTTATGAAGCCAAGGCTGATTTCCTCTGATGAAGAGAGTCAAGTATGGCATGAGAACGTAATGAGTGAAGAGACGGCTTCCGTTATAAGAGATGATTTAAAAGCGGTTGTCGATGATCCGGATGGGACGGCTCATAAACCTGACGTAGAAGGGTTGAGTCTGGCTGGTAAAACGGGGACGGCCGAATTGAAACAATCCCAGGATGAGGATGGACAGGAGAATGGATGGTTCATTGCGTGGGATACAGACAAGCAGAATCTGATGATTTCGATGATGATTGAAGATGTCGAAGGGGGCAGTCATGAGGTTGTGCCGAAAGTGAAGAAAGTTTTTCAAACCCTTAAGTAAGGATAAGGGTGGAATTTGTCCTAAGTTCTGTTTCTTTTTGAAGCAGAACTTTTTTTGTATAACAAAAATATATAAGGGGGTACTCAAATATTTTCTAGAAGATGTCATAAAAAGAGATCCTTGGACGAAAGTTATGAAGATGGAAATTTTTAAAATATCTTTGCAAATTTTAATTATAATCTCGTCATTAGGGTATGGTAGACTACTAGGACTTATGCCGAGTGGTGGCGTAGGTTGTAATAATCTGTTAGTTTTAGGGAGAGTGAGTTCGTGGTATCTTTGGAACTAGATAAGGATGTGAAAGTTAGTGGATGAGTTAGCGTACCTGATGATCTTCTTTGTTTTTGTGCTCGTTGTAGGTCTTTGGGAGAAATATAAGCTTGATCGTCGTCTGAAAAAAATCCCTACTAGGATTCTCGTAAACGGAATCCGTGGGAAATCGACGGTCACTCGTCTTGTTATGGGAATTTTGAAACAGGACGGTCGGAAAGTGGTCGGAAAAACGACAGGGACTTCAGCGCGAATGTTTTATTGGGATAAGGATGATGAAGAGCCGATCATCCGTGGTCTGCAAGGCCCGAATATAAATGAGCAAATGAAAATCACGGAAAAAGTGGTGAAAAGACGGGCAGACGCCTTTGTGAGTGAATGTATGGCGGTGAACCCTGAATATCAGAAGGTTTTCCAGGAGCGGCTGGTGAAGGCGAACATCACCATTATCGCCAATGTCATAGAAGACCATATGGATGTGATGGGCCCGACCCTTGATGATATTGCGGAAGCCTTCAGTTCAACCATTCCGGACAACGGCTATGTCATCATACCGGAAACGCCCTATCAGAAGTATTTTGAGAAAATCGCACGCAGGAAAAATTCGAAAGTCGTCGTTGCCGATGAAAGCTGGATTGATGAAGCATACTTACAAAAGTTCCCGTTCATGATTTTCCCTCAAAATGCAGCCCTTGCGATGGCGGTGGCTGAAATTCTGGATATCGATCGTGAAGTCGCGCTCGAAGGGATGCTGCAGGCACCTGTCGATCCAGGAGCAATGCGCGTCCACCGTTTCGGTAGAGAGGAAGCACCGAAGTACTTTTTCAACGGTTTTGCTGCGAATGATACGACGTCAACGTTGAACATTTGGGAAAGAATTCAACAATTAGGATACCCCGATCAAGAGCGTACGGTCGTTATGAGCTGCCGCAGTGACCGCGTAGAGCGGACGATTGATTTCGCTGAAAATGTGCTGCCCCATATTGAAATGGAGCGGTTGATTGTTATGGGAGAAAGTGTGTGGCCGATTACGAAAGCCTATGAAGAAGGTAAAATCAGGCCTCTCAATCTTATAAACTTGGAAAAAGCAACGACAGAGGTTATCGTCGATCACTTAAAAGAGCTTCCGGATGATAGTGTCATATACGGAATCGGAAATATCGTCGGAGCTGGTGAGAAAGTGGCAGCGGCTGTTGAGGAACTTGAATTCCGTCCTTCTCCACGAGAAGAAACAGGTTGGGATGTCATTGAAGACGCGGAAGAGAGTCGTTCATTTTCTCGTAAAGTTTTGCAGACGAACAAATAATGGTAGGGAGTTGGAGTCCACGTGTTCGGTACAGATTTATATATTGCGATTGTTATTGGTGTCTTACTAAGTTTGCTGTATGCAGAGAAAACAGGAATCGTGCCCGCGGGTCTGGTTGTCCCGGGCTACATAGCATTGATATTCGACCAAGTCATGTACGTATTAGCTGTTGGATTGATCAGTTTAGTCACATATTTACTCGTTTCTCAAGTACTCGCAAGATTCACGGTTCTTTACGGCCGGCGTAAATTTGCGGCTATGCTGACCGTAGGTGTGTTGATGAAAATGTCTATGGATTATTTATATCCTCTCACTCCTTTTCCTGTTATGGAATTAAGGGGAATTGGAGTCATTGTTCCCGGATTGATCGCAAACTCAATACAAAAGCAAGGGGTACTGCCTACATTTAGTGCCACGTTCCTCATTGCGTTCGCAACTTTTGTATTGATTACGGCATACCATTTGATTTAGAGGAGATTTTCCAATGGAAAAAGATCTTAAATATAAGATGAAAGTATGGACGAAGAAGCATAAAAAGCAGGCACCTTTCCATTCCATGGTGCTCGCAGCTTTATTAGCGGTGCCTTTCTTCGGTCATCAATGGATCGATAAGCCGGAGATGCCGGAAGATACACGTCCGGATGATGTGGAATTCAGGATTTCAATGGTTGGGGATATGATGCTCGGTCGTCACGTCCGTGATGCGGCTGTCAGAAGTGGAGAACCGATAGGCCGTGTTTTTGATTATGTGACCCCATACTTTGAAGAGTCCGATTATGTCACAGGGAACTTTGAGAACCCGGTTATCGATGCAAAGAACCCTGAAATAGAGACGGTTATGGAAGATTTTGAACTGCGGAATAAGGCCATCCATTTGTATGCTGAAAAGGGGGCCGAAGAGGCGCTGGTGGATGCTGGTTTTGACTCTGTCAATCTCGCAAACAACCATATCATGGACTATGGAAATCTATCATTAGAAGAAACCCTCAAGCATATGGAAAAAGTTGACCTTGATCTGATAGGGATTGGCCGTGCACTGGATCCTGCTGAAGAAATGTTCGATGAAGAAGAAACGATGACAGATGCCGGTGAAATTCACTATTTTGATGCCAATGGAAGAAACATTGCGATTCTAGGATTCACGGATGTCTTCGTCCAAGGGTACAGCGCCAGTGAATATGTTGGTGGAGTCTTGACGAATGCTGGTCTTGGCGTGCTTCAAAGCCGTATCCGTGAGGCGAAAGAACAGGCAGACGTCGTCATGGTCCATACCCACTGGGGAGATGAATACCAGGTTGGTTCCAATGATACTCAGGAGACGCTTGCGTATTTGATGACTGATATGGGAGCGGATGTCATCATCGGCCACCACTCTCACGTGCTTGAGCCTATCACTCGTGTACATATCGAGAAGGACCCGGATGATCCGCAAAGTGAAGATAAGACTTCGATTGTCATGAACAGCCTAGGGAATTTCGTCTTCGACCAGGGATGGTCGCGTACGAAAGACTCCACGCTCGCCCAACTTGATTTTCTTCAGGGTGGAGGGGCGGAGCTTTCCTTCGTACCAATGCAAATATCCGATACGAGACCGAGAGAGACAGATGGAATTTTGAAGCCGTTCCGTGATTACCGTATTTTCCGTACGCTTAGGAAGGAACTGGACGATGAACTATGGCGGATGGAAGACGGTAGACTCGTTGTCGACTTGAAAAAAGCCGGCGTTATTGAAGGATAGGAGGTCCAGGGGTTTGAGTGATTTAAAAGTGACCTATATACTAGCCGGCATTATTTTTGTCGGCTTAGTTGGATGGAATGTTTATTTTGAAGAAGAATTCGACCAGTTCCGTGAGCCTTATGAAGTCCAAGGTCGTGAGGAAACGGTAGAAGTAGATACTTCTTCAGAGGAAGAAGCGTTTGTTTATGGTGTCAGTGCAGTGCACCCCCTCGCTGTTGAAGCAGGGATGAAGGTGCTTAATGAGGGAGGCAATGCTGCAGAAGCAGCAATAGCCGTTTCCTTTGTATTGAATGTCGTTGAACCTTATGGCTCCGGGATCGGCGGGGGTGGACAAATGATTGTCCACGAGCCGGACGAAGGAGCAATCACGTACGATTACCGCGAAGCGGCTCCTGTCAGCGGGGCGCGTCCACAGAGAGGAATTGCTGTGCCTGGGTTTGTGAAAGGGATGGGAGAAGTCTATAACGATTACGGGAATGAAATGGAGTGGAAGGAGCTGCTCGAAGATGCCGTCACCCACAGTGAAGAAGGTATCAAAGTCGGACGAATCTTCAATGAACAGCTTCAAAATTCCAGACGTTTCATTCAGTCAGGAAATGAAGACCCGGCCGTTTACAACATGTTTTATCCTCAAGATCGTCCATTGCAGATCAACGATACCCTTGTTCAAGCAGAGCTTGCCGAGACGTTGAAGAAACTGCAGCAGGAAGGGGCGGAATCTTTTTATGAAGGGGAGGTTGCTGACTCTCTTACAAGTCAGCTTGGTTTTCAACCTGGAGACCTGGAAGCCTATGAAGTCGGTAAACGCCCTGCACCAAAAGGTGAATTCAAAGGCCAAACTTTGTATGCCGGATCCTCGCCAACTTCCGGAATCATCGTCATCCAGGCATTGAAAATGCTGGAACTTTTGGAAGCGAATCTGGATGAAGTACTGAAAAAAGAATATGCCTTACCTGGAGGCGGCTGGCCTGCCTTTCTGGATGGCAACCTTCCAGAGAGTCTGGAACAAATCGTAAACGATCAACAATATGAGGATATCTATATTCATCTGGTAAACAAGATTGTCGACAAGGTTTATACAGATCGAGTCTACACCCTGGGCGACCCTGCCTTTGAGGAAGTAGAGCAGGAGAAATTGACTTCAACAGAGTATACAAAACAGTTGTTTGAAGAGGAATTTTCTGTCGGAGGTCCTACACTGACAAGTTCTGTGGATCTGTACACCGCGCCTGGTGAGAAAGCCGACCACCGGAACACCACCCACTTTGTCGTCGTTGATAAGGACGGGATGATGGTTTCCGCGACCAACTCACTTGGAAAGTTCTTTGGCTCAGGCTTATACATCGATGGGTTCTTTTTAAATCACCAAATGAACAATTTCGATACAGCGGAAGATTCTATGAACGCTTATGAACCAGGGAAACGTCCACGTTCCTTCGTTTCGCCGATGATCTTCGCTAAAGACGGAAAAGCAGTCCTCGGTATCGGTTCTCCTGGTGGAAAGAGAATTCCGGCGATGCTGATTCAAACACTGATCCAGTATGAATATGGAATAAACCAAGATACTGGAGAGCAATTAACGCTACAGGGAGCCATCAGCAGAAGTCGTTTTTACACAGAAGATAATGTCGTTCACGTCGAGAACTTGATTGAACAGCAGCCCATCGCCCGGCTAAGGGATTTGAAAGGCTATTCTGTTATCGAACATGATTCACCTGTCTTTTACGGCGGTATTCAGGGACTTGGCATCCGCAGGAACGGGGATGTCCTCCAAATGTACGGAGGAGGAGACTCTCGTCGATTAGGTACATGGCAGATAGGAAATCAGGATGGTATGGATGATGTAAGTACAGCGCAATAAATGAAAAGGCCTCTCCCTAAGTGGAGAGGCCTTTTTCTATGACTGAATATCTTCGATCATTTTCCACACTAGTCATAACCCCATTGGATATCTCTTCGTTTGTTAACCACCTTGAACCATCGTCCATGATGACAAAACCTAAATAAATGCTTCTATGCATACAGTTGGATGGGAGTTTTAGCGTGCAGGATTCAAAGTATCTCCTGCTTCCTTTCACTTGATACAGATTCCATTGTTGGCTTTGTTCAGAAACAATCATACTAACCAATTCCAATGATGGGAGCGAAGGAGTCCAACTCACGACAAGGGAAATAGGGCCATATTCTTCAATCGCGTTTCTAATCTCCTCTTCAAGTTTTGCATGGTCATAGTAATCCAATGTTAAAGGGTGGATGAGCTTTGGGTGAGGACATTTTGATCTCATGTCTTCATGTTTATGTTTGCTTCTCCCAATTACAGAAACGACAAAACCTTGATCCACAAGCCGGAGCGATACATCTCTCAACATTCCTGTACCACCGATTACCAGAGCGTGTTTTCTATTCATATAGAGCCCTCCTTGGGATTAGAATACATAGGAATGGATTGGAAATAATCAGGATCAGGTTTCATATCCCCTCATACTTTAGACGTAATAAACTTCCTGAACTAACTTATTTCTCAAGTGGAAAGTGTTTGAGAGGCTGACGAACACTCTATTGTTTTCGCCTCCATAATTAAATGTAATAAAAAGTTATGTGGGATGAAAGCCCTTTGCGTAAACACAATAAATTGACATGGAAGTGTAGATGTATTATATTTATCTTGAAACTGAGATAATTACGAAATGATGATATATATGGGAGGAAATTGAATGAATGAATTGAAAGGCATTCACCATGTAACCGCCATAACAAGCAGTGCAGAGAAGAATTATGAATTTTTCACTTATGTCCTTGGGATGCGTCTCGTGAAAAAGACGGTCAACCAGGATGATATTGAAACGTATCATTTATTTTTCGCAGATGATGAGGGAAACCCGGGTACAGATATGACTTTCTTTGACTTTCCAGGCATTCCGAAAGGCTCCCACGGAACGAATGAGATCGCGAAAACATCTTTCCGCGTGCCTAGTAATGAGGCTTTGGACTACTGGGTGAAGCGGTTCGACCGTTTGGAAGTGAATCATAAAGGAATACAGGAACGGTTCGGCAAAAAGGTGCTGCCGTTCGTCGATTTTGATGATCAAGCCTATGAGCTTGTATCGGATGAAAAGGACAAAGGAGTAGCCCCAGGCATCCCATGGCAGCAGGGGCCTGTACCGTTGGAATACGCGATCACGGGCCTTGGGCCTTTATACGTTAGAGTCGATGATAAGAAATACTTCAAAGAAATGCTTGAGAAAGTCATGAACTTCAAGGAAGTGGATGAAGATGGAGCGTTCACCTTATTTGAAGTGGGGGAAGGCGGAAACGGTGCTTCTGTCATCGTAGAATATAACGCGATTCTTCCACCTGCACGCCAAGGATATGGAACCGTTCACCATGCGGCTTTCCGTGTGGAAGACAAGGATGCATTGGATGAATGGATTGAGCGTCTATCGAAGTTCGGCTTAAGGAATTCAGGGTTTGTCAATCGCCACTACTTCGGATCTTTATATGCAAAGGTTCACCCGCAAATCCTGTTTGAGTGGGCTACGGACGGACCAGGCTTCATGGGAGATGAACCTTATGAAACCCTTGGTGAAAAGTTATCTCTGCCGCCGAAGCTTGAGCCGAAGCGTGAAGAAATCGAGAATTATGTACGTCCGATTGATACGGTTAGAAGTACGAAGACGATAGAAAAAGAATATGAACAAGGAATATAAACCGAGGGTAATGACCTTCGGTTTCTTATTTAGGTTTTTCAAATTTTAGGTTTGATGTTCGTAACAACCTCTTATTAGACAAGGCATCTAATGAGAGGTAATTGACAAGTGCATTGGGCGTAAGGGATGACTCCATTTTTTTCGGGAGTACGTTGAGGTTTATGAATTTATTCAAGGCCATTGAAAGACTGAGTTCTAATAAAACTAGTATCTTTTAGTGATGTACTTTAAGTCAACATCGAATCGCTCTGTTCTTCGTGCTTCTTTTATCACCTCCAGTAAGTCCAGGATGCATTCTACTGTTCAAGGCGTTTCCACAATTAATGTAGAAGCTCCCACCCTCCCCGTCCAATTTAACACTGCCATGCATTTAAATATAGGTGTAAGGCTTTTATAAATGAATAATTTTTCTGAATGTTTTTACATAAAATAGTTCAGTAATTATCAATCTGGTATATTAGATAAACGAAATGGGCGTAAGGAGTGAAGGTATGAATACCTTTGTCAATAATTACTGGGCATCTTATTTGGACTTTATCAATGAATTTAAAAAGTTGTCATACTTGGGGATACCGCTACCATTAGTTTGTCCTTATTTTTTATTGGTCAATGAGAATGATGTTCTTTTGGAGAGGCTCGAGAGTAAGTCAACCTTATTAAATACGAAAATTACGAATGAGAAACATCTGCAGTCTTTATTCGATATTCATTTTTCTACCTTCAATAAAATAGCTGAGAAGTCTAGAGGGAAGGTAAAAGGAGAAGGAAAGGTCGTTTTTTACGATAACGTCCTGCGATTTCCTGATCAGCTTATGAAGGAGAACTTCAGTCCTTTTGATTCCCTTGTTTTGAAGCGGAAAACGAGTGCATATGGTTCCTCTGTAGGGGGTAAAATCCCTATAGACAGTTTAGAAAAATATAAGAGTATTCATGTCAATACAATTAAAGCTTATCAGAGAAAAGCAGAGAAATATTTCGAGAATGCTCCGGTTCATCCAATCTACAAAAATAAAGCCTTCCGCGAAACCTTTATTAAACAGGTTCCGGGGATCATGAAGCAAATTGTCGCAGCTAAAAATTTTTTTGAGCAGAACGCAATTTCCTGTCTCGTAACAGGTACTACGAATAGTAGTGATACGAGAATTCTTACTCTTATTGCATCTTCAAAAGGAATTCCCTCTCTCTGTCTTCAGCATGGCATTGTTATGCTTGAGTTTGGGTATTTACCAAAAGTTTCCACTTATCAAGCGGTATATGGGTCGTGGGATATTCAATGGTTTCAAAGTAAAGGGATTCATGAGATTGGACTTCAATCCATTGGTCATCCAAGGTTTGATGAATTAGTCAAAAGGTCAGCTCTAAGTCGGAGCGCCCTTCATTCTCATTTTAATTTGAATAAGAGTAAGAAGAATGTGCTAGTTGTGATTCATCATATCGAGACGGAATTTATAAGAGCGGTGCTAAAGTATTTGGATGAACTAGGAAGTGTGAATATTATCATTAAACAGAGAAACGGAAGGCAGCGTAAATCTGCCCAAACGATTGAATTAGCTAAGGAATTTTCAAATTTGAGGTTTGCGGATGATCTTCACCTATACGACTTATTGAAGAATGTCGATGCTGTAATCAGCTATGAATCGACCATCGCTCTTGAAGCGATGTTAGCAGGGAAACACATTTATATGTGGAGGTTGAAGGGGTTTAGGTCAAGTATGACTAATTATTACGATGAACTATCCATGTATATACATGATGATCCAAGTGTTCTTGTCGATCACATGCTTGCCGTAATGAACGCGCCAAGTAATAATAATTGGGAAAAGCGAAAGAAGAATTTCTTATCGACCCATTACCCTCATCAGCCTGGAACCAGTAGTGCTAAATTAAGAGCTTTTATCGATTCTATTAAATTATAACGGGGAAGTCCAGGATACATTTGAAAGAAATTTCTGGTCCCTTTTTTGGAATTCTTAGGAGTTTGTTCACATATAATGATGAACTTAAAAAAACTATATTCTGATTCCTTCATCAATCACTTATCCAGCCAAGTCAATGATGAAAATTCTTTCCATCAGCTTTTCACAGACTTCAAGACACTTCATGTCAATAAAAAAGTATCTCGAAAAGAGTATGGAAAAGTAGCCCTTTATAATGCGGCGAATCTGTTTCGTTTTCCAAGTGAGATCACTATAAAATATTTCAAACCTAATCAGACATTTTTTATTCGTGATGTTCGAGGTAAGAACAGTGCCTAAATATCAGAAATTCAGAAGACAGCCGAAGGACTTCCTGCATCTTATCTAATTGATCATGATGAATCCATTGATGATAAGATAGATGCCATTCTTTAATGTAATGTTTTTCCTCCACTCATTATTAATAGAGCAGAACATTGGCATTTGTTGCAGCCAAACATAATATTCCAACAATTTGTATGCAGCATGGAATCATAGGAAGCGAGAATGTTTATATGCGGAAAGTAGCGGATGTCGATGCCGTTTATGGTCAGTTCGAAGTGGATTGGTTTATGGGTTTGGAGTTTTTGATGAATACGTACGAATTGTTGGTCATCCACGTTTTGATTTAATTATTAAAACTTAAGGGTGACAAGGAAACAAGTACTAGAAAACCTAAGCTTCAACGTAAAGAAGAGGA
This sequence comes from Halobacillus sp. AWM4_238, assembly GCF_056158265.1. NCBI lineage: Bacteria > Bacillati > Bacillota > Bacilli > Caryophanales > Bacillaceae > Halobacillus > Halobacillus sp. AWM4_238. Next base: position 3,601,029 of record NZ_JBSWSY010000002.1, read on the forward strand.
CTACACTTCTCATCGTTCGAGGAATTATGTATATGAGTTATTGGCGCAAATTATTGACTGCCCTAAATCAGTTGGGTGACTATAATGTAATTATTAAAGATTTTACATCTCGTACACCTCTTCCATTAACAGAAAACTACACTTTTGCTGTTTCATCGAAAAACTATCATTTATATACGGACTTACCAAATGTGGATGACGTAGTTGCTTATCTTTCCATTGTCGGGCTTGAAGTGATGATTGCCGGAAAACTTTTTTTTCCTCATGTCTACGCATCCCCCTACGTATTCAGGTTATTATGACAGTTGACAGTCTGGTCAAATGATCTAGGAACCCTTCGGACCTGGCCGATATTGTGCACCGGTCCTTCAATGATCAGACCTTCAAAAAGAAGTTCGAATCTAAGAGGAAGAATTTTCTTTCTTATGACTATTCTAACGGAACAACCTTCGGGGGAAAGCTGATGGCACTCATACAGAAAGAGACTAAAGAATAGAGTAGCGAGGAACGTGAGGGTTCTCTCCATCACTATCTTCTCCAGAGTGGAAGTGTCCTAATCTAATAGGGAAAGAGAGGGAGGAGAATGCTGTACTTGCCTGTCGAGATCAAATCGAGGGAGCTTCATGGAAAGCTACTGCTCGCTTATCATGCACTCTCCAAAGGGGAACAAGTCATCATTGGTGAACACAGTAAAGTGGAAGAGGCTGCTCAGGTCTATCCCGCTGGTTTTTTTCTAGCTAAGGGGTATCAACGGAGTTACATGAAACGTGTCATAACTGCTGCTAAAGCCTCTAATCATTTCGTATTGATTCTCGATGAAGAAGGGTTGATTTATACCGATCCAAAGGTTTATTTGCGTACAAGGATGGACCGTAAGCTTATGCCTTATTTTGATGTTGTATTTTGTTGGGGGAAACACCAACAGAATATGATTGAGGATGCCTATCCTGAAATGAGAGGAAAATGCTTGTCAACAGGGAATCCCCGCTTTGATTTACTTACTTCGAAGTATCGAGAAGTATATCGTAATGAAGCAGAGAAGTTATGTAAAAAGTACGGGCCTTACGTACTTATAAATACCCGATTTACTTTATATAACACGATAAAAGGAAAAAAAGAGTACAGCCTTAATGCTCATGGTGAGTATATTCGCAAACTCTATTGGGAGTTTATTGACATGATCAAACAGGTCAGTGCAGCAGGAACTGATTATACTTTTATAATCAGGCCTCATCCTGCCGAACGTAAAGAAAGCTATACGGAAGATTTGAGAGGATGCCCGAACGTCATAGTGAAAAGCGAAGGGGCTGTTGTCCATTGGTTGTTGGGAGCGGAAGCATTAATACACAATGGCTGTACGACAGGGTTGGAGGCTTATCTTCTTGACCTTCCTGTTTTTTCCTATGAACCGTTTTGTTCCAATGACTTCGATGTAACGATCACTCAGGATGTAAGTATAAGGGTAGATTGTGTGGAGGGTTTAAAGAATCAACTGTGGAATATACAGAGCAGGAAGGGTTCGGTACATAAGCACCTTTCAACGGTATTATCAGAGTACTACACTTACTCTTCAGAATCCAAGTATGCTTATGAACAAATTCTTGATTACATGGAAGCGGTAGGCCTTGGGGGCGGAAGCGGGGTCTTAATGATAAAACATAGGTTTTCAAGGGATCGCCGTAAAAAAGTTCGTCATTTGTTTCCTTCTCTAACAGAAAAAGAAATAAGAGATTTTTTTTATCAAGTAGATCAGGTGGATGGCGGAGAGCAGCCAATAGAGGTAACTTTACTTGCTGACCGCTTATACTTGCTCTCTCCAGGTGATAGTTAATGAATTATTTTGAGCAGAACTACTGGGGGTTGTTTATTGATTTTTTAGATGGTTTTAAAGAGTGGACGTACAAAGGGCATCCACTGGCCTTTGGCATTCATTTTTACAGTTTACTTAAGGATAGGACTGAACTGGAAAATAGTCTCCTTCATCCATCTTACATTCATGCAGGGCGAAGGGTTCAGAAGCGGGTAGATGAGTATCTTCCTAATTACGACCTGAAGAACCCATCTGGGAAGGTTGTTTTTTATGATAAGCAGCTTAGAATTCCTTCCACTGCGTATCCATTGCTTGTCCCTTTAGAAGAATCCGTTCTTCTGAAACCAGATGTGACAAATGTAAGGATATTTCCAGTCAAAGGAATGAAAATGATTGGATTGAAGGGGTACACAGCGAGTGGAGAAGATGCTGTGCGAAAGGTTGAGAAATCTTTTAACGCAATAGCTACCCATTTTGATTCACACCCATTGTTTGGCAAAAGGAATATTCATAACGAAGTAAAAAATCAAATTTCGAAGTATTTGATGTACATGAATGCAGCGGAGCATTTTTTTGAAAGTACAGATGTCTCTCTTCTCATTATTGGTGAAACTAATAGTCTCGACACAAGGAGTTTAGTGTTGACCGCTCGTTTGAAGGGGATCCCTACGGTCTGCCTTCAACATGGGGCTATTGTCTCTTCTTTCGGCTATTTACCCAAGATAGCGTTATATCAAGGGGTGTATGGATTATACGAGCAGGATTTTTTCCAGTCTACAGGTGTCGAAGCTCATTACCTTCCTATCATAGGTCATCCTCGGTTTGATGGGATAACTAAAAAAAGATCCCTGAATCCATCCCTTTTTAATAAGCGCATACAGACGGATCGCAAGCGGAAAAAGTTATTGATGGTTGATCATCATACAGATAAATTAAACAACCTCAAGATGGTAGAGGATTTATTAATGAAGCTCCCCGAAATGGACCTCATGATTAAAGTCCAAAAGGGAAGCAAAGCTTATCGTGTATATGCAGAGCATCCACGAGTACACATCGTGACCCGTATAAATCTATATGACTTACTTATTTACAGTGATGCGGTGATCAGTTATCAGTCCACCGTCGTTCTTGAAGCGCTTTTAGCTGGAAAGAGAACATTTGTCTGGAAACTCAATCAGGCAGGTCTCACCGATTACTTTTCTAAATTACCTGTGAAACAATACCTGGACGTGGGAGAGCTTGTTGATGATGTGGTCACATATATTAATGGAGGAAATCAAACGAGAATACCTACAAATGATATAAGGGAGTCCTTTTATATACCGGAGAGTCTTTCGTCCACTCTATTGTTGAAAGCGTTGATCCAGAAAATTCGCTCCTAAGCGGAAAATGGGTTAACGTTTTTTTATTTGAAGTGTGGATGTATGCCGGGAAACCTTGGGCTAGAAGTTTTTATTGCAAGTTGAAATAGGCTTTTATTTCCCTTTCACATTTGGTCTTAGGTACTAATCTATTATTAGCACCTAATCTTAGGGTTCGAATATATATAGTAATCAGAGTTGTGGATAGATTGCATAATACGCATAGTTATTTAACAAAATCACGGACTAAAGTGTGAAAAGGGGAAGATACTATTGTTTTTCAAGGATAAGAAAATTTTAGTCATTGGAGGGACGGGGACCATTGGTAGAAGTATTGTTCAAAGGATTCTTAAAGATGCTCCGCATGTTGTCCGAGTGTTCAGTAGAGACGAACATAAACAACATGAGCTTCAAAATCAATTAGGAAATCGGAATGATATTCGTTACTTAATTGGAGATGTGCGTGATTATGAGCGGGTTCATACAGCAATGCAAGGCGTTGATTACGTCTTTCATTTGGCCGCAATGAAGCATGTTCCTTCCTGTGAATACAACCCTTATGAAGCAGTACTGACAAATATTCATGGTACAAATAACGTAGTACGGGCAGCATTGGCTCAAGAGGTGAATAAGGTTGTTTTTACAAGTACCGATAAAGCAATCTCACCTACAAATGCTTATGGGGCCACAAAACTTACAGCTGAGCGTTTATTTACATCAGCTGAATATAGCAAGGGCGAGGGGCAGACAGTTTTTGCAAGTGTAAGGTTTGGTAACGTCATGGGTTCACGTGGTTCTGTTATCCCTCTATTCAAAAATCAGATTCTTGAACAAGGAAAAATCACATTAACGGACTCTTCTATGACAAGGTTCATGATGACATTGGATCAGGCGACTACATTAACTATAAAAGCGTTGCAAGAAGCACAGGGTGGTGAAGTTTTTGTCCTTAAAATGCCGATTGTCTCGCTAGAGGATCTGGCAAAGTTGGTCATTCAAGAAACATGCAAGCGAAACAATCTGAATTTGGAAGATATCGGAATAGAAGAAATAGGACTGCGACCAGGGGAAAAAATGTACGAAGAATTGATGACGCATGAGGAGTCACTGACAGCTTGGGAGATGCCAGACATGTACGTCATTCCATATTTTTTAAGAAAAGATGTATTCTACAAAAATGCTATAAAGGCAATCCCTGGAACGTATAGCTCCTCTGGATTGTCACCTATAACATCTGAGGATTTATTTGAATTAATGAAAAGTCAGAAATTAATATAAGAAAGGATGTGAGGAGAATGGCCGTATTCACTAATAACTATTGGGGACTGTACCTTGATAATGGTTTTAGTGATTTGATTGGAGTATCCTATTGTGTATTTGTGCCATTATCGAAGTTTGATTCGTGACAATGAAGATTTGATAGCAAAATTGCATTCAGCATCTTTTACAAAGACATTAAGAAACAAACAGATCGACCTCATGTCTATTCAAACGAGATTCAATACCTTCAAGGGTGAGCATCAGGAGACATGGCAAAAGGGGGGGGGCGTTCTTAATGATGCTTATGATTTGCTTCGTATTCCTGGGGAACTCCCATCCTCATCATTTATATACAAAGAACATCTTGATCTTAGAAGAGAAAGGGATGAAAAAAGAGAAGAATCGTTTCCTCAAGTAAAAAGGTTTCAACTATCAGAATTTCAGTGCGTACAGGGAAGATGCTTCGGAAGCGATTAAGGTGACGAAGCAAAAAAGTGAAACAGATTATACAAGCTTCCATAGTCATCCGATGTACAGCGATGAGACGTTTAAGTACAGGTTTCTCATTCAAGTGATGAAAATCATTAACCGTACAATGAATCCACTAATTTACTAAAAAGGGTCAAGGTATCGGTGATTGTAGTCGCCTCTATCGATTATCCAGAAAGCCGAACGCTGGTAATGGCGCCTGTTAAAACGGAATTCCAACGATTTGTATGCAGCATGGAATCATATCTGGAGAAATTGGTTATCTACCTAAAGTTGAAGATATTGATGCGGTATATGGACAGTTTGAGGTGGACTGGTATAAGGATTCAGGAGCTAAAGAAAAAAAGTCAGAAATCATAGGGCATCCGAGGTTTGATTTAATCTGAAATCCCCCAACCCTTTCCAGGCAGGAGTTAGAAAAACAGTTCGGTCTCGATCATAAAAAGAAGTATGTCCTTCTTATTGCAAGGGGTCATGCGAACTATACAAGCTGGGATCAGTTTCTGAAGAAAATTACGGTAAACCAACACATCAATATTGTGCTCGAAAATTTCCCCAACCATAAGTTTCATCCACTGACTAAAGCCCACTCCAACCTCTTTATGTCCCCAGGCCGCAAATTTCATGATCTTATTCATAAGAGTGATGTGGTCGTGACTTATTTTTTAACGGTTGCTCTTGAAGCAATGATTGCTGGAAAGGCAGTAGTTTATCCTCGGTCATCCTTTTGGGGGATATTCTGGTTTTTTCTCCGAATGGGTGATCTTGTTCAAGAAGACCCAAAAAAATCAGCAAAGTATTCTACGTATATTTTTTGGAAAATAAGGTGAAAGCCTATGCTGATCAAACAGCGAAAGTATTCATTTCGACCGCTCTAAATAACCAGGGAACTTGGATAGAGAGGTTGAGTGCACTTTTTTAAAAACAGTTGTGATGAAGTACATGCAAGAATAATGGTTCCATCGAATAAATATACATGGTGAATATAAGAGAGGGGTGTGTCCGTGAATATATTAGTGACAGGGGGAGCCGGGTTTATAGGACGATGGGTTGTGAAGAAATTACTAGATGAGCAACACAAAGTATGGGTGCTTGATGATTTATCCAACGGAAGAATTGAGAATATTGAGGAACTTCTCGTTCACAAAAATTTCAAGGCGTTTATCCATGGCGATATTAAGGATGAGAAAACGGTCGAGAGTCTTTTTCACCCTGGGATTGATCTATGTTACCACTTAGCAGCAAGCATCAATGTTCAAGACAGCATTGATGACCCACAGACGACCTTCAATAACGATACCATCGGGACGTTCTCTTTGCTGGAACAATGCAGGAAGCATCATGTGAAAATGGTATTCATGAGCACGTGTATGGTTTATGACCGGGCAGAGGATGATGAAGGAATTTGTGAGAAAGACCCAATTAAACCTGCTTCACCTTACGCAGGCGCTAAAATAGCAGCTGAAAATATGGTTTTGTCCTACTATTATGCATATGGATTACCAGTGACGGTTATTCGACCTTTCAATACGTATGGTCCTTTTCAAAAGACGGGTGGTGAGGGGGGGGTCGTGGCGATTTTTATTAAAAACAAGTTGAATGGACTCCCTTTACAAATATACGGAGATGGGAAGCAGACGCGAGACCTTTTGTATGTAGAAGATTGTGCGAGTTTTGTTGTGCAGGCAGGATACAGAGATGAAGTGAACGGTGAAATTGTGAACGCGGGATTAGGAAGCGATATCAGGATTAATGACTTGGCTGAATTGATTGCTGGTGACCCTAGCCTCATCACACATGTGGAACACATTCATCCTCAAAGTGAAATTCCTAAACTTCTGTGTGACTCTAGGAAGGCTAAACGTTTATTAGGATGGGAGCCTTCTACATCATTAGAAGAAGGAATTAACAAAACGAAAGAATGGATAAACACCACAAATTTAATTTAAAGGGGTTTAACAATGTGGAAGAAAAGTTAGCCATTTTTGGAGGAGATCCAGTACGTGATTCACTGCTTCCTTATGGGAAGCAGTCGATTGATGACCAAGATATCAAAGCCGTCATCGATACATTGAAAAGTGACTTTATAACAACGGGGCCGGCCATCAGTGAGTTTGAAAAGGGAGTGGCTCATTACGTGGGAGCAGCATATGCTGTCGCCTTTTCCAATGGTACGGCCGCATTACACGCGGCTTGCTTTGCCGCTGGTATTGGCCCGGGAGATGAAGTAATCACCACTCCTCTGACATTTGTTGCTAGTGCAAATTGTGTATTATATTCAGGTGGGAAGCCTGTTTTCGCAGACATCGATCCGAAGACCTATAATATTGATCCTCATTCGATCGAGTCATTAGTAACATCTAAAACGAAAGCAATCATTCCTGTAGATTTTACAGGTCAGCCCGCGAATTACGATGAAATCCAGGTGCTTGCTGACAAGCATAAACTAGTCATTATCGAAGACGCGGCTCATGCGATTGGTGCGGAATATAAAGGGAAGAGAGTAGGGTTTTTCAGTGATATGACGATGTTCAGCTTTCATCCGGTCAAACATATTACGACAGGAGAAGGAGGAGTTATCGTCACAAACAATCGTAATTATTATGATAAATTGATCCTCTTCCGCACGCATGGGATCACTCGTGAACCTGCAAATCTCTTGGAGCAACGTCATCCGTGGGAATATGAGATGCAATTTTTAGGTTACAACTACCGAATGACGGATATTCAGGCTGCGTTGGGTAATAGTCAGTTAAAGAAATTGAATTCATTTGTAGAAAAACGAAGGGAGTATGTGAAAACTTACAATGCTGCCTTTGAGAAGATGAATCATGTGATCATTCCAGAGCAATTACCAGGCGCGGACTCTTCTTATCATTTATACGTTATTCGATTGTCGGGTCCTTTGAAAGGGTTGAGGAGAGAGGTCTTTGATGCCTTGCGTGCGGAGAATATAGGAGTGAATGTCCATTATATGCCCGTCCACACGCAGCCTTATTACAAAGGCCGTGGTTATACAAGAGGGTTGTGCCCAGTAGCAGAAGAAATCTATGAGCAAATTATCAGTCTCCCCTTATTTCCAGCCATGACACTTGATGATGTCTCAGATGTTATACGTGCTGTCAAAAAAGTCACCTATTTCTATGAATCGAATGAAGGGAACATCTGATGAAGGTTGGATTTAGGGTAGATGCTTCATCAGTTTGGGGAACGGGACACGTCATGAGATGCTTAACCCTCGCTGGTCAGCTATGTAAACAAGGAGCGGAACCTTTTTTCATGTGCAAAAGACTCAAAGGGGATCTTGTAGAGTACATCAAGGAACAAGGATATCCAGTCTATGAACTCCCTGGTGGAGATGAAATGATCTGGAAAGAAGATGCAGACCAAGTCATACAAATACTAAAAAAAAATAAACAGGTCCATTGGCTTGTAATGGATCATTATTTGTTGGATGCGAAATGGGGGAAAGTGGTAAGTCCTTATGTTCAGAAATTGATGGTGATCGATGATCTCGCAAATCGACCGCATGTGTGTGACTCACTTCTTGATCAAAATTTATACAGGGATATGGAGCAAAGGTATGATGGACTCATTCCTGAAGGGACGGATTTGCTTCTTGGTCCTGTTTATACACTTTTAAGAGAAGAATTTATATCAAGAGGTCCATTAAAAGACAGCTGGGATGGAAGAATACGACACATACTTGTCTCTTTCGGAGGTAGTGATCCAACAAATGAAACGATGAAAACATTAAAGGCTGTCTCGCGGTTGAGTAATAAACCAAAAGTGGACGTAGTGATTGGTCAATCCTATCCCTATCAGAAGGAAATCATTCCATTTTGTAGAGAAAACAAATGGGTGGACCTCCATATTCAAACAAGGAATATAGCGTTGTTTATGGAAAAAGCAGATTTGGTGATCGGTGCCGGCGGGAGTTCCGTTTGGGAGCGGTGCTATATGAAACTTCCATCTCTAATTATTGAAACAGCATCAAATCAGTCAGAAATCATCTCCCTTTTAACGCATAAAGGAGCCGTTGTTTATTTAGGAAAGAGTGATGAAGTAAATTCAGATCACATAGCAAAACGCCTACAAGAAATAATGGACCATCCTGACCACTTGGAATCAGTGAGGCAGTCAGTTAAAGAAATCATGAAGCATCACCAACCATATGGGGTTTCTGAGTATATGATGGGGGGCGTCCATTTGAATAAGTATCGGTTACGTCCAGTAGAAAGAAGAGATCTCCATATTATTTGGAAATGGAGGAATGCTGAACATATCCGGAAGAATATGTACAATGACAATTTCATTCCTTGGGAAGAGCATACAGCATGGTTCGAAAAGGAAGAAAACAACACAACTTCCTCTTTTCATATTTTCATTTATCAAGAACGTCCACTCGGTGTAGTCCGCTTTACAAACATTGATAACGAAAATGGGACTTGTGAGTGGGGATTTTATATAGGAGACCAAAGTTCACCGAAGGGTTCGGGGACTATTATGGGGATGTTAGCACTGGATTTGATATTCAAGAACCACAACTTAAGGAAGGTGTGTGCCGAGGTGCTCGATATCAACGTCGCCAGCTTTAATTATCATCAGAAGCTTGGATTCGTCCAAGAAGGGAAGTTGATACACCAGATTAAACGTGGGGATCAGCTCATTGATGTCATTCCGATGGGTTTGTTTAAAGATACATGGGAGATGAGAAGAAAAACACTAATCAGGGGGCAGGAGGATGGAAATTAAAATAGGTGATCGTTTGGTCGGGCCAAAGTATCCTCCGTTCATCATCGCAGAGATGTCAGGAAATCATAATCAATCGTTGGATCGAGCTTTCGCTATTATAGAAAAGGCGGCGGGCGCAGGAGCGGATGCAATAAAAATCCAAACCTACACGGCAGATACGATGACCCTGGACCACAAAGGAGGAGATTTTCAGATCACTAACTCCAAGAGTCTATGGAAAGGGAAAAACCTTTATGAACTATATAAAGAAGCATATACGCCATGGGAATGGCATGAAAAAATTTTTAAACGTTGTAAAGAGCTTGGGATGATCGGTTTCAGTACTCCTTTTGACGAATCTTCTGTAGATTTCTTAGAAAGTATGGAGGTCCCTCTTTATAAGATTGCATCTTTTGAAAATACAGACCTTCCATTAATACAAAAAGTTGCGAAAACAGGAAAACCAGTTATTATCTCTACGGGAATGGCAACAGCTGGAGAGATAGCGGATATGGTTGATGCCTTCCGTAACGCAGGAGGGGAAGCGCTTATTCTGTTGAAATGCACGAGCAGTTATCCGGCGACCCCTGAGGACTCCAATATCACTACCATTCCTCATATGCGGGAGCTTTTTAACTGTCAGGTGGGTTTGTCCGATCACACGTTAGGAACGGGCGTAGCCGTTGCGAGCGTGGCCCTAGGAGCGACCGTTGTAGAAAAACATTTTACTTTGGCGCGAAAAGATGGGGGAGTGGATTCGGAATTTTCGTTGGAACCGTATGAGATGAACACCCTCGTATTAGAAACCGAGCGTGCATGGCAGTCGTTGGGGCGTGTTAGTTATGGAGTGACAGCCAGTGAAAAGGCATCTGGGAAATTTCGCAGGTCCTTATACATTACGGAAGATTTAAGAGCGGGCGACACACTCACGAAGGATAACCTCCGGTCCATTCGACCCGGGTTCGGTCTGCCGCCGAAGAATTATGAAACGCTACTTGGTAAGAAAGTGAATGCTGATGTAAAGAGGGGGACACCTATGTCCTGGGATCTCATCGGATAACGAAGGAGGTGGAATCATGAAAGTCCTGGCTATTGTTCAGGCGCGGATGGGGTCTACAAGGCTTCCAGGAAAAGTTTTGAAGATAGTCAATGGAAAGCCCTTGTTGGAGTATCAGATTGAGAGAATGAGGCGTTCGAAAAAAATTGACCAGCTCGTCGTCAGCACATCCACGAAGTCCATTGATGATCCGATCATTGATTTATGCAGGAGGCTGAAGGTAGACACCTTCCGTGGCTCGGAGAAAGATGTGTTAGGGAGATTCTATGAAACTTGTGAGCATTATAAGGCAGATGCAGTGGTGAGGTTAACAGCAGATTGTCCATTTATCGATCCAATTGTAATAGATAAGGTCATTCAATTTTTTCTGGACCATTACCCCCGTTACATGTATGTATCTAATACGAGGATCCGCTCCTATCCAAGGGGGCTGGATACCGAAGTGTTCACTTATGAGGTTTTAAAAGACGCTTATATGAATGCCAACTCTCCCCATGACCTTGAACATGTGACGCCATTCATTGTGAAAAGGGTGGAAGTGTCGGGGTTGGCTCAGGTTTCTCATGATGCTGACGAGAGCCATCATCGCTGGACAGTTGATACACCTGAGGATTTTCAATTGGTCACCAAAGTGCTTCAAAACTATTATCCTGGGAACCCAACGTTCACCTTTCAGGATCTGCTTGAAGCTTTTGATAAAAATCCAGAATGGTTGGAAATAAACCGTCAAGTCAAACAGAAGGGAGAATCGTAAGCCACTGGGCACTAAAGATGAGGATGCGAAGGATGAATGTGCCTGATCCGAGAGGGGTTAGAGGATTGGATAGTTCTGTTGATCTAGACAAGTGCAGCGATTGGGAGGGTTTTACTTTTGTAGCGAATTGCTGGAGCTATTTGGGGTATTGTTGAGAGAGTACAGGGAAGAAGGTGATATTCAAACATCTCCACCCCCGGTACCTCCACCTTTTCTATGACAGATGTTCTCACGTTTATCGAAACCGACTATATCACAAGAGAGCCAATGGGAATGATCATAGTGTAAGATAATGGAGGCCGGGGCTTTTGAGGTCCAGAGGCTTCTTTTTTTATGGGGAAATATCTTGAATGTTTGATCTTTCATGATATTTTCACACACGTCATATAGGATAGAAAGAAGGAAAAGAGGTATTCATATGATTTTGCAACCACTGCTGGTGATCAGGGTCAGTGCTTTACTCCTGGGACTGGCTGTATTTTGGATTCTTTCTCATCAAAAGGAAAAAAAGAAGACAATTGAAAACTACGCTTCGATCCTTACTACGTGGCTGCTGTTTTTTATAGCCGCGAAAGGAGTGACACAATGGGAGCTGTTAATAGATTATCCTCTTTCGGTGCTTGCCTATCCGAGTGGAAGGGTGGAATTTTACATCGCCTGTCTAGCAACCGTATTGTGGGAATGGCGAAGGCGTCAGGATCATAAACCTTATCTGCCTTCTTATCTTGTTGTGTTGGCGAGTAGTTTTGCCGCCTTTGCCTTATTAGAAAGGCTCGTATTGGATCAAGGCCATCTTGTTGATGTCGTCTTTGCAGTCAGTTTCTTTTTTCTCGTTGTCTTACATAATCATGCTCTATGGAGTGTGTTCTTCGCATTCAGTGGAGCGCTCCTCGTAGGTGTACTGTACCAGACCCCTGACGTGATGGGGTACCGGATGGATCTCGGGTTTTATATGGCTGTCACGCTGACTAGTTTAACGTTAGTTTTAATGAAAAAAGGAGGTATGAATCATGGGGACTGATGTAACCCTTTGGCTTGCGCTCGGAGCAGGGATCATTTCTTTTCTATCACCCTGTACCCTGCCCTTGTTCCCAGCCTATTTATCATATATTACCGGGATGAGTGTAAAAGAGATGAAAGAGAATCGCAGTCTTAAGGTGAAAAAAAGGTTACTCACGCACTCTTTGCTCTTTTTATTAGGTGTTTCTACTATTTTTATCAGTTTAGGAATTGGTGCTTCTTATGTAGGAAGTGCTGTTCAAAACATGCTGACCGGGAGCACAGGCCTTCTTCTGCAGCGGCTCGCTGGTGTTTTCATTATCTTGATGGGACTGTTCGTCGCCGGATGGTTGAAAATCGGCTGGTTCATGAAAACGAAAAGGGTTCAGACAAAACCGAAAACGTCGCTCAGCTTGGCAGGGACATTTTTTGCAGGTATGGGCTTCGCTGCAGGGTGGACGCCTTGTATCGGCCCGATTTTTGCATCGATTCTTCTGTTGTCAGCAAGCAACCCGACACAGGGGATTTTATACACCGTCGTTTACGTCATCGGGTTCGCCCTGCCATTTCTCGTATTTTCCTTTTTCATAGGATCCACTCGAGTCATCTTGAAATATAGTGAGCGGATCTTGAAAATCGGCGGTGTAGCCATGATCTTAGCCGGTGCCTTTCTCTATACCGGTTATATGACGAGGCTTTCAACGCTGCTATTGAATCTAGTTCAGGATACGTGGTTGGCCAATCTAGGAATGATACTTTAATGGAAAGGAAGCGGATGGCATGAAGAAATGGGGGCTCATTGTGATTGTAACAGCCTTATTTGGCTGGGCTGTTTATGATTTTGTGTATGAAGGTGAAAAGCAGGATCCGGTCGCAGAAGGCGAGAAGATGGTTGCCGAGGGACCAGCTACGCATGAAGCTGATATTGGTTTGGAAAAAGGGCAGCAAGCACCGGATTTCACGCTGCAAACGCTCAGTGGGGAAGAGGTTTCTTTGTCCGATTACCGTGGAGAGAAAGTGATGGTCAATTTCTGGGCCACTTGGTGCCCGCCTTGCCGGGCGGAGATGCCGGATATGGAAAAGTTCTCTCAGAACGAAGACATCCAAGTGTTGGCCGTCAATTTAACAGAGACCGAGGCGAGTGTCCAAGGGGTCCAGGATTTTGTGGATGATTTTGGATTAACGTTCCCGATTCTGCTTGATCAAAAGGTTTCTGTTGCCAATCAGTTTGGAGTCAATCCAGTTCCCACGTCTATTTTCATAGATGAAGAAGGGAAGATCAGCTCTGTTATGCTCGGGGCGATGAATTACGATATGATGGTACAAAGGATGGAAGAAATATAAGGATGATGACATGAAACCTGAAGTACTCATTGTGGAAGACGACCGGAAAATTTCAAATTTAATAAGCATTTACTTAGCAAATGAAGGCTACAGCGTTAAACAGGCTTATGACGGCGAAGAGGGCAAAGAACTCTATCTTCTGCACCGTCCCTGTCTGTTGATTCTGGATTTGATGCTGCCTAAGTGGAGCGGGGAAGAATTATGCCGATTCGTAAAGGAAGAGAGTAAGGAATCGCCCGGGGTGATTATGTTATCGGCAAAGGGAACGACGGAAGATAGAATTTCAGGTTTGCGTCTTGGGGCTGATGATTATATGACGAAACCATTCAGTCCAGAAGAATTGATGGCGCATGTCGAAGCTGTTTTACGAAGGACGGGCCATCTTTGTCACAAGCTCTATCATAAAGGTCTTGAGGTGAAGCCGCGGAAGGGAGAGGTCTGGCTTGAGGGTGAACAGCTGGAGTTAACCCACTACGAGTTCAACCTGCTTTCTTTTATGATGAATTACAAAGACCAGGTGTTTACGAGGGAGCAGATGCTGGAACAAATCCATCCGCATGGAGAATCAGATATTATGACGCGTACCATTGACGCGCACATCAAAAAGCTGCGACGTAAAATAGAAGTGGATGCATCTGATCCGAAGAGGATTGTGACGGTCAGAGGAATGGGGTACAAATATGCGTCTCATTGAACGACTGCTGCCACCGAAACTTTGGGTGAAAATGACCATCGTAAACATTGCCCTTCTCATTGGCGTCGTGATCGTTACAGGAGTGACGCTTTACCAGACCGCCTGTTTTCTCGCTGCTGACATTACAGGCGTCGAGCGTGAAGCCCAGCTGACTTTCAATAACTCTCTGCTTGTTTACGCATGGATGATCGGTGGCGTCGTCATCGTAATGGGAGCTTTTTTATATTCCACCGTGACAAAGAAAGTACTTGTACCTGTCAAAGAGCTGACCTCGGCCATGGAAACAATGAAGTCCGGGACTTACCCAGGACATTTGAACGTCCATACCAACGATGAAATCGGAGAACTTGTCGAACACTTCAATCGGATGAACCATCGTATGCAGCAACAGGAGCGTTCCCGTCATCAAATGCTTCGTGATCTCTCCCATGAATTGCGAACGCCGTTATCCAATTTGCAAGGATATTTGGAAGCTCTTGAAAAAGGTGTAATCCATGGAAACGAAGCGATTTACCGGTCCCTGGCAGAGGAAACAGACCGGGTCTCTCACCTGCTCGCCCGGCTGGACGATATGGAAGCCTGGACAACGATGAACCCCTCCAACCAACTGGAAGTTACTCAGGAAGAGATGGACCAGGTCACCTCCCAAGTCAGCCAGATGTTCACGTTGGAGTTTGAGAAAAAGGGAATCGGCTTGAAGATTGATGTGGAAAACGCGGAGGTGCCTGTGAATAGGCAGGGCATCCAGCAAGTGCTGACAAATTTATTGAGAAATGCGATGGAGTATCATGAAGGAACGGATGAAGTGGAGGTCGTTGGGAGAAAAGAAGGCAGCGCGTACGTGATCGAGGTGAAAGGAGAAGGAAAACCGATTTCTTTTCATGATAAGGATCGGGTTTTTGATCGCTTTTATCGAGTCGACGCCTCACGTTCAGATGGACGATCAGGTCTTGGGTTGTCGATCAGTAAGCAGATTGTCGAACGCCATGGAGGGCAGATTCGACTGGAAACAGACGGCCGGAAACACTGTTTTTCGATATCCTTACCAATGGAAGCGTAAACGATGGTTTGCGCTTTTTGTTTTTTCTCAAACTCTTGGTACCAGGTACGAAAACGAGAAAAGGCGTAGCTGGTACCGAAAGGAAGTGGGTACCAGGTACGAAAACGGGAAAATGCGTAGCTGGTACCGAACGAAGGGGCGTGGGTACCAGGTACAGAAAACAAAAAGGGTGTACCAGGTACCGACAAATAGGCGTTAGGGGCCGGGATTGCTGCTCAAACATTCACGAGCAAGCGCATATTTAAAGCCCCAGCACAATGCTGAGGCCCCCTGCCACCTATACCTATACAAACTTTCGTCTCTTTTTAGATCTTTTATCTTTATTTAAGATGGCTTAAATTCAAGATACCATATAAAGTCCTGGAAGTTAATGATTTTTTTGAAAAATCAGTGAGATATGTGCAAAAGTGTTGTTCTTCACTCGACAAATTTTTTTATCGTGCATGAGGACTGCAACGACGCCATTTCCTTTAATATCCAATGACCTGCAACCTTTGTTCATGCCGGTACCTTATAGTATAGTTAAAATGAGCTTGATTTTTCAGAAAAAATAGTAATTTAGGGAGAAAGGGGTACACCAATTGACTCAGCAGACATTTTTATATCAACCGAAAATATCGGAAGTACTTAAAAATATGAGGAAGGTCATGATTGGAAAGGAAGAAGCCGCAATGTTGAGCCTTGTCGCCTTATTGGCGAAGGGGCACGTCCTTTTAGAGGATGTGCCGGGTGTCGGGAAAACGATGCTCGTGAAAACACTGGCTAAATCTCTGGATTGTGACTTTAAACGCATCCAATTCACGCCGGATTTGCTTCCATCTGATGTGACGGGTGTATCCATATATAATCCGAAAAGCATGGAATTCGAATTCCGACCTGGACCGATTCTTGGGAATATCGTCTTAGCGGATGAGATCAACCGGACGTCACCAAAGACTCAGTCAGCCCTACTGGAAGGGATGGAAGAGACGAGCATTACGGTGGATGGGAATACCGTCCCACTCAGCGATCCGTTTTTCGTCATGGCCACTCAAAACCCGATTGAGTATGAAGGGACTTACCCCTTGCCGGAAGCACAGCTCGACCGTTTTCTTATCAAGATGAAAATGGGTTATCCGACAGCCAAGCAGGAAATGGAGATGCTTTCCAGGACTTCGAATGGACACCCAATTGAAGGGATTTCCGCGGTGTTGACGAGGGATGAGCTCGTTGAATTGCAAAAAGAGGTGTCTGAAGTTTATGTTGATCGGACAGTTAACCGTTATATTATCGACCTAGTGACAGGGACCAGGGATCATGACGGCGTTTACCTCGGGGTCAGCCCGCGTGGTTCAATTGCATTGATGAAGGCAGCCAAAGCGTATGCTTTCATTCATGACCGTGATTATGTTGTACCTGATGACGTTCAGTTCATGGCTCCTTATGTCCTTTCCCACCGAATGATCCTTACATCGGAAGCAAGGTTTGAAGGACAGACAGCGGAATTGATCATTGATCGACTTCTGTCCTCCACGTCCATCCCAGTCAAAAGGAACATTAGTGAATGAGGCGGAAACTTGGAATCATCGCTAAAAGCCTGGTTGTAGCGATTCTTTTCGTCGTCCTGTTTTCCTACGCCATGTTTCAGGGAGGATTTGTCAGCTGGTTCCTTTTTTATGCCTTTCTGCCGTTTCTCCTTTATATGGCGGCTGTGCTCATTTATCCGGTCCATAATTGGAAGGTCGAGCGGAATCTATCCAAACGGATGGCAATGGCCAGTGAAACCATCGATGTGGTAGTGAAGTTGAAAAGGAAGGTTCCTTTTCCCATCTATTACTGTATTATCGAAGAACACTTGCCGGAATCTATGAAGACAGTGGACGAACATTTGGATAAATACAGGGACATGGATCGAACAGAGCCATTCTATGAATCTCGTAAAGTGAAAAAGGTTATTTTTCCTTGGTTCAGTAAAACAATCATTTACCGATACCAATTGGATAAAGTCCCTCGTGGCGATCATCAATTGAAGTCACTTAGAATAAAAACAGGGGATTTTTTCGGTTTTGTAAAAAAAGAGCACGTCTATCACCAAGAGAACAAATTGCTTGTTTTTCCTTATATCCGACCTGTGAAAATGAAAGACAGGGTGTACAGCTTTGAACAGGGAGCAAGTCCTTCCTTCAAGCTGAATGAAAAAAACACGAACATCGTAACGGGTGTACGTGAATACATGCCTGGCGACCGTTTTGCCTGGGTGGATTGGAAAACGACGGCGAAGAAGAATGAGATGATGACGAAAGAATTTGAACAGGAAAAAAGTGTCGAGATGATGCTGATCCTAAATGGCGTCTATCATCCCAACATGAATGAATTGAGTTTTGAAGGAGCGGTGGAATTCACGGCTTCGTTAATGAGAGAGTTCCATAAAAAGTCTTCCCCGCTATCTTTCATGTCCCTTGGTGACGGACGAGAATATTTCCCTTTTCACCAGGACCACGCCCATCAGAAGCAAATGCAGGGGCACTTGGCGAGGATCCGTCCTGTTGGGCGCATTCCTTTTGCCCAACAATTGGACCGGGAAAAATCGTTGATTCCAAGTGGCGTGATGCTGATGATCGTCAGTCACCATTTGGACAAGGATATCCAGGTTGCGATTAGTAAACTGGCGAAAAGAAGTAAGCGTGTCGTCTTTTTCTATGTGCGTCCTCATGGACAAATGTCGTTCCAGGATCATCAAGCTGTGAAGCAGATGAAAAGTCAGAGCGTCATTGTCAACGTTTTGAATGAGGAGCAGCTGACGCAACAACAATTTGAGGTGAACACATGATGGAAGAGCGGCAATCGTTCATCTATAAACTGATTCTCTATATTACTGGTTTTCTATTGTTCTGTGAATGGATGCGGCCTATGGAGCAGATATCGGACACGAATGATGTCGGCGTCTTCTTTATCTACGCGACGTTCTGCTTTTTTGTATCCTTTTTGCAAGTGCCGTGGTATTTATCCATTCCTTTAAAAGGACTTGGTCTTGCGTTCATCGTGGACGGACTCTATATCGCGGAACGCATCTTTTCGCGGGAATGGTTTTCTGTCTTATATGAACAGGTGGTATTTAACATTCAGATGATCCAGTCCCAGGAGTGGTGGCAGATGACGCCACTCTTCCGCAGTCTGCTGTTTTTAATTCTTCTGTGGCTGATGAGCTATTTGCTTTATTATTGGTTCGTCGTTGCCCGCCGGATGTTCTTCTTTGTCTTATTGACACTGATTTATGTTACAGTCGTTGATACATTTACGATCTTCGATGGCAAATGGGCGATCATTAGGACATTCATATTGGGCATGATTGCGCTTGGGTTATCGAGTTTTGCAAAAGTGATGGAGCAAGAATCGATTTCTTTTAAAGGGTTTCAAAAAGCAAACGTGTGGGCCCTCCCACTGCTGGCGATCATTTTGTTTTCTTCTGCGGCTGCCTATGCTTCGCCGAAACTTGATCCACAATGGCCGGACCCTGTCCCTTATATCGAAAGTGCGGCAGAAGGAGCTGGACCAGGTGGAAATGGCGGTGAGGCCGTGCAAAAAGTAGGATATGGAGAAAATGACAGCCGCCTGGGCGGTTCGTTCATACAAGACGATACCCCTGTGTTCCGGGCAACAGCAGATGGCGAGCGCTACTGGCGGATCGAGTCGAAGGATACGTACACAGGAAAAGGCTGGGTTGATACACTGAAAGAACCAGTGACCAACATGGATCCACAAAACATCACCTACGAAACCTTTACAGATAATGTGGAAGTGGAAGAACAGACCGTGATGATTGAAATGTCACGTCAGGCGACTTTCAAGAAGTTAGTGTACCCTTATGGCTTATCTTCCCTCGTCAGATTCCCGAACTATGAACTTCGTGTCCACGAAAATACAGGGGAGATGGATACATTTAAAGGAGATTCTCCGGCGAAAGTGAATGAATTCATTGCCGAATACGAGTATCCTTCCTTTGAATACGCACAATTGCGTGAAGCAGGGGATGACGATCCACAGGAGATTCGTGATCAGTACCTCCAGCTTCCAGATAATTTGCCGAACCGGGTACGGAACCTGGCGAGTCAAATCGTCGAAGAAGAAGACAATCGATATGATCGTGCTAAAGCGATCGAGTCTTATTTCTCATCTAATGGGTTTGAATATTCGACCACAGATGTCCCTGTTCCCGGGGAAAATGATGACTATGTCGACCAGTTTTTATTCGAGTCCAAGCTCGGGTACTGCGATAACTTTTCAACATCGATGGTCGTCTTGCTTCGTTCTGAAGGGATCCCTGCCCGTTGGGTGAAGGGTTTCACTGGTGGGGAACGCGTGGATACACGTGAGACAGGTTTTAGTGAAGAACTGCAAAACGTCTATCAAGTCACAAGTGAAAACGCCCACTCCTGGGTGGAAGTGTATTTCCCTGAAATAGGCTGGGTTCCTTTTGAGCCGACTCAAGGGTTTACGAATAACACCGACTTCTATACAGATGTAGAAACAGAAGATGGGGAAGATCCAGCGGCGACCCCTGATCGTGAAACACCGGAAGATCAGATGGGCAACCCTCAGCAAATGGAAGAGGAAGAAAGTTCGGAGGCTGCCGGCGCTGCAGGTGCCACCGACCGTAGTTATACATGGCTGTGGGTTCTGTTCGCTGTCATTCTTGTCGCAGCGGTCATTCTTTATTTTACAAGATACCGATGGATGACACCGTTGCTTATTCGGAAGTACAGGAAAAACAAAGATGAAGAAACATACGAGAAAGCGTACCATTACCTTTTGAAAGTGCTTGAACACAAAGGATTCACTCGTAAACCTGAACAGACCCTGCGCGATTTTGCGATAGCGGTTGATCGACACTACCAGTCGAATGACATGCGTCGTTTGACCAATCATTATGAGCGAGTCATCTACCGAAATGAGGCTCAAAGCACGCAGTGGCCTAAAGTCACTGAATTATGGGAAAATTTAATCAAAAAGACATTGTCTTGATTCCTTTTCATGCGGTTGATAGAATGAATGAAAATTATCAGATGCAATCTTCCTTCGTATATCCTCAGGAATATGGCCTGAGAGTCTCTACCGGGGCACCGTAAACGCCCTGACTATGAAGGTGGGAATCACGTGACATGTATGTACATGGATGGATTTCTGCCTTCTTCGTCGTTGAATTGAGGCAGGAAATTCATCCATTTTTTTATGAAAATCAAAGTCTATAAAATCAAGGAGTGGAACAGATGGAACAAGTACAAGGCATGATTCTCGTGCTGGACTTCGGGAGCCAGTATAACCAACTAATCACACGCAGAATTCGTGAATTCGGTGTATATAGTGAGCTTCATTCTCACAAAATGAGCATCGAAGAAATAAAGGCAATGAACCCGAGTGGCATCGTTCTATCTGGTGGACCGAACAGCGTCTACGGAGAGGACAGCTTCCGTTGTGACGAGCAGATCTTTGAACTCGGCATACCGGTCCTTGGCATCTGCTATGGCATGCAATTGATGACCCACCATTTTGGAGGAAAAGTCGAGCGTGCCAAAGAGCGTGAATATGGAAAAGCAGAGATCAACGTGGACAAAGAGCCGCTCCTTTTTGCTAAAACACCGAAGGAACAAACCGTTTGGATGAGTCATAGTGACAAAGTCATTGAAGCTCCAGAAGGTTTCCAAGTGGATGCAACAAGCTCGTCCTGCCCTGTGGCCGCTATCAGCAACGATGAAGCACGCATGTACGGCGTTCAGTTCCACCCGGAAGTCCGTCATTCTGAGTATGGAAACGACATTCTCCGCAGCTTCGTCTTTGACGTATGTGAAGCGACCGACGATTGGACGATGGAACATGTCGTTGAAATGGAAGTGGAGAAGATTCGTCAACAAGTCGGCGATCGTAAAGTGTTGTGCGCCTTGAGTGGCGGCGTGGATTCTTCAGTCGTCGCAGCTTTGATCCACCGTGCCATCGGTGATCAGTTAACATGTATCTTTGTCGATCACGGTTTGCTTCGTAAAAATGAAGCCGATGACGTCATGCGCACCCTTGGTGATGGTTTTAATATGAATATCCTTAAAATTGATGCCAAAGACCGCTTCATGAGCAAACTCGAAGGTGTTTCCGATCCAGAGAAGAAACGTAAAATTATCGGAAATGAATTCATTTATGTTTTTGATGATGAAGCAGAAAAATTGAAGGACATCGACTTCCTCGCACAAGGAACGCTTTATACCGATATTATCGAAAGTGGAACAGAGACAGCTCAAACAATTAAATCTCACCATAATGTCGGTGGCCTTCCTGAAGACATGCAATTCGATCTGATTGAGCCGCTGAATACACTGTTCAAGGATGAAGTGCGTGCGCTTGGTACAGAGCTTGGGGTGCCTGAACATATCGTTTGGCGTCAACCTTTCCCAGGACCAGGACTTGCGATCCGTGTGCTTGGTGAAGTGACAGAAGAGAAGCTTGAAATCGTTCGCGAATCAGACCATGTGCTTCGTGATGAGATCAAAAAAGCTGGACTTGACCGTGACATCTGGCAATATTTCACCGTGCTTCCGGACATTCGATCCGTAGGAGTTATGGGTGATGAGCGTACGTATGACTACACGATAGGTATCCGTGCAGTCACATCCATCGATGGAATGACATCGGATTGGGCGCGTATTCCATGGGACGTCCTTGAGAAAATCTCTACTAGAATCGTCAACGAAGTCGATCACATCAACCGCGTCGTTTACGATGTGACGAGCAAGCCGCCTGCAACCATCGAGTGGGAATAATCGAACATTTATTGATATTTATAAAGTAATGTTCGGATTTATGGTTGACGGATGATGTCGAACCTTGTAAGATAGAGACAAATGAATAAAGCAACACCGTCGTATAATTTTGGGAATAAGGCCCATGAGTTTCTACCAGACTACCGTAAATCGGTCTGACTACGTTGGTGAATAGACGATAAGGGAGACCTGTTTAGCTGGCTCACCCTTCGTCCGTTTCCTTCGTATAGATAAAGACACTCTTGGAGCTTCCGAGAGTGTCTTTTTTTGTTGGCGTCTTAGCTTGGTGCCCGGCACCGAAGAGAAGCAGTTGGGTGCCAGGCATGCAAAAAAGAAATAAAGGGTCAGGTACAAAAAAATAAAAAGAGTACCAGATCCATATAGTTTGAGGGAAAAGGGGAGGAAACGATGATGAGTAAGTTTTTTAAGTTTGAAGAGTTTGGGACGACGTATCGCAGGGAGTTTATGGCAGGTTTAACGACCTTCCTCGCGATGGCTTACATTTTATTTGTTAACCCTTCTACGTTAGCGCTTGATGGAATTGAGCAGCTTCCAGAGGGTGTAACGAGAATTGATAAAGGAGCTGTATTTACCGCGACGGCGGTTGCAGCGGCTGTTGGTACACTCATTATGGGATTGTTCGCGAGATATCCGATTGCACTCGCTCCGGGAATGGGCTTGAATGCATTCTTCGCTTACACAGTCGTTTTAGGTTTTGGCATTCCGTGGGAAACCGCGCTCGCAGGTGTTTTGGCTTCTGGACTTATTTTTATTGTATTAACGGTTACAGGCCTGCGGACATTAATTATTGATGCGATTCCTGCGAACTTGAAACTCGCAGTAGGTGCCGGAATCGGCTTGTTCATCGCCTTCATCGGTTTTCAAAACTCAGGAATTGTGCAGAACAGTGATGCAACATTAGTGCAAATTGGTGACTTGACGGCAGGTCCAACCTTGCTTTCAATCTTCGGAATCATTGTCAGTGTCATGCTGATGGCTATGGGACTGAAGGGTGGAATTTTCTACGGAATGGTTCTGACCTCCATTGCTGGGATTGTAACGGGTTTGATCGCTCCGCCGGCAGGTCTTGGTGGTATTGTGAGCACAGCTCCAAGCGTTGCGCCGACTTTCGGTGCTGCTTTTACACACTTTGGTGACATTTTCACGATTGAAATGCTTGTCGTCATTCTAACGTTCTTATTCGTCGACTTTTTCGATACGGCTGGTACTCTTGTAGCTGTAGCGACGCAAGCCGGCTTCATGAAGGACAACAAATTGCCACGTGCGAACCGTGCGCTGTTTTCTGACTCTGCCGCAACGGTTGTCGGTGCGGTGGTCGGTACGTCCACAACGACTTCTTATATTGAGTCAACTGCAGGTGTTGGAGCTGGAGGACGCACAGGGTTCACATCCGTCGTCACTGCTGGATTCTTTATTCTTGCGCTTTTCTTCTCGCCACTACTATCTGTCGTGACTGCAGAAGTAACCGCGCCTGCATTAATTATTGTTGGTGTTCTTATGGCTTCGACGCTGAAAAATATAGATTGGGATCAGTTTGAAATCGCTGTTCCTGCCTTCTTTACAATTGCTGCGATGCCGATGACCTACAGCATTGCGACAGGGATTGCCATCGGGTTTATCTTCTATCCGATTACGATGCTTTTGAAGGGGCGCAAAAAAGAGATTCATCCAATCATGTATTTCATGTTTGTTATTTTTGTGCTGTACTTTATCTTCTTAGCGTAAAGATACTGATAAAATGGCAAAAGCAACCGATAAACGTGCCGAAGTCACTGATAAAATCGTAAAACCCACTGATAAATGGCGCAAAGCGACCGATACTTTGCTAAAAGTCGCTGATTATCGCTCGTGGAGTTGCTAATATAGGTTCGGAGCACAGGGTCAGCATGAAAAAGAAACCGGCACGCCGCAAGAGGCTGCCGGTTTTATTCATCTTCCAAATGGCGGATAGTGATCGGACGCTGCTTCGTTGAATCGGAAATGTACCGGTGAAGCTGAATGACGAGTAGTCCATGCTTATACGTCGCTTCTACTTTGTCATGCCTTACTGGAAAAGGGAGATCGATGCTTCTTTCAAATGAACCATCAGCGATCTCTGATTTGATTTGGTGTCCCCCACGGTTATTGATCTCAATTTTTCCGGTCAATGTTAATGTCGAATGATCGACAAGGACGTCAACATTTTTCGGGTGATTCATTCCCGGTATGTTGACGAAGCAAAGCAGTTCGTTATCATACTGATACATGTTGATTGCCGGAATGGCGGGTTTCATCATGCCGTCGAAGTCTCCCCAGAAATCCTGCCCGAAGAAGCGGTCGAGGTTGGTTTTCCAATCTTTGAATTGATTCATTTCATCGGCCTCCAAAAAATGTCTTAGATTGCGTTAAAAACCTATTGTGCACGTCTCTTCTCATGGTTTATAGTGTATGCAAAGAACATCGACTAGGTGAATGTCACGGTTCGTGCCAAAATTCTGGAGTGGGAGGCTCTCAATCATGTTTGATAACCCCTTATTGATCATTGGGATCATTTTAGCTGTTAACGTTGTCTATGTTTCGTTTTTCACCCTCCGTATGATTTTTACGCTGAAAGGGCAGCGGTATTTTGCTGCGTTCATAAGCATGTTCGAAATTGTGACGTATATCTACGGATTGGGGCTTGTGCTTGATCGTTTGGACCAAATTGAAAACGTCATTGCCTATGCCGTAGGGTATGGCCTTGGTGTGATTGTCGGGATGAAGATTGAAGAGAAGCTTGCTCTCGGGTATATTACAGTTAATGTGATATCTTCAGACCCAGACATTGAATTTACCCGCAAGCTTCGTGATAAAGGATATGGAGTCACGAGCTGGTACGCGTATGGAATGGAAGGCGACCGGTTAGCGATGCAGATCCTGACGCCGCGGAAGTATGAACTGTCTTTATATGAAACCATCCGCGATATCGATCCGAAAGCTTTTATCGTGGCGTATGAACCGAAGCAGATTCATGGCGGATTCTGGGTGAAATCCGTGAAGAGAGGAAAGATTCGAGATGCCCAAAAAGAACAGCAAGAAGCGCTTTGAAGTCGGTGAGAATGAATCCATTGGTCAATGTCTCGACCGAATGAAGAAAGAAGGGTACACACCGATCCGTCGCGCGGAAGAGCCCGTTTTCCGTGAAGAAACACGGAATGGGGAAAAAGTGATGGAACCTGTAGGGAAAACCATCATTTTTCATGCAGTAAAGGAATAAAACCGAACGATTTAATGTAACATTTTTGTTAATGTTCGACATCGACGTTGACATGTACGAACAGAACTTGATATGATGAAGGCAGAATTGCATAGACGACCTCATATATGACGGGGATATGGCCCGTACGTCTCTACCTGGGAACCGTAAATTTCCGGACTATGAGGGGAGTTTAAGCCTTAGCGCTTTCACAGACCGGACACACGTGTGCCTGTTCGACTCCTCTCATTTCTTGAGGGGCGTCGAGCAGGCTTTTTTAATGCTACGAAAGAAAAGAGGGGTTCGATGGCAAGTGTAGGCGTAATTATGGGCAGCATTTCAGATTGGGAGACGATGAAAGAAGCATGCAGCGTTCTCGATGAGCTTTCAATCGATTATGAAAAAGAAATCATTTCAGCGCACCGGACGCCCGAAGACATGTTCACCTATGCGGAAACTGCTCGGGATAAAGGCTTGAAGGTCATTATCGCAGGGGCAGGGGGAGCGGCGCACTTACCAGGGATGGTCGCTTCTAAAACGACACTGCCGGTAATCGGTGTTCCGGTAGAATCGAAGGCTTTGCAAGGGTTGGATTCGCTTTTATCCATCGTGCAGATGCCTGGTGGAGTTCCTGTCGCGACGGTTGCGATCGGGAAGGCAGGCGCGAAAAATGCGGGTCTTCTCGCTGCGGAAATGATCGGAGCTTTCGATCAGGAGGTTGCTGCAAAACTATCAGACTATCGCCGTCAGATGGTAGATAAAGTGGACGGAATGAGGAGGGATCTACTTGAAACCTGAAGTGATTCGACCAGGAAGGACCATCGGGATCTTAGGAGGCGGACAGCTCGGTCGTATGATGGCCGTCGCGGCAAGACACATGGGCTATCGAATCGCTGTCCTTGATCCGGCAGAAAATTGTCCGTGTGCCTCGATTGCTGAGGAACAGATCATTGCGGAGTATGATGATTTGGAAGCGGCGGAACGTTTGAGTGAAATCAGTGATGTGATTACTTACGAATTTGAAAATGTCGACCTCGAGGTGGCGAAACTGTTTGAAGAGAAAGGCAAGCTTCCTCAAGGAGCCTTTGCGCTTGAGGTGACACAAAACAGGGAGAAAGAGAAACAAATTGCTGTTGAAGCTGGTCTGTCCGTCCCTGAATACCGAATCGTGAAAACCTTCGAAGAAGCAGAAGAAGCGTTGGGTGCGACTGGTTATCCTGCTGTCATCAAGACCGTCAGTGGAGGTTATGATGGCAAGGGACAGCTGAAAATCGAAGACGAAACTCATATGGAAGAGGTTCGGTCTTTCATTAACGAGTCCGGCACATACATTGTGGAACAGTGGCTTGAATTCGACCTTGAAATTTCTCAAGTGTTTACGAGAGGGGTCGATGGACGGATTAGTGCGTTCCCTGTGGCAGAAAATATTCATAGAAACCACATTTTGCATGAAACAAGAGTGCCGGCAGCTATACCTGGAAAAGTGGAAGAGCGTGCACGCGAAGCAGTTGAGGTTTTGGCGGAACGAATCGGTGTAGTCGGTACGTTCGCTGTGGAAATGTTCGTGAAAGGAAAGGACATTTACATCAATGAAATGGCACCAAGACCTCATAACTCTGGCCATTATACAATTGAAGCGTGCAGCGTGTCGCAATTTGAACAGCACATCCGTGCGATCTGCGGGCTTCCACTGCTGCCGGTCCATTCGTTTGGAGCCGCAGTGATGGTGAACGTGCTCGGCAAACATCACGGAATCCTGGTGGACCGCCTGGAATATTATCACGGCTTTCATTTTCACGACTACGGAAAAGAGGAAGTCCGTCAGACCCGGAAGATGGGTCATATCACATTTGTTGGAGACAATCTAAAAGAAATCGACAAACGCATCACAGAAAATCAGATCCATTTATGGTAGGAGGAAGACTATGATTGAACGTTATACACGCCCGGAAATGGGTGCGATTTGGACAGAAGAAAATAGATACCAGGCATGGCTGGAAGTAGAACTTTTAGCGTGTGAAGCGTGGAGTGAACTGGGAGTCATTCCGAAAGACGACGTGAAGAAGCTGCGCGAAGGTGCATCCTTTTCCATCGACCGCATTCACGAAATTGAAGCAGAAACGCGTCACGATGTTGTCGCCTTCACCCGTGCTGTTTCTGAAACGGTCGGCGAAGAAAGAAAGTGGGTTCACTACGGACTGACTTCAACAGACGTTGTGGACACGGCATTATCCTATCAACTGAAGCAGGCGAATGAAATCATTCGCAAAGACCTCGTCCATTTCATCGAGATCCTTGGTGAAAAAGCGAAGGAACACAAACACACGGTGATGATGGGACGTACCCACGGTGTGCATGCGGAGCCGACGACGTTCGGACTGAAGCTTGCGCTATATTATGAAGAAATGAAGCGTAACCTGGAGCGTTTGGATCTTGCGATGGAACATATCCAGTTCGGGAAGCTTTCCGGAGCTGTAGGAACGTATGCCAACATCGATCCTTTTGTTGAAGAATATGTGTGTGAAAAGCTTGGCCTGAAACCAGCGCCTGTTTCCACTCAAACATTGCAGCGTGATCGTCATGCCCACTATGTATCGACACTCGCTTTGGTGGCAACTTCCATTGAGAAGATTGCTGTCGAAATCCGTGGTCTTCAAAAAACGGAAACCCGTGAAGTGGAGGAGTTTTTCGCAAAAGGTCAAAAGGGATCCTCTGCGATGCCACATAAACGGAACCCGATCGGTTCTGAAAACATGACCGGGATGGCGCGCGTGCTGCGTGGAAATATGCTGACAGCTTTTGAAAATGTACCGCTTTGGCATGAGCGTGATATTTCCCATTCTTCTGCAGAACGCATCATCCTGCCTGACGCAACCATCGCTTTGAATTATATGCTGAACCGTTTCAGCAATATCGTGAAGAACTTGACCGTCTTCCCAGAGCGAATGCAGGAAAATATGGAGAAAACATATGGCCTTATCTTCTCCCAGCGCGTATTGCTGACGCTGATCGATGAAGGGATGGTTCGTGAAGAAGCGTATGACCTCGTCCAGCCGAAAGCAATGGAAGCGTGGGAGCAAGGCATCCCGTTCCGTGAACTGATTGAAGCAGACGACAAGATTACATCCACCTTGTCTCAAGAACAGCTGGACAGCTGCTTCGACTACAAGCACCACCTGAAACAAGTCGACCGCATCTTCGATCGTATCGGCCTGTAACACTTGACCAGAAAGAAACCGCATGGATCTACGAAAGATACCGGAAAGATTATGGAAGATACTGTAAGACCTGGTACACCAGAAACTGGTGTACCAGGTCTTACAAAAAAATCCAATTCCTTAGCGAGGTGTTTCTGTATGAAGGGTTCTTTATTGTACGAAGGGAAAGCGAAACGGGTGTATCACACGACGGATGAGTCGGATCAGCTCGTTTTATCTTATAAAGATGACGCTACCGCATTTAACGGCAAGAAAAAAGATGAGTTTGCGGGCAAAGGACGCCTCAACAACTTGATTACCTCGAAAGTGTTCCAATACTTACACCAGCACAACATTACGACCCACTTTATTAAAGCTCTCAACGATACCGAGCAGCTGGTCAGACGAACGACAATCATTCCTCTTGAAGTCGTTGTCCGCAACCAGGCCGCAGGCAGCATCACCCGCCGTCTCGGCATCGAGGAAAAAACGAGCTTCACTCCACCCATCATTGAATTGTTTTACAAGAAAGACGAATTGAATGACCCGCTTATCAACGATGTTCACGCGTACCATCTGACAGACATCACAGAACAAGAACTCACGTTTATCAAACAGCAAGCCTTAGACATCAACAAAGAACTTCAAAAGTTATTCCGTTCAGCAGGGCTGACGCTTGTCGACTTCAAATTGGAATTCGGACGCCTCGAAGACGGTACGATCGTCCTTTCTGATGAAATTTCCCCGGACACGTGCAGACTCTGGGACATGGAAACCGGCGAGAAAATGGATAAAGACGTCTTCCGGGAAAGTACCGGTGACTTGATTGATACGTACACAAAAATTTTACATCGACTGGAGGAGAGCGTATGCGCAAAGTAAAGATCCACATCACATTGAAAGAAGGGGTACTTGATCCCCAAGGAAAAGCTGTCCACAATTCCCTGCAATCGTTAGAGTACAACAATGTCCAGGACGTACGCGTCGGAAAGTACATGGAAGTGATGGTGGAAGACAGCGACAATCTTGAAGCGGAGATCGACCGGATGTGTGACCAGCTTCTTGCCAACCCTGTTATTGAAAATTACAGCTACACGATTGAGGAGGCAGGTTGACGTGAAATTTGCAGTCATTGTTTTCCCAGGATCGAATTGTGACCGTGATATGTACTTTGCTGTTAAGGACCAACTCGGAGCCGAAGCGGATCTTGTCTGGTATAAGGAAGCGAATCTAGCAAACTATGATGGCATTCTCCTTCCCGGCGGCTTCTCTTACGGTGATTACCTGCGCTCAGGTGCCATCGCGTCTACTTCGGATGTGATGACGCAAATCCGAGAGGCGGCAGAGGCAGGAAAACCAGTCCTTGGCGTTTGCAACGGGTTTCAAATTCTTCTTGAAATGGGGCTTCTTCCAGGAGCGATGCTTCCAAACGAAAAGCTCAAATTCATGTGTCATTTTGAAACGTTGACGGTTGAAAATGCCGACACGATGTTCACCCGCCAATATGGCGAAAAGGAAAAAATCCAAATACCGATTGCGCACGGAGACGGCAATTATTTTTGTGACGAAAAAACACTTCAAACACTGCAAAACAACAAGCAGATCGTCTTTACGTATGACCACAACCCGAATGGTTCCATCGGAAATATTGCGGGCATCACCAATGAAAAAGGAAATGTGCTCGGCATGATGCCACACCCGGAACGGGCCGTTGAAGCACTTCTTGGTCATGATGACGGTCTTCGTCTATTTCAATCGATTTTGACACACTGGAGGGAACACCATGCCATCAATGCTTGAGATCAGTCCAGAACAAATCGAAAAACAGCACGTTTATAGAGAGATGGGGTTGAAGGATGACGAGTATGCCTCGATCTGCTCGATTCTCGGCCGCCGTCCGAATTACACAGAAACCGGTTTGTTTTCTGTTATGTGGTCGGAACATTGCAGCTACAAAAACTCGAAACCGCTTTTGAAAAAGTTCCCGACAGAAGGCCCCCACGTGCTTCAGGGTCCAGGGGAAGGCGCAGGAATCATCGACATCGGGGATGATCAGGCGGTCGTTTTCAAAATTGAAAGCCATAACCACCCGTCTGCGGTTGAGCCGTATCAAGGCGCAGCGACAGGGGTCGGTGGAATACTGCGAGATGTGTTCTCAATGGGTGCGCGTCCCATTGCCCTTCTGAATTCGCTTCGCTTTGGTTCGTTGCAGCAGCCACGTGTGAAATATCTGTTTGAAGAAGTCGTCCGCGGCATTGCGGGTTACGGCAACTGCGTCGGTGTGCCTACAGTTGGCGGGGAAGTCCAGTTTGATGATGCGTACAATGGCAACCCACTCGTCAACGCCATGTGTGTCGGGTTGATTGATCATAAAGATATTCAAAAAGGAATTGCAGCGGGTATCGGCAACACCGTCATGTATGTTGGAGCCAAAACCGGACGGGATGGCATCCACGGCGCTACCTTCGCATCGGAAGAATTGTCGGAAGAGTCCGAAGAAAAGCGGCCTTCTGTACAAGTCGGGGATCCGTTCATGGAAAAACTGCTCATTGAAGCTTGTCTTGATGTGATCCAGCATGACGCTCTTGTCGGAATTCAGGATATGGGAGCGGCCGGCCTCACTTCATCCGCAAGTGAAATGGCGAGTAAAGCAGGAACAGGGATGACGATGAACATGGATCAGATTCCACAGCGGGAAGAAAACATGACCGCTTATGAAATGATGCTCTCGGAATCTCAGGAACGGATGCTTCTTGTCGTAGAAAAAGGACGCGAAGAAGAGATTGCGAAAGTATTCCGTAAGTACAACTTGGAAGCGGTAGCGGTCGGGGAAGTGACGGATACGAAACGCTTCCGTCTCGAGCACCACGGGGAGACCGTTGCTGACGTGCCTGTTGATTCCCTTGCTGAGGATGCGCCGGTGTACCACCAGCCTTCCCGTGTGCCAGCGTATTATGAAGAGTTTCAAAGAATGGAAAACTATATTCCGGCGATCACAGACTATCGGGAAACCCTCGTGAACCTATTAAAACAGCCGACGATTGCCAGCAAAGAGTGGGTATACGATCAGTACGATTCCATGGTCCAAACCAATACCGTCGTCACACCAGGGTCCGATGCGGCTGTTCTTCGCGTACGCGGAACAAACAAAGCGCTGGCGATGACGACTGACTGTAACTCGCGTTATCTCTATGTAGATCCTGAAGTCGGTGGGATGATCGCTGTTGCAGAAGCGGCAAGAAACATCGTCTGCTCGGGTGGCCGTCCACTGGGAATTACAGACGGACTAAATTTCGGTTCACCGGAGAATCCGGAAATCTTTTGGCAGATGGAGAAGAGCGTCGACGGCATGAGCGAGGCGTGCCGATCCCTTGAAACGCCTGTCATTGGTGGGAACGTCAGCTTATATAACGAGTCATTCGGAGGTCAGGCAATCTACCCGACACCGATTGTCGGTATGGTCGGATTGATTGATGATTTGAATCACATCACTCGTTCCCATGCTCAGAATGCTGGCGATTTAATTTACGTGATCGGGGAGACGCATGCAGAATTCGGAGGCAGTGAACTGCAGGGCATGCTTGAAGGAAAGCATTTCGGGAAAGCACCATCGCTTGATTTGAAGACGGAGTACAACCGTCAAAAGCAGCTGCTGACAGCGATCCGCGCAGGGCTTGTTGTTTCTGCCCATGACGTGGCGGAAGGCGGTTTATCTGTCGCGCTTGCTGAGAAGTTGTTTGAAAATGGATTCGGTTGTGAGGTGACGTTAGAAGGGGATCCGGTCACAGCGCTGTTCGCTGAATCGCAATCACGCTTCATCGTCACCGTAGCAGCAGAACATAAGGGCGCCTTCGAACAAAGTGTGACCGATGCTCGTCTGATCGGAACCGTGACGGAAAACGGGGTGTACCGGATCAAGCAGGAAGACGTCGTTCTCGAAGAAAAGACATCAGTGTTGAAGGAAGCGTGGAAAGGAGCGATCGGATGCTTGGTGAAATCAAAGGTTTAAATGAAGAATGTGGAATTTTTGGGGTGTGGGGCCATCAGGACTCAGCTCAGCTGACGTATTACGGTCTGCATGCCCTCCAACACCGTGGTCAGGAAGGAGCGGGCATCGTTACGACGGACGGAGAACAGCTGAAGCTCGCCAAAGGGCACGGCCTGATCAATGAAGTGTTTTCACAAAATCAGCTGGAAGACTTGAACGGACATGCGTCCATTGGTCACGTCCGCTACGCAACGGCAGGAGACGGCGGGTATGAGAATATCCAGCCGCTTCTTTTCCGTTCTCAGACAGGCGGTCTTGCTCTTGCTCATAATGGAAACCTTGTCAACGCCCAGGCATTGAAAAATCAGCTGGAGGGGCAGGGGAGCATTTTGCAGACGACTTCTGATACCGAAGTCGTTGCCCACTTAATTAAACGGGCACGTCATCTGCCTCTTGAGCAAGCGATTATGGAAGCTTTATCGATGATCAAGGGGGCTTATGCATTTCTCGTCATGACTGAAGACCGGATGTTTGTAGCCAATGACCCGCGCGGATTGCGTCCGCTCAGCCTTGGGCATCTCGGGGAATCATGGGTCGTCTCTTCAGAAACGTGTGCCTTTGATGTGGTCGGTGCCGAGTACGACAGAGAAATTGATCCTGGTGAGCTCTTGATCATATCGGATGAGGGAGTGGAATCAAAACGGTTCTCTGCTCCGATTCAGCGCACACTTTGCTCGATGGAATATGTGTATTTTTCAAGGCCTGACAGCAATCTTGATGGCAAAAACGTCCACGCGTCGCGAAAAAGGATGGGCAAATCGCTTGCGGAAGAAGCACCTATTGACGCGGATGTTGTGACTGGTGTTCCAGACTCTAGTATTTCTGCAGCCATCGGTTATGCGGAAGCTTCCGGTATCCCATATGAACTCGGCTTGATCAAGAATCGTTATGTCGGCCGGACGTTTATTCAGCCCTCTCAGGAGCTTCGTGAACAAGGGGTGAAAATGAAGCTTTCCGCTGTAAGAGGCATTGTCGAAGGAAAAAGAGTCGTCATGGTTGATGATTCGATTGTACGAGGGACGACGAGCAGAAGAATTGTGAAGATGTTGAAAGAAGCAGGGGCGAAGGAAGTCCACGTACGGATTGCGTCTCCTCCCATTCAAAACCCGTGCTATTACGGCATTGATACATCCAATAGCGGTGAGCTGATTGCAGCGAACAATTCCGTCGAGGAAATCGAAGAGCAGATCGACGCGGACAGTCTCGCTTTTCTATCGGTGCAAGGCTTGAACGAAAGCATCTATCAGGGAGAAGAGTCGCTGAAACACGGCGGATGTATGGCGTGTTTTACCGGCAATTACCCTACGGAAATTTATCCGAACACGATGCATCCATATGAAAAAGCATAGGAGGGAAGCGAGATGAGTCAATCGTATAAACAGGCAGGAGTCGATGTAGAAGCAGGCTACGAAGCCGTCGAGCGGATGAAAAAGCATGTCGCTCGTACGATGCGTCCGGAAGTGCTGGGAGGACTCGGTTCTTTCGCCGGATTGTTCGACATCAGTGGCATGAGTTATGAACAACCGGTTCTTGTGACAGGGACAGATGGAGTCGGAACGAAGCTGAAGCTGGCGTTTGAAATGGACCAGCATGATACCATCGGCGTAGATGTCGTTGCGATGTGTGTCAATGATATCGTTGCCCAGGGAGCGGATCCGCTTCTGTTTTTGGACTATATTGCCTGTGGGAAAAATGATCCCGCGCGTATCGAGCAGATCGTCAAAGGAATTGCAGAAGGCTGCAAACAGTCTGGAGCTGCTTTAGTCGGCGGCGAAACGGCAGAGATGCCAGGAATGTACGAGGCGGATGAGTACGATCTTGCTGGCTTTGTCGTCGGAATGGCGGACAAAGAGCGGATCATCACGGGCTCTGAGATTAAAGAAGGAGATGTGTTAGTCGGCCTTCCGTCCTCGGGTGTCCATTCGAACGGTTTTTCTCTTGTCAGGAAACTGATGGCAGATGTGGACCTTGAAACCGTACCGGCCGGCTGGGCCCGCTCGATTGGGGAAGTTCTGCTGACACCGACCCGAATTTATGTTCCGGAGATTCAATCGATGAAGAAAAATATCTCCCTTAAAGGCATGGCCCACATTACCGGTGGCGGCTTTTTCGAAAACCTTCCCCGCACACTGCCGGAAGGGATGGGTTGTGAAATCGACACCGACAGCTGGCAGGTTCCGGAGGTGTTCCGTTTACTTCAGGAAAAAGGGTCGATCAGTGATAAGGAAATGTTCGGGGTGTTCAACATGGGCATCGGCATGGTCGTCGTGCTGGATCCTTCTGATGTGAACGCCGCGTTCGGAGCATGTGATGATGCGATCGTCATAGGGAAAGTGACGAACGAGGAAGGAGTGCAGGGGATATGATCAACATCGCCGTTTTCGCCTCCGGCACCGGCTCGAATTTCGATGCGATCGTAAATAAGGTGGAATCCGGAGAGCTTCAGGCGAACATTGCCCTGCTCGTCTGTGACCGCATCGGAGCACCGGTTATTGAAAAGGCTCAAAAACATGAAATCGATACTGTCGTCTACCGGCCGAAAAGTTTTGCAGACAAAGCAGCGTATGAACAGGCGGTGCTCGAAGACTGCCGGCAGCGGGGCATTGACTTCATCATCCTTGCTGGGTATATGCGCCTCATCGGCCCAACGTTGTTAAAGCCGTATGAGCGGCGCATCGTCAACATTCACCCATCCCTGCTTCCAGCCTTTCCGGGGAAAGATGCCATCGGTCAGGCGCTAGAGAAGGAAGTGAAAGTGACCGGGGTGACGGTCCATTATGTCGATGACGGCATGGATACAGGGCCGATCATTGCTCAGGAAGCGATCGATATCGAAGAGAACGATACAGCAGATGATGTAAAAGACAAAATACAGGCGGTTGAACATCGTCTCTACCCACAAGTGATTCAATCATTATTCATCAAGGAGGAATCTCTATGAAAAAACGTGCCCTACTGAGTGTATCCAACAAAGAAGGATTGACTGATTTTGCGAAGAAACTCCATGACCTGGACTTTGAGCTTATTTCTACAGGTGGAACGAAACGAGCCATTGAAGAAGCTGGTGTCCCGGTTCAATCCATTTCCGAGGTGACTGATTTTCCGGAAATCATGGACGGACGTGTGAAGACGCTTCATCCTTCGGTCCATGGTGGGCTGCTTGCCAAGCGTTCGAATGAAGAGCATATGAAGCAGCTGGAGGAGTTGAACATTGAGACGATCGATCTTGTAGCGGTCAACTTGTATCCGTTTAAGGAGACGATTGCAAAAGAAGGGGTCACAGAAGCTGATGCAATCGAAAACATCGATATTGGTGGTCCAACGATGCTTCGTTCTGCTGCAAAAAGCTTTGAAGACGTTGCGGTCGTCGTTGATCCTGCCGATTACGGTGAGGTTATCGAAGGCCTCGAAAACGACACGCTCTCTTATGAGGTCCGTCGCAAGCTCGCAGCCAAAGTGTTCCGTCATACAGCGAATTACGATGCGATGATTGCGGAATACTTTTCCGGTTTGACAGAAGAGCCTTTTCCAGAGACATATTCGGTGACTTATGAAAAAGTACAATCTTTGCGCTATGGAGAAAACCCGCACCAGAATGCAGCTTTTTATAAGAAAGCGAATGTTGAGGGCACGTCACTCGCAGAAGCGGAACAGCTTAACGGTAAAGAGCTTTCCTACAACAACATCCAGGATGCCAATGCGGCGCTTGAAGTGGTGCTTGAGTTCAACGAGCCGGCAGCTGTTGCCGTCAAACACATGAACCCGTGCGGCGTAGGTGTTGGTGAGAATTTATTCGACGCTTACATAAAAGCGTACGAAGGCGACCCGGTTTCAATCTTTGGTGGGATCGTTGCTTTAAACCGGGAGGTCGATGCTGATACAGCGGCGAAGTTGAAAGAGATTTTCCTTGAGATCATCATCGCTCCGTCCTTTAGTCAAGAAGCGCTTGAGATCTTAACAACGAAGAAAAACCTGCGCCTGTTGAAAGTTGAGATGAAAAAAGCGGATCGTCCGGCTCATAAGCTCGTTACTGTCAATGGCGGCCTGCTCGTCCAGGATGCGGATGAAGGTTCTCTTGATGATGTGGAGCTTGAAGTGGCGACGGAGCGTGAACCATCTGAACAGGAGCTTGAAGATTTGAAACTAGGTTGGAAAGTCGTTAAACATGTGAAGTCGAACGCGATCGTTGTCGCGAAAGGGGACCGCACGCTCGGTGTCGGAGCCGGGCAGATGAACAGAGTCGGCGCGGCGAAAATCGCTTTTGAACAAGCGGGTGAGAAAGCGCAAGGCAGTATCATGGCTTCTGATGCCTTTTTCCCGATGCCGGATACCGTAGAGGCTGCAGCTGAAGCGGGTGTGACGGCGATCATCCAGCCAGGCGGTTCCAAGCGCGACCAGGATTCGATTGATGCCTGCAACAAACATGGCATCGCGATGGTCTTTACAAAAATGCGTCACTTCAAACACTAATCGAAAGGGTGGATTTTCATGAACGTATTGGTCATCGGCCGAGGTGGTCGTGAACACAGCCTTGTACAGAAATTCGCAGAGAGTGATCAAGTGGATCGTATTTTTGCTGCTCCAGGAAACGCAGGGATGAGTGCAGAAGCCGAGTGCATCGATTTGAGTGAGCATGATTTTGATGGTCTGGTTGCTTTTGCTCAGGAGAACCATGTGGGACTGACGGTTGTAGGGCCGGAAAATCCTTTGCTTGACGGTGTGGTGGATGCATTTCAGGAAGCGGACCTACCTGTGTTTGGCCCGTCCAAGGCAGCTGCGCTTATTGAAGGCAGCAAGCATTTCGCTAAACAGCTGATGCACAAGTATCAGATTCCGACAGCTGAATATGAAGCTTTTTCAGATGTGGATGCCGCTACCTCCTACATTAAAGAAAAAGGCGCACCGATTGTCGTGAAGGCAGATGGCCTGGCGGCTGGAAAAGGTGTTGTTGTTGCAGAAACGGTGGACGAGGCACTCACGGCTGCAGAAGATATGCTAGAAAATGGGCAGTTCGGCGATGCGAGCCGTGAAATCGTCGTGGAGGAGTTTTTGGCTGGGGATGAATTTTCGTTGATGGCGTTTGTAAATGGCTCGAATGTCTATCCGATGATTCCTGCTAAAGACCATAAGCGGGCTTTTGACGGAGATCGAGGTCCGAATACAGGTGGTATGGGTGCGTTTGCTCCTGTTCAGGATATGAACAATTCTTCGTACGCGTTTGCCGTGGAGGATATCGTAAAGCCGGTAGCCGAAGCGATGGTGGAAGAAGGCCGATCGTTTACTGGGATATTGTATGCAGGGCTGATTGAAACCACGGAGGGGCCGAAGGTCATTGAATTCAATGCGCGATTCGGTGATCCTGAAACACAGGTCGTTTTACCACTGTTACAAAAAGATCTTGCGCAAGTGATGATCGATGTGTTGGGCGGAAAGGATCCTGATCTTCAGTGGTCGGAGGACATTTGTGCGGGAGTGGTTGTCGCTTCCGAAGGGTATCCTGGTGCTTATGAAAAAGGGCATCCGATCCCTGAGCTGGATGTGGTTGACGATGGCTTTGTCGTACACGCAGGAACCGCCTGGGAAAACGGCAAGTATGTATCCAGCGGCGGGCGCGTCCTTTTGATTGGAAATAAAGGAAAAGACTTGGCGCAAGCGCTGGATCGTACGTATCAATCGCTCCGGCCGTTTGAGAATCAGAGCGACTTTTTCTATCGAAGAGATATAGGACGTTCATCAGTCTCTCCGGCGACTCCTCATGCCGACGTAGAATAAAGCGGCAATCGAACCGATGACGGTGACGATGACAAAACCGACGTCTGTCAAGTATTCCATAAAATCCATACGTTTCATCCTTTTGAAGAAAGAGCGGGGCTGCCCGCTCTTTCTTTGTTGATTGTGATCTATCGCTTAAGCTTTATTTTTATCGGCCAAATTCTTAAAATATCGACGGAACAAGAAAATCATCGGCAGAAACATGCCGTACACCTCCGCGTTTATTGGTCCTGCGGAAGGTTTTGCTGCCAGCTCTGCTCAATGCCGTCTGTTTCTGTGGACATTTCTTCATAAACGGCTGTCAAAGGGCAGAAGCGTACAATCCCTTCCGCAACCTTCAATGCAGACAACATGATCAAAAGCGGGTGGGAAGAATCGCACTCTTTACGTGCACCGCGGATCGTCAAGTAGGTCAGCATACTAAGACCTGCGGTGATACGGACCATACTGTTGATGATTCCGATGTTCGGTTTCATTGTGCTTCCTCCTTACCAGAATGGAATATCCTGTGTTACGATAGAACATAATGATCTCAGGGAGGTACGCTCCATGAAAGAAACACGATTTCGTTGGCGAAACCGTCAGCTGCGTGAACATGCAGCCATCATTGATGGAAAAACGGCGCCGACGAAACTTATTAAAAATACAACTTATTTGAATGTTTACTTAAAGAAATGGATGCATGGCCACATTTGGTTGTATGATGATCGCATCATATACACCGGCCAAGAGCTTCCTTCCCATACTGAAGGTACGGAAATCATCGATGGCTCGGACAGTTATATCGTCCCTGGCTACGTGGAACCACATGCTCACCCATTTCAGTTATATAATCCCCAGAGCTTTGCAGAATATGCGGCGGAGACAGGGACCACAACGCTCGTCAACGATAACTTGATGTGGCTTTTTTTAACGGAAAAAGAGAAAGCGTTTACTTTATTGGAGGAATTCATGGATCTGCCCGCGACGATGTACTGGTGGGCCCGTTTTGACCCGCAGTCGGTGCTCCGTGATGAAGACCGGCACGCCTTCGATTCGCAGATTATGGATTGGATTGCCCACGATGCTGTCATTCAGGGCGGAGAGCTTACGGCCTGGCCGGATGTCCTGCATCGTGGTGACGAGCAGATTTTACATTTCATGCAGGAAACGAAACGTTCAAGAAAGCCGCTAGAAGCCCACCTGCCGGGCGCTTCTGAAGAGACGCTTGTGAAAATGCGCTTGCTCGGCATGGATTCAGAACACGAATCGATGACCGCTGACGATGTACTGAAGCGTTTGGAAATCGGCTATCAGACCGGACTGCGTTACTCTTCCATCCGCCCGGATCTACCTGGTATTTTGGAAGGACTTGTAGAACAAGGGCACACCCATTTCGACCACATGATGTACACGACCGATGGATCGACACCTGGTTTTTATCGTGAAGGACTGATCAATCCATGCATCCAAATTGCTCTGGATGCCGGCGTGCCGGAAATCGATGCCTATATGATGGCTACGTATCATGCGGCCCGTCACTTCGGGATCGAGAACCGGGTGGGAAGCTTGAATGCCGGCCGCATCGCTCACTTGAACTTTTTATCAAACCCGAAAGATCCAATGCCGCATTCCGTCATCGCTAAAGGCGAATGGACGAAACGTGACGGTGAGGTTTTGAAAAAAGAAACACCGATCCAATGGGAGAAGAACGGCGTGAAGCCCCTTGAAATGGATTGGGAAGTGACAGAGGCGGATATGCAGTTTTCCATGCCGATCGGTCTTGAGATGGTGAATGATGTCATCATGAAACCTTACGCGATCGATACGGACGCTTCCACCGACCGGTTAAGTGAGGACAATAAAGAATCCTACCTCATGCTGATGGACCGGGAAGGGGAATGGATGGTCAATACGCTGTTGAAAGGTTTTACAAAGACGCTGGGCGGTCTCGTCAGCTCCTACAGCAATACAGGAGATATCATATTGACAGGAAAATCACGTAAAGATATGAAAAAGGCCTTTCAGCGCATGAAGGAAATCGGTGGTGGAATTGTGCTCGTCAATGAAGGGGAAGTGCTCTTTGAGCTGCCCCTGTCACTAGGAGGGGTCATGGCCGATCTGCCGATGGGAGAGCTTATGGAAGAAGAGGCGAAATTGAAGGAATGCCTGCTGGAGCATGGCTTTACGTTCAATGACCCTGTCTACACGCTTCTCTTTTTATCTTCCATGCATCTGCCATTCATCCGAATTACACCACTTGGGATTATGGATGTGAAAAAGAAAGAGGTACTCTTTCCTTCGATAATGCGTTAAAATAAAAGAGGGTACACAGATAAGGGAAGTGCTATCATTGAGAAAGCTTACATTTTTCAGCTTGCTTGTCGTCCTCTTTCTCACCGCTTGTAATGAGGAAGCAGGGGCTGCACAGCCTGAAGAAACGAAAGAGACAGAAACAGCGGTCGAAGAAAAAATAGAGACCAAAGAGAACGTGACCGTTGAAGTAAAAGAAACTGAAAAAACTTATACAGAAACGTATCCATTGACTGGGGAAGAGGCGCCTGAAAAAGCGGATCACCAGGTGTTGTCCGTGATGGTGAACAATCACCCGAAAGCAAGGCCTCAATCAGGATTAAGTCAGGCGGACATCGTCTATGAAGTTTTGGCTGAGGGGCAGATTACACGCTTCCTTGCTTTGTTCCATAGTGATATTCCTGATACAATAGGTCCGGTAAGAAGTGCGCGTCCATACTATTTTGAAATCGCTGATGGATTTGATGCGGTCTATACGTACCACGGTGCGTCTGCGGCCATTAATCAAAAAGTAGCCAACAGCGGAATGGATTACCTGGATGGTGCGCGATATGACAACAACGGCTGGTTATTCCAGCGGTCTTCGGATCGTAAAGCTCCTCACAACTCCTACCTTTTAACGGATGGAGTGGAAGAGGCGCTTGCAAATAAGGGCTATGCTGCTGGAGGAGAATCTGAGGCGCTGCCTTTTGCAGACGATTCCTTTAAAGGTACTTCAGTGGATGAA
This sequence comes from Halobacillus sp. AWM4_238, assembly GCF_056158265.1. Classification (NCBI taxonomy): domain Bacteria; kingdom Bacillati; phylum Bacillota; class Bacilli; order Caryophanales; family Bacillaceae; genus Halobacillus; species Halobacillus sp. AWM4_238. The sequence goes on from NZ_JBSWSY010000002.1 coordinate 3,642,647, forward strand.
GTACAGATCACTTATGGCAGTCGCACGAAAGTGAGTTTCACTTATGATGCGGACAGTGAGCAGTTTTTACGTTCAAGTGATGGAGAGCCCACCACCGACCGTTTGAATAAAGAACGGGTCGCGGTAGACAATGTGTGGATCATAGAAACGGATCACCGAATCATTGATAATGCCGGCCGCCGTGCGATTGATCTCACGTCAGGCGGAAACGGGTATCTTTTACAAAAAGGACAAATGAAAGAAGTAGAGTGGAAGAACGTCGATGGACGATTGCTTCCCTATAAAGACGGCAGTCCGCTGACCTTCACCCCGGGGCAAACGTGGGTGAACATCATTCCAGGGAACGCTGCAATAGAAACGGAGTAAGGAGGTAAAGGCATGCAGATTGATAAATTGAGAGGTAAAACACTCGATCAGCTGTTCGAAGCGGTTTTATCTTTGCAAAGTGTAGAAGAATGCTATGAATTCTTTGATGACTTGGCGACAATGAATGAAGTGCAGTCACTCGCTCAGCGATTGGAAGTAGCGCGCATGCTGCGTGAAGGCTTCACTTATCATAAGATTGAAACCGAAACAGGGGCGTCCACGGCGACGATTTCCCGCGTGAAACGATGCTTGAACTATGGCAATGACGCGTATACAAAAGCACTCGACCGTGTGCACGAGAAACATACCGAATAGATTTCATAGGCTGCCTTCATTAGATGGGCAGTCTTTTTTGTGGCCATGATGAAATTTACAATTCTTCGGGCGCACACTTTGTGGTTCTCTGATTCTAAGAAAAAACGGACAGACATAGGCTAGTACTATGGAAGGGGACCTGTCCGATGAAAACGATGTTGAAAAAAGGCGCCATGATCATTCTCGGCAGTATCATACTTTCACTTGGCATTAACTTTTTCCTGATTCCGGATCACGTTCTCGACGGTGGCATCATAGGAATCGGAATGATCGCCAATTATATGTGGGGGCTTGAGGTCGGATTGACGATCATTTGTTTCAGCATTCCGATTTTTACGCTCGCCTGGTTTTTTTATCGCTCTTATTTCTACAACAGTTTGCATGGACTGTTGATTTCTTCTTTTTCCATTGACGTTCTTCAAGGATTACGTGTTCATCACCTGCCGCTCGATCCAGCGATCAGTTCCATTATTGGAGGAGCGCTCGTCGGTGGAGGGATCGGTCTGATGCTCCGGGTCCATACAAGTACAGGCGGAACCGACCTCCTCGCTCAAATGATCGCCGATTGGTGCAAAGTCAATGTCGGCTTCGTCATCCTCGCAATTGACGCCGTGGTGATCGGCGCCAGTGGCTATCTGTTTTCGCTTGAGACACTCATGCTCTCCGCCATCACCATCCTAAGCGTCGGACTCGTCACCATGACCTTCACATCCACCCGCCTCCTTCCCGAACATCCATCTTAAACGGCGGTGGAAAAATTGGTGAGGATTTGTCTGTAAAAATTTGTATGACTTCGTCTTCCAAAGATATACACATCATTCAAAGATATATAAAAGCATAACAAAAGCCTGTTCACTCTATAAGCATAGAGCGGACAGGCTTTTGTGTGTTTACAATTTATGGTGGACCACGTCTTACATAAAATGGTGTACCAGGTCATACATAAATTTCCATATATTCTCTCAAAGGTCATAGAATTGTTAGGTTGTGCCCCTCAACCCGGGGATGAAAATTTGCTATAATGGGTAGATGGATAACTGTTGTTTTGGAGGACGGAAATGTACAATATAAGCGAGTGGGATCATGTGTTCAAGCTTGATCCGAATAAGACGATCACAGACGCAGACTTAGAGAAGATATGTATGTCAGGAACAGATGCGATCATAGTCGGCGGTACAGACGGCGTTACGTTCGAAAACGTGACAGATTTGCAAGAGCGCATTGAAGCGTACGACATCGGATTTGTGCTGGAAGTTTCGGACATCGAAGCGATTGCCCCTGGCTTTGATGCTTATTTCATCCCTCTTGTCCTGAACAGTGGTCATAAAAAGTGGATGATTGATGTGCAGCACCAGGCCATTAAAGAGTATGCAGATGTGATCGAATGGCAGGACATGCTAACAGAAGGATATTGTGTGCTTAATCCAGAGGCGAAGGTGTTCAAGCGGACGGATTGCTCGCTTCCGGATCAAGAAGATGTCCTTGCCTATGCCCGGATGTCTGAACATATTTTCCGTCTGCCCGTTTTCTACATGGAATACAGTGGTACTTACGGGGACCCCGGCTTGGTCAAAGCCGTGGCTCATGAATTGAAAAATACATCCCTCGTCTACGGTGGTGGCATCCGTTCGGAAAAACAGGCGTCAGAAATGGCGGCCCATGCAGATGTTATCGTTGTCGGCGATGTGATTTATGATAACCTAGAGGTTGCTCTAAAAACGGTCGAAGCCGTTAAATCAACGAAGATGAAGGATGGTGGACCCTCATGACACAGGCATTGAACGCATTGATTCAAGGCTTGAATACAGAACAACGAGAAGCGGTGACCCACACGGAAGGCCCGCTGCTCATCATGGCAGGTGCCGGAAGTGGTAAAACACGCGTACTGACACACCGCATCGCCTATCTACTTAGTGAAAAAGATATTGCCCCACGTAACATTCTAGCGATTACGTTTACCAATAAAGCGGCACGCGAAATGAAAGAGCGTGTCGAATCTCTTGTCGGAAAAGACGGCGAAAAGATATGGATGTCGACGTTCCACTCAATGTGTGTTCGGATTTTAAGACGCGACATCGACCGGATCGGTTATGACCGCAACTTTTCCATCCTGGATTCGAGCGATCAGCTTTCGGTCATTAAACAAGTGCTGAAAGAAATCAACCTTGATCCGAAAAAATGGGATCCGCGTGCCATGCTTGGTGCCATCAGTAATTCGAAGAACGAACTGATGACCGCAGAAGATTATGAAAAACAAGCAGGCAACATGCATGAAGAACAAATCGCCCAGATATACAAAGGCTATCAAAAGAAACTTCGTAAGAACCAATCGCTCGATTTCGATGATCTGATCATGCAGACGCTACGCCTTTTTGACGAAGTGCCGGAAGTGCTTGAATCGTATCAGCGCCGCTTCCAGTACATCCACGTCGATGAGTACCAGGATACGAACCATGCGCAGTACCAATTGGTCAAGCATTTGGCGAGCCGTTACCAGAACCTTTGTGTAGTCGGTGATTCCGACCAGTCGATCTATGCATGGCGCGGGGCGGACATTCAGAACATCTTGAATTTCGAAAGCGACTATCCGAAGGCACGTACGATACTTCTTGAGCAAAACTACCGCTCAACAGAGTTGATTCTCGATGCCGCGAACAATGTCATTGATAAAAACAGTGGCCGTAAACCGAAGCGTCTATGGACGGATAATAAAGGTGGAGAGAAAATCCACTATCATCAGGCAGGTACGGAGCGTGAAGAAGGCCTTTTTGTCACTGATAAAATTGAAGACCTCGTCCGCCAAGGAAAATTCCGCTACCAGGACGTTGCGATTTTGTACCGTACGAACGCCCAGTCCCGTACGATTGAGGAAACGTTCGTCAAAGCAGGCGTCCCATACCAGATGATCGGTGGGACGAAGTTCTATGACCGGAAAGAGATCAAGGACTTGCTTGCCTACCTGCGTCTTATTGCCAACCCGAACGACGATCTCAGCTTCCAGCGTGTCGTCAACGAACCGAAGCGCGGTGTTGGAAAAACGAGTATGGATAAGATGCTAGCTTATGCCGCCGACCACGACATTTCTCTATATGAAGCTGCAGCTGAAGTCGACTTTGTCGGCGTCAGTGCCAAGGCAGCTAAAGCGATCATGAGCTTCCGGAAGATGATCCAGAATTGGGCCGAGCAGCAGGAGTTCCTTTCTGCCACTGATATGGTTCAGGAAGTGATCGACAAGACTGGCTATGAAGAGATGCTCATGAATGAGAAGAGCATCGAAGCACAAAGTCGTCTGGAGAACATTGAAGAATTCAAATCCGTAACGAAAAACTTTGAAGAGAACGCTGAGGATAAAACACTCGTCGCTTTCCTGACAGATCTCGCCTTGATTGCGGATATTGATTCTATGAATGAAGACCCTAGTAGTGACGATACGGTAACGTTGATGACGCTGCACTCAGCGAAGGGTCTGGAGTTCCCGGTTGTGTTTCTTATCGGGATGGAAGAGAACGTCTTCCCGCACAGCCGTGCACTTATGGATGAAGAGGAGATGGAAGAAGAACGCCGTCTCGCTTACGTTGGGATTACCCGTGCGGAAAAAGAGTTGTTCATTTCTCATGCGAAAATGCGCACTCTTTACGGCCGGACGAACATGAACCCAATCAGCCGTTTCATCCATGAAATTCCAGAAGAGCTGATCGAAGGAAAAGAACAGAAAGAAGAGCTGCCATTTTTCAATAAAAAACGTGAAAGCAATCCGTTCGGCGCGAAGCCTCAAGCAGCTGCTCCGAAAAAGCGTGCAGCGAAGAAACCGGAGAAGAAAGCGACCTCTGGTGGCGAGAAGATCGGCTGGCAGCCGGGTGACAAAGCGCAGCACAAGAAGTGGGGCGAAGGAACGGTCGTCAAAGTGCAAGGTGAAGGAGATGCGATGGAATTGGATATCGCCTTCCCGGCACCGACAGGCATCAAACGCCTGCTTGCACGATTTGCTCCGATTACGAAAGCGTAAGGAAGTGGATGGATATGAACGCAACGGAAGCTAAGCAGAAGATCGAAACACTGAGACAGGAACTCGAGCAGTACAGCTATGAGTACCACACGCTCGATGATCCGAGTGTTTCGGACTATGATTATGATAAAAAAATGCAGGAACTGATCAATCTTGAAGAAGACTTTCCCGATCTGCAGACACCGGATTCACCTTCCCAGCGGGTGGGCGGAAAGCCTCTCGATGCTTTTGTAAAAGTGCAGCACGATATTCCGATGCTCAGTCTCGGCAATGCCTTCAACGATGAAGAACTGCGTGACTTTGACCGTCGTGTCAAAAACGGCACCGATACAGAAGTCAATTACGTATGCGAACTGAAGATCGATGGCCTTGCGGTTTCATTGAAATACGAAGATGGCCTATTCGTCCGGGGAGCGACACGCGGCGATGGAACGACTGGTGAAGACATTACGAAAAACCTGCGTACCATCCGTAACATTCCGCTACGCTTAAAAGAACCGGTGACCGTCGAAGTCCGTGGGGAAGCCTATATGCCGAAAAGATCGTTCATGGCATTAAATGAAGCGAAAGAGGCGACTGGGGAAGAGCCCTTTGCCAACCCGCGTAACGCAGCTGCCGGTTCTTTGAGACAGTTGGACCCGAAAATCGCTGCTAAACGTAACTTAGACATTTTCTTATACGGCATCGGTGTGTGGGAAAACGACCCAACCGACGCCCATAGTGAACGTTTGGAGAAAATGAAAGAACTCGGATTGAAAACAAACCCTGAATGGAAAAAGTGTAACGATATTGAAGAGGTCATCGACTATGTCAATAGCTGGGTCGAACATCGGGCCGACCTTGATTATGAGATTGACGGCATCGTCATCAAAGTAGACAGCCTAGATCAACAGGAAGACCTCGGCTTTACAGCGAAAAGCCCGCGCTGGGCGACAGCCTACAAATTCCCGGCCGAAGAAGCGATCACGAAGCTGAAAGACATCGAACTCAGTGTCGGCCGCACAGGAGCGGTTACGCCAACAGCGATCCTTGATCCAGTCAAGGTCGCAGGAACAACGGTGCAACGCGCATCCTTGCACAACGAAGACTTGATTATCGAAAAAGATATCCGCATCGGAGACACGGTCGTCATCAAAAAAGCCGGGGACATTATCCCTGAGGTCGTCCGTGTTGTTGAAGATCAGCGGACAGGGGAGGAGGAGCCGTACCGCATGCCGGAAGAATGTCCGGAATGTGGCAGCCAGCTTGTCCGTCTTGATGAAGAAGTCGCCTTACGCTGTGTGAATCCGAACTGTCCGGCACAGCTTCGTGAAGGTCTGATCCACTTCGTTTCAAGAAACGCAATGGATATTGAAGGCCTTGGTGAAAAAGTGATTGCCCAACTGTTCCAGGAAACCTTGATTCATACGATCGCAGACTTGTACAAGCTCGATCGTGAAGAGCTGCTGCAGCTTGAGCGTATGGGTGAGAAGTCGGTGGAGAACCTTTTGAATGCAATCGAAGCTTCTAAAGAAAACTCCCTCGAGCGCCTATTGTTCGGTCTCGGTGTGCGTTACGTCGGTTCAAAAGCAGCAAGCACCCTCGCCCAGCATTTTGAACATATGGACGCGCTTGTCGAAGCGGATGCCGCTGCCCTTGAAGCGATCCCTGAAATCGGAAGCAAAATGGCTGAATCGATTGCCAGCTATTTCGATGAAGACCAAGTCATCCATTTATTGGAAGAATTGAAGCAACTGGGACTTAACATGGAGTATAAGGGTGCGAAGAAGAGTGATCAGCCGATGGATTCTCCGTTCAGCGATAAGACCGTGGTCCTGACTGGGAAAATGGAAGAATACAGCCGTTCGGATATGAAGAAGATCGTTGAAGAGCTGGGCGGAAAAGTGACCGGAAGCGTGAGTAAGAAAACAGACCTTCTGATCGCCGGGGAAGACGCTGGTTCTAAATATACGAAAGCCACTGATTTGGGGATTGAAATCTGGGATGAAGAGCAGTTCAAAAACGCTCTCTCCTGATTGAACGATCCGTTTTATGGTTATACAAGATGAGCCGGAGCGTAAAGAAAACTAATGCTCCGGCTGGTCTCATTAAGGGAGTGGAAAGCATGAGGAAGATGCACGCACTGTTGCTTAGTTCATTGCTCGTCGTAAGCGCGTGTACGCCCGTTTTTGACAACAGAGAAGAAGTCATTCAGGAAACAAAAGATGAAAAAAACAATCAATCCGCCATCATCCCGAACTACAACATGTCGGAGCAAGATTACAGGATGATTCTGACAGAAAGCAGTCCGAAAGTTTCAACCGCCCGTGCTGTAACGACAAACCAGATGGGGAACCGGATGGACATTGATGAATTTGAAAGTGGTCTCCGTCGCCATTCCAAAGAATACTTCGATCCAGATCAGTACTTTTTCCAACCTGGCCAATACTTAGATGGTGATACGCTTCTGACATGGTTAGGGCGAGATGGGAATGTTGAAGTAGGAGAAGATGAGGATCCTGAAGCAGTAGAGGACGGATTGAATCCTGAATTGAATGAAGATCAGGCGACCGAGGAAGATTTCCGGGACAGCCCTCGCTATATCTCTAACATCATCGAACAAAACTATCTGGTTCGTAAGAATGAGAACAAAGTCGAGCTGAGTGGAGTAACGATAGGGATCTCACTTCGTACCGTTTACAACTTTACCGTAGAGGGGCGGAGTCTTTCTGAAGATCATTCGACAGAAGAACTCCTCCAAAAAGGAAAAGAATACGCAGATGAAATATTAGATAGAATCCGTAAACGGGAAGAGCTTAATGATGTCCCTGTCGTGTTTGCGCTCTACGAAGAAGAGGAAGCGAGCTCGAAAGTTCCAGGCAAGTTTTTAAGCAAAACATACGTCAAAGGGTCGGACATGACCATTAATGGATGGGATACCATCAAGGAAAAACATGTCTTGTTTCCTTCTAACGAAGCATCAGAGGATCACTTCGATGACTCTCAAATCTTTACGGATTTCAGAAAAGAAGTCTCCGATTACTTCCCTAACTTCGTAGGCATGATCGCGAATGGCTTTTATGTCAATAACGAACTTCAGGAAGTATCGATTGAAATTCCGATCCAGTTCCAGTCTGAATCGGAAGTCGTCGGGTTTACTCAATATGTGTACAGTCTTGTAAACGAGATGTTTGCCAATCACTATAATGTCCAAGTGAATATTCACAGCATGGATGAGCCGGAAAGCTTGATCGTCAAAAAAGCCGGTGATCAAGAACCTTTCGTTCATGTTTACGAATAATCCAAAGACCGCATGGGCCCTAACCCACGCGGTCTTTGTTATTAAAGTAAATGGCAGGATTGTTAAAGACTCAGTTTCGAGACTTTCCGGGATTCGTTTGCTATGGGAGGCGTCAGGGGTGGCTGGGAAGCTACTCGCTTTCCTGTGGGGGAGTGGCGAGCTTCCTCGGGCTACCACCCTGCGGGATCTCGCCGATCTCCTTTCTCCCACGGGAGTCTCGCAGCTTCCCAACCACCCCTTTCATAGTAAGGAGAAACGAACCCCTATACCTAGAGGAAGTGTCTCCCATTTCCCCTCCTATGGCAGGCATAAAGCGCTCTGTATCAAGCTTATAGATTCTGAATGCCTGCTTGTGGAGAGGTTATATGATCCACTTTCCTCAGTCATACAAGCTGATTCTTCCAGAAGTGATTTCGAGAGTCTCCCATGGCAAAGGGGCGGAGGGGAATGGCGAGACTCCTGCGGGAAAAAGTGCAGGGTGAGACCCCACAGGACGCAGTCCGAGGAGGCTCACCGCGCTCCCGCGGAAAGCGAGTCATTCCCCGCAGCCCCCATCCACTCAACAAAAGTCTCTAAACTGAGTCTTCCACAATCGGGAGCTTTCTTATAGATAAACATTATTAGTGGAATGATTAAATTTCGACAAAAGTAGAAAAATGTTGAGGAAATTCGATTATATGAGCAAATGTTTGAACACAGTTTATCACAGTTGGATATTTAAGCTGAAATCAGCCTCAATCGTTTGAACTAGATTCAGCGTTACGGTAGAATAGTTATGGAAACGCTTAATGTGATAATATTCAAACGATTACATAGCGTCACCCATTTTACTTTTCAAGGAGGCGGTTTTGAATGGTAGTCCCTTACAAACACGAACCATTTACTGATTTCACAGTGGAAGAAAATCGGAAAGCTTTGCAGGCTGCAATTAAGCAGGTAGAAGCGGACCTTGGAAAAGAGTATCCTCTGATCATCGGCGGAGAGCGAATTATGACAGATGACAAGATCGAAGTGGTCAATCCGGCCAACAAGAAAGAAGTCATCGGCTATGTGTCGAAGGCGAACCAGGATCTTGCTGAGAAAGCTCATCAGGTGGCAGACGAGACGTTTGATTGGTGGAGAAAGACGAAAGTGCAGTTCCGTGCGGACATCCTTTTCCGCGCTGCGGCGATTGTGCGTCGTCGTAAGCATGAATTTACGGCACATCTCGTAAAAGAAGGCGGGAAGCCGTGGAAAGAAGCGGACGCGGACACAGCTGAAGCGATCGACTTCCTTGAGTATTATGGGCGACAAATGCTTGAAATCGATAAAGGTGTGGAAATCAATTCACGACCGATTGAAAATAACCGGTTCCATTACATTCCGCTTGGGGTAGGTGTGGTTATTTCCCCGTGGAACTTTCTGTTTGCCATCATGTGCGGAACGACGGTTGCGGCAATGGTATCCGGGAACACGGTTCTTCTGAAGCCTGCGAGTGCGACACCGATCATTGCTTATAAGATGATGGAAGTTTTAGAGGAAGCTGGGCTGCCTAAAGGGGTCATCAACTATATCCCGGGAAGTGGAAAAGAGGTCGGCGATTACCTTGTCGATCACCCTCGTACGCGTTTTATCAGCTTTACAGGATCTCGTGAAGTAGGGACGCGTTTGTTTGAACGCGCCGCAAAAGTTCATGAAGGTCAAAAGTGGTTGAAGCGTACCATCATTGAAATGGGTGGAAAAGATACGATTGTCGTTGACAGCGACTCTGATCTGGAGCTTGCTGCTGATGCGATCACGTACTCCGCCTTCGGTTTCTCTGGACAGAAATGCTCGGCATGTTCCCGCGTCATCGCACATGAAGATATTTATGACGAACTGTTGGATCGCGTCGTCCAGAAGACGAAGGAGCAAGTGAACTACGGCGATCCTACGGACAACAGCAATTACATGGGACCGGTGATTGACCAGGGTGCCTATGATAAGATCATGAATTATATCAGCATTGGTAAAGAAGAAGGAAGACTGATGACAGGTGGAAAAGGAGACGACAGCAAAGGCTGGTTCATCGCACCGACCGTTTTTGCTGACCTTGATCCGGAAGCACGGCTCATGCAGGAAGAAATTTTCGGTCCTGTCGTCGGTTTCAGCAAAGCGAAATCATTTGATGAAGCGATCGAATTCGCAAACAACACGGAATATGGCCTGACAGGTGCTGTCATTTCCAACAACCGGGAACACATTGAGAAGGCGCGTGAAGATTTCCACGTTGGGAACCTTTACTTCAACCGTGGTTGTACAGCAGCGATCGTCGGCTATCATCCATTCGGAGGCTTCAACATGTCCGGGACCGATTCAAAGGCCGGTGGACCTGATTATCTTATTCATCATATGCAAGGAAAAACAACATCTGAAATGTTGTAATATGACAACCAAAAAATCCCTTATCCACATGTAAGTGGAAAGGGATTTTTTAAAGTAATTTGGAACATACTAACGCTGTGGGGAAAAGGGGCAATTTCACCATTTTTTAACGGCTGCTGAAATTTTTAAAAATAAATTTTTTGAATGAATATCATAAAAAAGACATATATGTGTATTTTTATACTAAATAAACGAATAAAAATGCAAATATGCAAAATTCACACAATTTTTGCAATGTTCTTATAAAAGTTATATGATATAGTTGTACCTGTGTTTGGTTTTTTCAAGTCTATATGACTTAAGAACCATGCGTCGGTACGACTTGCATAGGATTGTATAAACCAACATTTGGGAGGTGGAAATGTGTTTGAACTCGCTACTGCAACATCAGCAACCATCGCTGGAGCAACATGGTTCTGGTTATTTGTACCAATGCCAATTTTAATCATCTTATCCATCATTACACTATTCACTGAGAGGAGCGAATAACAAAACATGAGTACTGCAACGTTAATAACGTTTATTGTCTATTTAATCGGTATGCTCGGAATCGGTTTTGCAGCATATCGTCTAACAAGTGATTTATCTGATTATGTCTTAGGTGGTCGTCGTTTAGGTCCAGGAGTTGCCGCGCTATCTGCCGGTGCATCCGACATGAGTGGTTGGTTGCTACTAGGTTTGCCAGGTGCTATTTATGCGGGAGGATTATCCTCTGCTTGGATCGGTGTCGGCCTAGCTATTGGTGCATACTTAAACTGGCAGTTCGTCGCACGCCGACTTCGTGTATTTACGGAGATTGCAAATGACTCGATTACTGTTCCAGACTATCTTGAGAACCGCTTCCGTGATCACTCCCACGTATTACGTGTCATTTCTGCAGCTGTCATTCTTTTATTCTTTACCTTCTATACATCTTCCGGTATGGTTGCCGGTGCGAAGCTGTTTGAAGCTTCCTTTGCTTTGAGCTATACACAAGCTCTATGGTTAGGTGCAATTGTAACTATTTCCTATACTTTCCTAGGTGGATTCCTAGCCGTAAGTTGGACAGACTTCGTTCAAGGTATCTTGATGTTCTTTGCATTGATCGCTGTACCAATTGTTGCGATCACTGAACTTGGTGGTTGGAATGCTGCAACAGACGCAGTAGCCCAAATCGATCCATCCCACTTGAACATGGTTCAAGGTGTCGGTGCCCTTGCGATCCTATCTTCCCTTGCTTGGGGACTAGGTTACTTCGGTCAACCACACATCCTCGTACGTTTTATGGCGCTACGTTCTGCTAAAGACGTTCCGAAAGCGCGTTTGATCGGTATCGGATGGATGGTTCTAGGTCTTTACGGTGCCATCTTCACAGGTCTATTCGGACTTGCTTACATTAACACTGCAGATGTAGCGGATCTGTCTACATTTAATGCAGAAGTTATGACAGAAGGCGGCATTCAAATGCTCGTCGACTCTGAGAAGATTTTCATCACATTCTCTCAGATCCTGTTCCACCCAATCATTGCTGGTATCTTACTAGCAGCGATTCTATCTGCCATCATGAGTACCATTGACTCTCAGTTGCTTGTATCTTCTTCTGCACTAGCAGAGGACTTCTACAAAGCACTATTCCGTAAGAACGCTACTGAGAAAGAATTGGTATGGGTTGGTCGTGTTGCCGTAGCCGGTATCGCATTGATCGCCGTGCTTCTTGCAGGTAACCCGGACAGTACCGTTCTTGGTCTTGTATCTTACGCTTGGGCAGGTTTCGGTGCCGCATTCGGTCCAGTTATCATCTTGTCCCTATTCTGGAAAGGCATCACACGTAATGGTGCACTTGCCGGAATCATCGTCGGTGCTGTTACCGTTGTTGTCTGGGGAGACTTCTTGAGTGGCGGAATCTTCGACCTTTATGAAATCGTACCTGGTTTCATCCTAGCTGGTCTTGTAGCTATTCTAGTCAGCCTTGCTGGTCAACCACCGAAAGAAATCGCTGAAGAATTCGATAAAGTTACGAAAATGTAAGAAGTTTTTAATCACAAAATTCCCGGCCTTATGGTCGGGAATTTTTTTGGTTTCATGAAGAACGAAAGCGGGAGATGATTAACTTCTCATGGATAAGTGGTGAGTCTTTATCTGCCAAAGGGTCCTGTTGTAAGCAAAGGATGAAGAAATCATCAATCGATCATTCCTGCTCTGTTTCCTTTCCAATGATGGGCTTGGTTCCATTAGTGACTTCAGTATTTTACATGTTATAGAATGCTGCAGTGCTTTAGATATAAGGAAGAACACTATTGCTTAGGGTCTTACAAATGAAGTTTCCGTTCTACTCAAAAACGCAAGGAGGTTCGGGAAATTGCGAGACTCCAATGGGATTAGAGTACATGGTGAGATCCCGGAGGGCTTCAGCCCGAGGAAGCTCACCGTACGCCCATGGAAAGCGAGTGATTTCCCGGACCTCCTCCCACTATTGAACTCAACGGAAACATACTCAGTAAGAGGAAGCATCCACGATAAGACAGCGTCCTTCTGATGTGTTAAACTAAGAAAGGTGTATCCGTACGTTGAAAATGGATTCTGATATTTGGTATGATCATATATTATGTGAGATCGAAATGGAGGTCGCATTATGTCCAGAATTAGCAAAGAGGAAGTGAAGCACGTCGCGAATCTCGCGCGCCTTGCGATCACGGAAGAAGAAGCAACGACATTCACGAAGCAGCTTGATGATATCATCACGTATGCCGAACAGTTGAATGAATTAGATACAACAGGCGTCGAACCTACGACCCACGTTCTTGACCTGAAGAACGTCATGCGTAAGGACGAGCCTAAGAAATGGATTTCTCAGGATGATGCACTGAAAAATGCACCGGACAAGCAGGATGGACAGTTCAAAGTGCCATCCGTATTGGAATAAGGAGGTTCGACGATGTCTTTATTTGACTATACATTACGTGAGCTTCAAGAGAAGCTACATAACAAAGAGATCTCTGTCACGGACTTAGTGGAGGAGTCTTACAAGCGTATTGAAGAAGTGGACGAAGAAGTCCAGGCCTTTATCACGCTGAACAAAGAAGAAGCGAAAAAGAAAGCGGCAGAACTTGATCAAGAGCGCGGCAACGACGATGCGAAGCTCTTCGGTCTGCCAATCGGTGTGAAAGACAACATCGTAACGAAAGGGCTGCGTACGACAGCAGGAAGCCAGATCCTGTCCAACCTTGATGATCCTTTATATGACGCGACGGTTGTCAACAAACTGAATGATGCAAAGTCCGTCACGATCGGAAAATTGAACATGGACGAATTCGCGATGGGTTCTTCCAACGAAAACTCAAGCTACGCAGCAGCACGTAACCCATGGAATACGGACTATGTTCCAGGTGGATCCAGTGGTGGTTCTGCAGCAGCAGTAGCGGCAGGAGAAGTTCCTTACTCTCTGGGATCTGATACTGGTGGTTCCATCCGTCAGCCAGCTGCTTATTGTGGTGTAGTCGGATTGAAGCCGACATACGGCCGTGTGTCCCGTTTCGGACTCATTGCGTTCGCCTCTTCTCTTGATCAGATCGGACCAATCACTCGCAGCGTCGAAGACAACGCGTTCTTGCTTGAGACGATTGCTGGTCATGACAAGATGGACTCTACTTCTGCGAACGTTGACGTGCCGAAGTATACCGAGTCTCTGACTGGCGATGTCAAAGGGTTGAAGATCGGTGTACCGAAAGAATACCTTTCTGAAGGGGTATCTGAAGAAGTAAAAGAAGCAGTCAAAGCTGCTCTTAAAGAATACGAGAAAATGGGGGCAACATGGGAAGAAGTTTCTCTTCCTCACTCCAAGTACGCGCTATCTACGTACTACCTGATTTCTTCTTCTGAAGCATCTGCGAACCTGGCCCGTTTTGATGGTGTCCGTTATGGTAAGCGTGCCGAAGATGCGAAAAACATGCTCGACATGTTCATGCGTTCCCGTGCGGAAGGCTTCGGTGACGAAGTGAAACGCCGGATCATGCTTGGAACATTCGCGTTGAGCTCCGGGTACTACGATGCGTACTACAAGAAAGCTCAACAGGTCCGTACATTGATCAAGAACGATTTTGAAAAAGTGTTTGAAGACTACGATGTGATCATCGGGCCGACAACACCGACACCTGCCTTCAAAGTAGGGGACAAAGTCGATGATCCAATGACGATGTATGCAAACGATATTTTGACGATTCCAGTTAACCTTGCAGGTGTACCAGGAATCTCCATCCCATGCGGTTTCTCTGGAGACGGTCTTCCAATCGGCCTTCAGATCATCGGAAAACACTTTGATGAAGGTACTGTTTACCGTGCCGCTCATGCCTTCGAACAGGCGACTGATTATCATAAACAACGCCCGTCCCTTGGAGGTGCGCGCTAATGAACTTTGAAACGATTATTGGACTTGAAGTCCACGTAGAATTGAAAACAGACTCGAAAATCTTCAGCCCGTCTCCGAACATGTTCGGAGATGATCCAAATACGAACGTGAATCCGATTGACCTTGGGTATCCTGGTGTGCTTCCGGTATTAAATGAAGAAGCTGTTAACTTCGCGATGAAAGCTTCCATGGCTTTAAACTGTGATATTGCCACAGATACGAAGTTCGACCGTAAAAACTACTTCTATCCGGACAACCCGAAAGCTTATCAAATCTCCCAGTTTGATAAGCCAATCGGTGAGAATGGCTACATCGATATCGAAGTCGATGGCAAGAAGAAACGGATCGGCATTACGCGTCTTCACATGGAAGAAGACGCTGGTAAGCTGACACACAGCGATGACGGATACTCTCTTGTCGACTACAACCGTCAAGGAACTCCACTCGTTGAAATCGTATCTGAGCCGGACATCCGTTCACCGAAAGAAGCGTACGCGTATTTGGAAGCATTGAAAAACATCATCCAGTACACAGGCGTTTCCGACTGTAAAATGGAAGAGGGTTCACTACGTTGTGACGCCAACCTTTCCATCCGTCCGATCGGTCAGGAAGAATTCGGTACGAAGACAGAGCTGAAGAACTTGAACTCCTTCTCCTTTGTACAAAAGGGTCTGGAATTCGAAGAGAAGCGTCAGCAGAAAGAACTGCTTTCTGGTGGTGAAATCCTTCAGGAGACACGCCGTTACGATGAGCAGACGAAAGAAACGATCCTCATGCGTGTCAAAGAAGGCTCTGACGACTACCGTTACTTCCCAGAGCCGGATCTCGTGCCTCTACACATCGACGAAGCTTGGAAAGAACGCATCCGTGCCGAAATCCCTGAGCTTCCAGATGCTCGTAAGAAGCGTTACATCGAAGAACTGAAGCTTCCACAGTACGATGCAATGGTTCTGACAAACAACAAAGAGCTTTCTGATTTCTTCGAAGAAACCATTGCCGAAGGAGCGGACATCAAGCAGGCATCCAACTGGTTGATGGGTGAAGTATCAGCTTACATGAACAAACACTACAAAGAGCTTCATGAACTGGAACTGACACCAGCTTCTCTTGCGAAGATGATCCAGCTGATCGAAGACGGAACAATCAGTTCCAAGATCGCGAAGAAAGTCTTCACTGAGCTTGTAGAAAAAGGCGGCGATCCTGAGAAGATCGTTAAGGATAAAGGACTTGTCCAAATTTCAGACGAAGGTCAGCTGACTGAAATCGTCGTTGGTATCATGGACAACAATCCGCAGTCCATCGAAGACTACAAGAACGGAAAAGACAAAGCTCTTGGATTCCTTGTCGGCCAAGTCATGAAAGAGACCAAAGGACAAGCGAACCCACCGATGGTCAACAAGATCATTTTAGAAGAAATGGATAAGCGCTAACCGTTGAATCATAAAGGAAGCACGCACTTGTTGGTGCGTGCTTTCGTATGGTTTAGGACTTGTTATCATATACTATAGAAATGGTTTGCAAATCCAGGAAAAAGCGCTATGATGTAGAATGGAACATGCTTGGATAGAAAAGGGGGTCATACACGATGAAACGTGCCCGAATTATATACAACCCGACCTCTGGAAGAGAAGTCATACGCAAGGTTCTCCCGGACATTTTGCAACGGTTCGAACAGTCCGGTTATGAAACCTCCACTCATGCCACAACATGTGCTGGTGACGCCGTCAAAGCAGCCGAATACGCCGTCGATCGTGAATTCGATCTCGTAGTCGCTGCAGGGGGAGACGGAACCATCAATGAAGTGATCAACGGACTTGCCGAAAAACCACACAAACCGAAAGTCGGCATCATTCCAGTCGGGACAACGAACGATTTTGCCCGTGCTTTACACGTGCCTAGGAACATTCATAAAGCGGTGGATATCATCCTGGAAGGCTACAGCCACCCACTCGATATCGGCCGTGTCAACGACCAATATTTCATGAACATCGCCGGTGGCGGTAAAATTACAGAAATCTCTTATGAAGTACCAAGTAAGCTGAAGACGATGATTGGTCAGCTCGCTTACTACTTAAAAGGCATCGAAATGTTGCCGTCCATCCGTCCGACTTATGTTGAGATGGAGTATGACGGCAAATGGTATGAAGGCGAGATCATGCTTTTCCTT
The DNA here is from genome assembly GCF_056158265.1 of Halobacillus sp. AWM4_238. Classification (NCBI taxonomy): domain Bacteria; kingdom Bacillati; phylum Bacillota; class Bacilli; order Caryophanales; family Bacillaceae; genus Halobacillus; species Halobacillus sp. AWM4_238. The sequence goes on from NZ_JBSWSY010000002.1 coordinate 3,659,568, forward strand.
GTCAGTAACACCAACTCTGTTGGCGGCCTTGAAAAATTAGCGCCATCCGCCCGTATGGATGACGGACTTTTCGACCTGATGATCATTGAAAAAATGAACATCGCCGAATTCGTCCGCCTGGCAACACTTGCGATACAGGGTAACCACTTGAATCACCCTAAATTCATCCACACGACCGCAAGCCGTGTGAAAGTAAAAACAGATGAAAAGATGCAGTTAAATATTGATGGGGAATTTGGTGGATTATTGCCCGGGGAATTTGTCAATTTATACAGACATCTGGACTTTTTTGTTCCAGAAGACAAATTTAAAGAAGAAGAAACCGACGAAGAAGAATAATGGGGAGCGCTGCTGTTTGAGACAGTGGCGTTCTTTTGTTTTGTTTGTAGGCAGTACTCTAGCCCCTCGGGGCGACTTCACACTTATGGATATGATAAACTACGTGTAGAGTATATAGATAAAGAAAGCGATAAAGGACGGATGAACAATGGCGAAACCGAAACCGCCGGTACAGAAGAACCAGACGATTGAACTGAGCTTTGAAGATTTGACCCACGAAGGCAATGGGGTAGGGAAAGTCGATGGCTATCCACTTTTCGTACCGTATGGCCTTCCAGGCGAAAAGGCCGAAGTGAAAGTCGTCAAAGTGAAAAAGAACTTCGGCTTTGGCAAGCTGGTGAAAGTGACTGAAGCAAGTGAAGACCGCGTCGAGCCCCCATGTGATGTGTTCTACCAATGTGGCGGCTGTCAGCTTCAGCATATGAGCTACCAAATGCAGCTGGATATGAAACAAAAACAAGTTAAAGATAATATGAAGAAAATCGGCCACCTCGAACATGTCCCTGTCCATTCAACGGTTGGCATGGAGGACCCATGGCGTTACCGAAATAAAGTTCAGATTCCTGTCGGTCAAAAGGAAGACGGTGAACTGATGACAGGTTTCTACCAGAAACGAAGCCACAACATCATCGACATGGACACATGCCTGATCCAGGACGAAATGAACGATCGCATGGTCGAAACCGTTCGCCGTATCGCATCCAAACATGGAATTGATGCGTACGACGAACAGACCCACCGCGGTGTTCTAAGACACATCATGGTCCGTACCGGTCAGAATACGAAAGACATCATGATCGTTCTCGTCACGAAGACGAAAAAGCTTCCGCACAAAGATAAAATGATTGATGAAATCCGTGATGCTTTTCCAAACGTGAAATCGATCGTCCATAACGTCAACAGTGCGAAAACGAACGTCATCCTTGGAAAAGAGACGAACATCCTTTGGGGCGGTGAATATATTTATGACACGATCGGCGATATCCGATTCATGATTTCACCGAAATCGTTCTACCAGGTCAACCCGACCCAGACGAAGAAACTTTATGACCAAGCGCTAGACTATGCCGATTTAAGAGGCGGGGAGACCGTCATTGACGCTTACTGCGGTATTGGAACCATTTCCTTGTTCCTCGCTCAAAAAGCGAAGAAGGTGTACGGCGTAGAAATCGTACCAGAAGCCGTCACTGATGCGAAGAAGAATGCTCGTCTGAACAAGATGGAGAACGCAGAATTCTATGTCGGACAAGCGGAAGAGCTTATGCCTTGGTGGCGCAACCAGGGGCTGCGTCCAGACGTGATCGTCGTCGATCCTCCGCGTAAGGGTTGTGATGAAGAACTGCTGAAGTCAATGTTGGATATGGGACCGGAGCGGATTGTTTATGTATCTTGTAATCCTTCTACGCTTGCTCGTGATTTGCGCATTTTAGAGGATGGCGGGTATGAGACGAAGGAAGTTCAGCCGGTCGATATGTTCCCGCAGACGAGCCATGTGGAGTGTGTGACGTGGTTAGAGAAACAAGAAATGTAAGGTTCAGAGATTGTTTGTTAACGGAAATTCTTGGGTGTCAATGTACAAGAAGTGTTTAGGCTAGCATCAATACAATTAAAGACTGTTGAGCCTTCTCAAACCAAAAATATACTTTATTACTTTACATTATTTATACTTAATGATGTAAAGTGATACTATGGCAATGGGTTTTGTTTAGATAAGATAAAAGTAAGGCATCTTTAAATCTCTTAAGTAAAGCTGAAATTCCATTAAATGTAAAATAGTCTATGCTATTCATCAGCTTTATTAAATGTTAGGAGTGTCCAAAATTTTATTATCGGGAAAAGAAATAGAGAAAAAAATGGGAAGAGATATTGTAATAAACCCTTATGATGAGAGGCATTTAAATCCTAACAGTTATAACCTGCAGTTGCATGATGAAATATTGATTTACAACGACAATACTCTAGATATGAAAAAAAATAACCCTACGAGTAAAGTGAAAATACCTGCAGACGGATATGTACTTGAACCAGGGAAGTTATATTTAGGGCGAACAGTGGAATTCACTGAAACGTATAAAAATGTACCTTTTATAGAAGGACGTTCTTCAATTGGCAGACTTGGTGTTTCTATACATACCTCTTCTCCGTTCGGTAATGTTGGCTTTAAAGGTTACTGGACTTTAGAGATATCATGTATTCAACCAGTTAGAATATATCCTTATATTTCAATTTGCCAAATTTATTATCTTTCAATAGATGGTGAATATGACCTGTATGATAGTAAAAAATATCAAAATAATAAAGGCATAGTTCCTAGCTTGTTGTATAATGAAATTAACAATGACAACAGCTAGGGGAGTGTTTTTTAATGTCAGTGGTACCTTTTATTTTAAGTGGGAAGAGGAAAACTGTGGTAACTAATAGTGAGGAATTTCATGGCTTGGGCGGGGTCGAGAGTAATGTACTGTTGATTAAGGACATTGACGATAAACAAGTGGCAAATGAAGAAAACTCTAATACTTCATATGACTTAAGGGTTGGATGTGAATATTGGAACCATAATAATATTCATAAAACAGAGCTAAAAGAAAACCAATCTATTCAAGTACTACCTGGATCTTCAGTAATTATTCAGACAGAAGAGTACATAGAATTTCCCCGAGTAAGGTTTGGCCAGATTATTCCTAAAGTTGGTTTGATGCAGAAGGGGCTAACGAATACAACTTCAAAAGTGGACCCGGGCTACGCTGGGCACTTACTTATAACAGTCTTTAATTTAGGACAACAGCCAATAACGCTAAACCGCTACCAAAAGTTTTGTAGTTTAGTCGTTAATAATGTTTTACCTGGATCAACACTATATACTAAAGTCCCTAAAAGAATTGTTGGAAGAGTAGAAAGTAGTAAAGCTAAGGATTTCTTTGATATGCTTAATTCCAATGCAGGAACAATAGGTACAGTTGCTTTACTAATATCAATAATTATAGGGATAATTAACCTTATTGAGGTTTTTTAACTAACGGGAGGTGGAACATTTGGAGGAAAACAAACCATTAGAGGTCCAGGGAATTGCTTCTATTTTAGAAAAAGAAGGGCATTCCAATGTCCAACAAGGAATTATTTACCTAAAGGATTTTGTTAATTACTTATTAGAGATTAACGATTCTCTTGAGCTACACGACGAAATAAATGATCATCTCAACAGCTATATTGGAAAATATTTAAATCCATTCTCCAAAGATTGGTTTGAGGATTCAGGTATAGTTTATAGAGATTATGAGACCGAAAAAATTAAGAATTATGGTTCTAATAATAAAAAGTATTTTTTTTCAGTGTTAGGCTATCAGATGTTCAACATCCTATATACAAACAGCAACAATGAGAGTTGAGTACTTTCCTGAGTTACGCTTGATTTAAATGGCCATTTACATTTATGTGTTTCTTTTTTCCTTCGGCGAAACATTATTTATGCCTTTTCTGTGAGGATAGTAGCTAATAGATTATACAGTGATCATGTGCTCACCGGGGCGCGATGATCCATATGAGTCCGTTCTTTAGTTAAGAGTTAGGAAATCGATAATGGTTTTGACGATAAGAAGTATGAGTGGAGATGAATAAGAAAGGGGCGGTATTTGTGTTTTTAGAGAGGAAACCAATCACAAGTACCGCCCCCATGTTTTATATAGAAACGTATCAATACGTTACAAATTAGGTCCCCAATCTTCCGGCTGTTGTACATCATTAACAATAGCATGATTTTCGACGCCTGCCCCAGTACTTTATGGTGTTAACGTGCTGAGGGGGCATTTTTTATAAAATGTTCATTGATTTCCATGAATCTATCTAATGAAAAGACAAAGGAGATAGTTTAAATGTCTGAAGATAAAAAGTTAAATAACTCAAATGAAATAAATGAAATTGTTGTCTCTAACCCTATTGGTGATGAACTTTCTTTGGGAAGAGTAACTGATGACAATGTTGAATTAAAGAATAAATACAAGGAGGTCTTTGTATCTGACTTGTCATTGATGACTAGTGAAGTTTCACAGACGGCACTGCAAGTCGCTAATCAAGGAATGACTTTAGTGGGAAGCGCTAGAACCGTCCCCCCTGCTTCCCCCTCTACCAGGTCAACCCGACCCAGACGAAGAAACTCTATGATCAGGCTCTAGAATATGCCGATCTAAGAGGCGGGGAAACTGTCATTGATGCTTACTGCGGAATTGGAACCATCTCCTTGTTCCTCGCTCAAAAAGCGAAGAAAGTGTACGGAGTAGAAATCGTACCTGAAGCAGTCACCGATGCGAAGAAAAATGCGCGTCTGAACAAGATGGAGAACGCAGAATTTTACGTCGGACAAGCGGAAGAGCTTATGCCATGGTGGCGTAACCAGGGACTTCGTCCGGATGTTATTGTTGTCGATCCACCGCGTAAAGGTTGTGACGAAGAGCTGCTGAAGTCAATGTTGGATATGGGACCGGAGCGGATTGTTTATGTATCTTGTAATCCTTCTACGCTTGCTCGTGATTTGCGTATTCTTGAAGATGGCGGGTATGAGACGAAGGAAGTTCAGCCAGTAGATATGTTCCCGCAGACGAGCCACGTAGAGTGTGTGACGTGGTTGGAGAAGAAATAAAAGTATACCTCAATAAATATATAAAGGAGGCGATGGAATGGAAGCGAACAGGAAGTGGTTATCCATACCTGAAGATTTCAGGAAGAAACTGATCGCAAATGTCCGTTGCACCCATTGCAATGATGTAGTTACGATCACAGACTTTATAATCGTTGACCATTCTGCAGGGGTGATGTTGGATGGGAAATGCAAAAACTGTGGAAATAAGGTAGTGAGAGTAGTAGAGGATGTATAAAGGAAAAGCAGGGGGATTCTCCTGCTTTTTTTGATATCTAGATCTGAAAACTAATCATTTACCAGGACGGAATATTAACAAAAGTGATAAATGATACGGAGGTTGATGTTCAATGGGATCTTCTCCCTTATCTCATAAAGAAATCAAAATCATCCTTGATACAGCAGATTGGATTATTGCCCAAGGAGGCAGGACACAACTCGCGAAGATTTTGAAAGGATCGAAAGAGAAGAAGTTGTTGGAGTACGAATTGGATAAAAGTCCTGGTTATGGGTTCTATAAAAGTGAAAAAATTGATGACATTACACAGAAAATCAATTGGATGATCAAAAAAGACTTTATAGAACTTCAAAAATTCGGGAAGATCCACCTTATCGTTTTCACAGATCGAGGGTGGCAGATCCAGTCCGATCAGTACGCGGACAAACTCATGCGTGAATGGGGAGAGTGGATCCAAGAAAGGAAAAAAGAACCGGATATGACCTATCTCAAAGATCGAGACAGAAAAATGATTCTTCTTATGCTTGAGAAGATAAAAGCATCTGGTAACAAGGATTTCATTCCTTACTTGCGATTATGGGAAAAAGTTGAGTATAGAAAAGTCCAAGCAGCTATCCAGGAAACAATTAAAGTGTTGGATGGAGAAGAGACTTTAGATGAATCGTTGTTGAAAGTTAGAGGGGAAAGGATTAGGAAAGCCTTAGATGGGCATTGGGATTATATGATTTATCGGTGAGGATAATTTGGAGGCGGTTCTGAGGCTTCATCTTCATCTAGGAAGCGTTAGTCCCTTTCTTCGAAAAAAAGAATCATGTTAGAGTAATAATCTAAGGAGAATGAGGGCACTTAATTAAGGGTATAGATAAGGAAACCCTAGGCCTGAATCTTGAAACAAACGAAAGCGAGACTACATTACAATTCACTAGGAAGGGGAATTTCTCATGGCTGATGAAAACATAAGCAAAAATTTAGTTGATGCTGCATTTAAAAAGAAAGACTCAGAAGAAGAACAGAAAGTAAAAGAAGAGGAAAAAGCAACCGTAGGTGATATCATAACTTTTCAAAAAGACGGCCAACAGTTTGAAGCTGTCGTAACTTCTGCTAATTTACAAAATTCTGTTGTTTGCGACATGACTATTATGGATGATTTCCACGAGCTCAATTTAGATTTCGAAAAAACTGTTGTTGCTCATACAAACTACAGCATTAAAAAACGTCGTGACGTGTAAACACTAAAAAAAGAGCATCACACTTATCAAGTGTGATGCTCTTTTTTAGTGTGGAAACAGGGAGGTACTAGTGTTTGGAGAGACAACCAAACACTAGTACCTCCTTATTGTTTTACATAGTAATCCATTCCGTACCTATACGTTGCAAGATAGGTCCCCAATCCTCAGGCGGCGGGACATCACTTACAACAGCATAAACATCCTCCAAATTAGACATCTTCACATAAGTCCGAGTCCCAATCTTAGAAGAATCCGCCAGAATATAAGATCTCCCCGACTGTTCAATCAGCTTCCTAGTAAAAAGTGCTTTGTTCGGATCGAAGCTCGTAATCCCGTGGTCGATGTCAACACCGTCTGTAGCGATGAATGCTTTATTCACGTAGAAGTCTTCCATCATTTTCTCTGCAATCGGACCGGATGTGCGCAGGTGATCGACGCTTACTTCACCGCCGATAAAGATGACGCGGGCTTCGAGTTCTTTGCGTTTCGTGTATTCCATCAGCCGGTTCAGGGCTGGAATGGAGCTGGTCATGATCGTTAAGTTTTTCTTTCCTCTTAGAAAAGGAATCATCTGCAGCGGAGTGCTTCCTTCATCGATGACGATGATGTCGTGATCTTCGACTTGATCGGCTGCGGCTTGTCCGATGGTCTTTTTCTCCTGAATGTGTATGGATTCTCGTTCATAGTGCGGCAGTTCGTTGGACGTTTCGTTTCTTACAGCTCCGCCATACACTTTTTTGAGCTTTTGTTGGTTTTCTAAATCGTCTAAGTGTCGACGAATGGTTTCGGTCGACACGTCCAATTGTTCGGCAAGTTCGCTGACTCGGACTTTGCCTTGAAGTTCAAGCATTTGTAGTATTTTTTGTTTCCGTTCTTCTGCGACGAGTGACAATGTCGTCCCTCCTAACGTGACAAAGACCTTCCTTTCTTTCCATTATACATGAAAGAGGATTGCGTATTGTTTCCTCTTTCATGCGTGGAAAGTCGAAGGGTTTCCTTATTTGGTAACAGGTTCGAGCCAGTATATACTTTCTCGTGTAGCTTCAAGCAATGCTTCTATATCTGATGGGTGAATGTCTCCGATATTTCCGATCCTGAATGTCTTCAGGTTCGTTACTTTACCTGGATAGATGACAAAACCGCGGGATTTCAACTCTTCGTAGAAACGTTCAAAATGGAACGCCTCATGTTCCGGATAATAAAACGGTGTGATGATCGGCGACTGCCACTCATCAGGGAGAAGGGGAGTGAAGCCGAGCGCGCGCATACCATCGACGAGTGTCCGTTGATTCTGTTCGTACCGTATCTGTCGCTCCTCAATGCCACCTTCCAGCTTTAATTCTTCGAGTGCCTGCTTGAACGCGCGTACGGTGTGGGTCGGGGAAGTGTAGCGCCATTTTCCTTCCTGATCCTCCATCGTCTTCCATTGATCGTACAAATCGAGAGATAACGAGCGGGCCTGACCTTCGCACTGTTGAATGGCTTCTCGTTTGGCGATGACAAAACCAAAACCAGGGACGCCCTGGATGCATTTGTTGGCACTGCTGATCACATAATCGGCATCCATTTCCGTAATGGACATCTGAATCCCGCCAAAGCTGCTCATGGCATCGACGATGAACGTTTTGTGGTAGCGTTTTACAATATCGGCAATGTTGTGGATCGGGTTCAGGAGGCCGGTTGTCGTTTCACAATGGACGACGGCTACATGAGTGATCGTCTCATCTTGTTCAAGCGCGTTTTCTACTTTTTCTACGTCGGGCATTTCCGTTTCCCCGAATTCGATCGTCCGTACGCTCAGCTGGAGCCGTTCGGCAATCTCAGCGATGCGTTTTCCGTACGCACCGTTGACGAGGACAAGGAGTTTTCCATCGTCAGGGACGGCGGTGGAGATGACGGACTCGACACTGAATGTGCCGCTTCCCTGCATGAGAACACTGGTGTAGTCTTTTTCCGATACTTCGGCGAGAGACAAAAGGTCTGAGCGGATCGACTGAACGATGGACTTGTAGTCATCATCCCACGTGCACCAGTCTTTAAGCATCGATTCTCTCACTGAAGCGGTCGTTGTCAAAGGACCGGGAGTGAGCAGTAGGTAGTGATCATGGTTTGGCATACGGATTCTCCTCTCGTTGCTGCACGTTTTCTAGAGCTGATTCTAATAGGTTCAGAGCTTCCTCCAAATCTTCATCTGATAGGTTTAAAGGAGGACAAAGCTGCAGGACGTTCCCTTTTGAAACTTTGAAACTGAGTCCATGTTCCAAACAGTGGTACATGACAGCTTCTGCTGCGTCTGTCGCTTTTTCTTTCGTCTTACGGTCGGTCACGAGTTCGATGGCAAAAAGAAAACCGATGTGCCGGACATCTCCAATCAGAAAATAGCGTTGTTTCCACGCTTCCAGACGGGCTTTCATTTTTTGCTCCAGGATTGGTAGACGCTCTAAAAGTTTTTCTTCCTGGATAACGTCAATCATCGTCAAGGCCGCAGTCGCCCCGAGTGGGCTTTTTTCGTGTGTGTAATGACCAAGGGACGTGCTTCCCGCAACATCTAAGGATTCATCGACGAGCAAGGATGCCATGGGATAAACGGCTCCGCCTAATCCTTTTCCGAGGACGACCATGTCAGGGACGATGTCGTAGTGCTGAAAAGCGAACCAGCGTCCGGTACGTCCCATACCGATGGCGGTCTCATCGAAAATGAGTTTTACATCGTATTTGGTACAAAGTGCTCTGATTTTTTTCATAAACGCTTTTGAAGGAAGCTGCACGTCTGTATTCCGGACGGTTTCCATGACGAATGCGCCGATGTCTGGGTCCTGTTCGAATAGGTATTCAATATGCGAGGCGAGCTGTCGATCATCAAGGCCCGCCCCCTCCCAGTTTGGTCGGTAGTTCTGAATAGGGGGGACGTGGATCGCACCGGGAAGGAGCGGACCTATTTGGCGACGGAAATGGGCTTCACCTCCAATAGACAAGGCATCCATCGAAGCTCCGTGAAACGATTCCCACATCGAGACGGTTTTATGTTTCCCTGTTGCAAGGCGCGCAAGCTTCAGCGCCATACCGATGGCGGAGGTAGCCCCCGGTGCGAACAATGATTTGTTCAACGGGTCCGGCGCAAGTTCTGATAATCGTTTAGCGAGTTCAATCGCGGGACGGTTCGTATAGCGTCTCGTTGAAAAGCTGAGTGTATCGAGCTGTTGTTTCATCGCTTCTATAACCCTCGGGTGTTGGAAGCCGATTTGATGGACGGCATTGCCGTGAAAGTCCAGGTAACGTTTTCCTTCGGCATTGTAAAAAGCTGAACCCTCTGCCCGCTCGATGACATCCAGGCATGGGGTCGATAGCGACTGATGTAAAAAGTAGTGCTCATCCTCGTCCAGGATTGCAGTGGTTTCGTCTGCGAGATGTTCGTTCCAAGCTTGACGGAGAGGGGACTGGTTCACGTCCCCTTCGCCGCGGTACAGCTTAGACATGCGCACTCACTTCCTCATTCATCCGCTTTTCAATCACATCAATCCGTTCAGGAAGCTCGCTCATGTCTGTCATGACATAATCGGCACCCGCTTCAAGCAAGGTTCTTTTGGCGGATTCGACTTTGGCTTGAAGGAGGGTAGCATCCATTTCTTCGACCTCTTGTTGGGAAAGGCCAAGGGTACTGCTTCCTTTCACGACACCAATTGTCCACATTCCAGCGTTAACTCCTTCCTGCATATCCGCCACCGTGTCGCCGACTTTGATTATCTGACTTGTCGGGAAGACATTCAGTTGTTTCGCATTTTCATAGACCATCCATGGATAAGGGCGACCTGCGGGTACTTCTGTGGAAGATACGATGGTGTCTGGCTCGTATCCTTGTTTTTTCGCTTCGCTAGCGACGATTTCGATCATTTCTTCTGTGTACCCTGTGGTAGATCCAATCTTGATGCCACGCTTTCTCAAGTGTTCCATCACTTCTGTCACATGGGGAAGCGGGGTAGCGAATTGATGGAGGCCGCGGAACAACAGGTCTTCGAAGTCTTTGTACATCGCTTCGATGTCTTCCTGTGTCGGCTCACTTCCATGGGTGTTCTTCCATTCGATGCGCACGCGTTCCATTTCAGTAATGGCGCGGATATGGTCAATTTTCAATAATCCCATCGGCTTACGTGCTTCATCATACGTGATCTGTACATCGCGCTTGTTGAAAATCTCGATGAATACTTGGACCGGGGCGAAACAGCCGTAGTCAACCGTAGTTCCGGCCCAGTCAAAAATGATCGCTTGAATGTTTTTCATATTAAATCCCTACTTTTCTTTTTTTGATAGATTTGACAATCGTTTCGTACACAACACGTACGATGATGTTGGTAACGATGATCAATAAAGACATCGCCGCTGCCGGTGCAATGTCTCCGGCATCATTCATATTGACAATGGCGATGGAGGCGAGCTTCCACTCGGACGAATATAGAAAGACGACGGCACTGATGGTCGTCATCGAGTTGACGAACAAGTACATCATCATTTCCAGAATGGCCGGCCAGGACAGGGGTACCGTCACTTTGGCGAACGTTTTATAAAATGGAACCTTCATGGTCTCCGAGATGGCTTCGTACTCAGCGTCTTGTTTCTTCAGTGATGTCGTTGCTGTGATGAACGAAACAGAGTAGAAGTGGATGATATTCGCAAGGACGAGAATGATCATCGTTCCGTATAACCACTGAAAAGGGTTGGCGATTTCCATCGACGTAAACGGAATGCTGATGGCTGACTGGTTAAAGAAGAAGATGAATGCAAGGCCAATGACCAGTCCAGGTAGGGCAATCGGCAGAATCGATAGGAAATACGATACTTTTCTGACCCATGCCAGGTGACGCGATTTTTCTATGAGATAAGCGCCGATAAAGATGACGACTGTTCCGATCACAGCTGTTACTGCTGAAATGATCAAACTGTTGTAGAACGGTTGAAGACCATCTCCCGCAACCGATCCGAATCCGAAATGACGGAGGGTCAACGAGAAGTCATAGGGCCATACTTTTACGAAAGCTGCAGCTATAATCGCAAGGAACAGGGTAATGATCCCAATCGTTATGATTGAACAGTACACTGTGAACAGACGGTCTCGCATAGGATGGGCAGGCGTCTTGTACGGTGTTGCTTTCGAGCTGATGCTCGACTGCTTCCGTTGTATACGCTGATCGACGATAAACGCGATCACAGCTGGAATAGTTAAGATAATGCCGACAGTTGCTCCCATAGAAAAGTTTTGCTGTCCGATCACCTGCTTGTACACATCTGTGGCTAGCACATTGTATTGGCCACCGACAACTTTTGGTGCACCAAAATCAGTGAAGCTGAGTGTGAAGCTGACGAAAAGCGCGCTCACGAGTCCATACTTGATGCTCGGTAACGTGACCGTAAATAACTTCTTCAGCGTTCCTGCCCCCATCGTATCCGCGGCTTCATATAAACGTTGATCCGCGGTTGATAAGGAAACTTTCAAAATCAAAAACGCTTGAGGGAACGTGAAAATCACTTCAGAAATCACAATGCCTTTGAATCCGTAGATATCAAAGTTAGACTCCTGCCATCCGAACCACTGCTCGAAGAGTCCGAAGAACCCGGTAGTGAACACGCCATTGTTTCCGAGTAGATACACGAGGGCGATTCCGTACATCATGGTCGGTGCGAATAGAGGCAGAAGGGCCATGTAAGTAAAGAACGTTTTGCCTTTCATCTTCGTGCGTTCAATCGCAAAAGCGAACAAAAAGGCCGCACTGACAGATAGGACCATTGTAATCGATGCGACTGACAATGTATGGACAGCCGATTGAAACAAGCTGGGAGAGGAGAAGTAGGTCACAAAGTTCTCGGCTCCAATGTATTCGCCTTGTTTGTTCTGCATCGCCCGTTTCAACAGTTCGATGACAGGGAGGATGATGGTCGATCCAAGTCCGACGAACATGAGAAGGAGCAGCATGCGCTGCAAATGCGCATCTTTACTTAACGTCTGCTTCACGACAGGCTGCCGGCTGAATAAAGATTGTAGTGCTGTAATCATGATGGACCTCCTAGGTGAGAACAGGCTTCTTCGTTGTTATAGGTTCGGGCTCTCCGTGAAAGAAGATGACCTTGTCTTCTTGCAGTTCTGCATAGACCACCTCGCCCACAGCAAGCGGCTGTTGTTTGAACGTATCGGAATTGATATCCGCATAGAGTACGTTGTCCTTCGTCGTCTGCTTGAGAACGACGCGATAAGAGTTGCCCCGGTACTCCAGGTTTTCAATCCGGGTGGGAAGCGAAGAGTCGGACGGTTCGGAATGGAGCGTCACATGTTCCGGGCGAACCGCCACATCTTCTTTTGCACCATTCGGAAAAAGTTGATCTCCAACAAAATTGACCGCCCCTATGAAATCGGCAACAAAGGGGGAGTGGGGGCGGTCGTAGATTTCCTGAGGCGTCCCCGCTTGTTCGACCTTGGCGTTATTCATGACGATCATACGGTCCGCCATGGAGAGTGCTTCTTCCTGATCGTGTGTAACCATGACGGTCGTAATGCCTAACTGTTTTTGCAGGCGTTTGATTTCGTTTCTTAACTGCAATCGGACTTGAGCATCCAGAGCAGATAATGGCTCATCCAACAATAGGAATTCAGGATTCATAGCGAGGGCACGGGCTAAGGCGACGCGCTGCTGCTGCCCTCCTGAAAGTTGGGCCGGGTAGCGGTCAGCCATGTTTCCTAAATTGACGAGCTTAAGATTTTCAAGAGCGGTTTCTTTGCGTTCTTTCTTGGAAAACTGTTTAGGATTCAATCCATACGCGACGTTCTGCGCCGCAGTTAGATTCGGGAATAAAGCATAGGACTGAAAAACAATTCCGAAATTGCGCTGTGCCGGAGGCAGGTGCGTCATGTCGCGCCCGTTCTTTAGAACGTCTCCCGTGTTCGGCCTTTCAAGCCCTGCCAAAATACGGAGGAGCGTCGTTTTGCCGCAACCGCTTGGGCCGAGTAAGCAGATGAATTCTCCTTTATCAATGGAGAACGATATATCTTTCAATGCGGTAAAGTCTTGAAACGTCTTGGTGATCTGGTTTACAGCGAGATGCTTCATGATTGGACTCGCTCCTTTTTCATGAGATAATAAGGGACCGAAGGCGGATAGACCCGCCCCTTTAGGTACAAAAAGTTTGCCGACTTCCGTTGTACCTTACTCTTTAGGGGCGCTCTTTCCGTCATATTTTTTTGTCCATTGTTCAAGAATGGCATCACGATTCTCTGCTGCCCAGTTAAAGTCATTTTCAATCAACTGCTCTTCCGGGTTTTCAGGGAAACCTTCTGGAACCGGTTTGTCTGTTGGTACGGAGGTGATCGCAAAGTTCTCGCTGTATTCTTTCATTGCTTCATCAGAAATCGCCCAGTCTAAAAATGTCTTCGCTGCTGGTTTGATTTCTTCTTTCTTCACTAGGGCGTTCGCTTCTAAATCCCAACCTGAACCTTCTTCAGGGAAAATGGTCTTAATCGGCTCTCCTTTTTCCGCTTGTGTGATCCCGCGGTAACCGAATGAAACGCCGATTGGATATTCGCCTTGTCCTGCAAGCTTCGCTGGTTTAGAACCGGAGTGTGTGTACATTCCGATGTTTTGATGAAGTTTGTCCATGTAATTCCACGCTTCTTCTTCACCCATCTGTTGCATAAAGGCAGATACAGTCAAGAATCCAGTGCCGGAGGAAGCAGGGTTAGGCATAACGATCAAGTCTTTGTATTGAGGATCAAGCAAATCTTCATAGCTTTGAGGGATATCCAGTCCCATTTCTTCGATTTCTACCGTGTTGACAGCAAACCCTGTCATCCAGGCGTTGATACCGACCCAGTGCGGGGTATCTTTTGAGTCTTTGTATTGAGGGGATACTCGGTCGATTCCTTTCGGTGCGTATCCTTCCAGCATCCCTTGTTGATCAGCGACAAGCAGACTCGTTGCGGCTGTTCCCCAAACAACGTCAGCCACAGGGGCATCTTTTTCAGCCAATAGCTTTGATGTAATGACTCCAGTTGAGTCCCGAACGATGTTGACTTCAATGTCAGGGTTTTGTTCACGGAATGAGGTTAAGTATGTTTCAATCATGTCATCTTCTAGTGCGGTGTACACTGTAATTTCTTCTTTTTGTTCTGCGTTTCCACCAGAGCAAGCTGCCACTAAAATCAACAAAAGTGTCATCAAACCGAACATAAATTTCTTCATCATTTTGTAATCCTCCTTAATTTTCCACAATCTATGAAAATGAACGACAACGTTTATATGGTTTATAGAATACTTGGTCATCCCTCCTCTTTGTTTCTGCACCTTCACTATAAAGGCTGTATGTAAATCCAATATTAATCATGTGTTAAAGGTGTGTTTTCTTGTGTTTTCTTGTGTTTTTATGTTGTTGTTTGTTTTTGATGATTAATGAGAGGAGGGAACAAATGAGACGAGGGGGGAGGTGCAGCAACGATTCAGGACGGGTTCCTAGAGGTTCTCCTTTGCAGAAATGATTGAAAAAGTTCCAGACTTGTTTTAAGGTCGATGAAAGCAATAAAAAAGGCGTCTGTGCCCAATCTTGGGACAGACGCCTTTTTTATGCTCTATGCCGATCGTTTACATCCAAAAGATCCCGATGATGGCCGCAATAGCAACGACTGCAGTGGAAATGATCAAAGTGATTTCAGTATTTGCTTTACTTTTGGATTGTTTCAGGTGTTCGACTTCTCTCTTCAATTGTTCAAATTCTTCACGATTAGGATGATCCATGGGATGTGCCTCCTTATAGAATAAACTATATTCTTTTTTTACTATTTATAAAAGAGTTTTTTACGTGGACTGATCACACCGTATAGAGGCATGAACGATACGAAGAGACAGGCACACACAACAAAGTAAACGTTTACAAAGTTGACACAACTTCTTCCGTTACAATCAGAAAAGGGTGATATAATAAGAGTGTAAAGAAGATAACAAAAACAAATAAACAACTTAGGTGGCTCAACCATCGTGAGTTCGTTTCCAAGCGAACGAAAATCACAGCCAATGAAAGAATGTTCTTCAAGTAATAAGAATGAAAAACAGTCTTGAATAGGCAGGTGATAATGCCAGCCTGCGGGTGGTAGGTCGGTAAGTAAGTCTTTGTAAGACGATGACCTTTAAATTGAGGGTTTAGTAAGGAAACAAAGCGGATGACCTCAGCAAGTGCTCGATCTCTTCTTTCAAAATAAAGAAAGAAGAAATGGACGAAAAATAGGGACTTAACGGGATAAGGGAACGGATTCTCAGCAGAATCGTCCTTTAAGCAAATCAGAATTCCAAAGATGTGTAGAATCAAGGATGATTCTTACATGGTTGGGTCACCTAAGTTGTTTAATTTAGCCCTGGCACACTTTTCGTGCCGGGGTTTTTTCTGATTCTGTGCCCGTGAAGGTGTGTGCCTCTATTTTCTAAAGGTCTTACTGAAGCTTGGGTCAGGATTCGCCTCTTTGAAGCGATGACTGAGGATTTAAAGCTATAAAAGTGGAGGGGAATTAGCCCCTCCACTTTTATGTGATTCATGCCTGAGCCCCGCTGATATAAAGCTTAACGAAGCGGGGGAAGGCACCCTAGCATGTAGTATTTTTTTTACTCAGCCAGATAGTTCTTTAGTGGATTCCAGTAGTTTTCCGTCCACCCTTTAGTCAAATGTTCTCCTTGTCCTTCTGGAAATCCGATATGCTCAAAATGTAAGAGTGTTCCCTCTTCTACAGCTTCAAACACGAAGGAGACGAGCGAATATTTTCCTTCCTCCCAATTCCCAGCCCTCCAGGCTTGGACAATTCGTTGGTTTTGAGAAAGTTCGATTGTTCTTCCCGTTATCATACCGCCGAATAGGGAGAACGAACCTCCTTCATTTGGTTGAATTTCTGTGGGTGCGCCTCCTGACATCTCTGAAAATTGATCAGCATCTGTTAATACACCATATAACTTATCTGGTGTTGTTTTAAATAGCACTTCTTCTTTTATTTGGTTATTCATGATTACTTTCCTTCCTTCTAGTTAGTATTTTTTGATAGACCACGGATCCACACCGATGTCTACCCCCTCTGCAATTCCTTTGCAGCGTTCCATATAGTGGGTCCAACCGTCGTTGTTGGAATGGATTTTTTCGATTGGGATGTCATAGTGAGTTAATTTTAATAACGTTCCATTATCCTGTTCTTCTAACAGAAATTCTACTGTGCTTGCTCCAGGAGGCATGATGTCAGAACCTTCCCATCCCCAGGTCATCACAATCTTTTCATTTTGGACAATTTCTTTGTACTCTCCTAAAGCGATGTTGTCTCCATCAATATCAATGCGGAATCTGCCATGAATCCTGGGCTCCATGAGAATTTGTCTGCCCATCCACTTCTGCATTTTTTCAGCGTCAATAAAAAACGAAAACAGTGTCTGAGGACGACATTCAATGAATATTTCTTTGTTAATCGTTTCTGTTTTCATGGTTTTGTCGTTCCTCCTCTTCTGCTGCCTCTTTTAAACGGATAAGACTGTCCTCCCAAAATTGATCAATGAAATTTTTTAAATCTACAAAGCCTTCTTTCCTTACTTGATAATAACGTCTTACTCCTTCTTTTCTCACTTTCACTAAACCGGATTTTTCTAAGACTTTTAAATGTTGAGAGACCGCAGGGGCCGAAATACTGAAATGGGAAGCAATTTCAGTAGATGTCAGTTCCTGATCTCTCAAAAGCTCCAAGATTTCTAGACGTGTCGGTACCGATAACGAATGTATAGTTTGAATGATCATCATGTCTATAATTTAGCGCATACTTAATTAAGTGTCAAGTTAATTAAGTAGTTACTTAATTAATAACCGTCGTTCAAAGGTATGGCACTTAACGAAGACGGTTCTCCAAATGGGCTTACCTATGTACGAAACGGGTAGGAACCTCCATTAATCTGTTCATTATTATGGATCATAATATGAGGATTATGATCCATGGTAAGTAAATGTGCAAAGACTTTGGTAAAAGGGGGGAGAAAGATTATGAAGAAGGAATGAAAGAGTTAGGAGAGAATCCCATGTTTTTTAGTGTTTGCCTCGATCTGTAAAATCCTTCAGCGAAGAGGGGAGAGGTTGTCTTAAGATCACAAGAAGGAACGATCATTCTAATTCATTAGTTTTCGTGTAAACGTTTACAAAGTTGACACAACTTCCTCCGTTACAATCAGAAAAGGGTGATATAATAAGAGTGTAAAGAAGAAAACAAAAACAAATAAACAACTTAGGTGGCTCAACCATCGCGAGTTCGTTTCCAAACGAACGAAAATCACAGCCAATGATAGAATGTTCATCCGTTTGTTAAGGATGAAAAATAGTCTGGAAAGGGCAGGTGATCCACCCACCTACAGATGGTAGGTAGTGGGGGGAGTATTTGTAAGACGATTCCCTTTTGAAAGTTGATTGAGGGTTGAGTAAGTAAACAAAGGCCACTCCCATTAATGGTGCTTCCTCTCTTCTTTTGAAATAAAGAAGAAGGGGAAGGAAAATTGGACTTAACCGGAAAAGGAAACGAATTCTCACTAGAATTGTCCTTCGAGAAAGTCTGGAATCCAAAAAAATGTGTAGGATCAAGGATGATTCTTACATGGTTGGGTCACCTAAGTTGTTTACTTTCGCCCTGGCACATTCTTTAGTGCCAGGGATTTTTTTATGTACCGGAAAAGGGTTCCCTAAGATGTTAAATGACAGAAACAGGGTTACGACGAAGAAGATTCTAATTGCCTTAATTTGTTCTCGATCTCCTGTATAATGATGTGATTGGTTTTGACTCTGGCGTAATGTTTATTTTCTCCTTCTACGATATGCCACTTACTTTCTGGATGAGACGTGTTCTGAAACATATCCTCTACAGCTTCTTCGTACATCTCCCACTTTGAACGATTTCTCCAGTCCTCATCGGTGATTTTCCATTTCTTTAATGGGTCAGCTTCTCTTTCCTGGAATCGTTTCAGTTGTTCCTCTTTAGAAATGTGCAGCCATAACTTAATGACAACGTACCGGTCTTGAGCAAGGAGATGTTCAAATTGGACAATTTCGTTATAGGCTCGATTCCATTCCCGAACAGAAGCAAAATTCTCGACTCTTTCCACAAGAACACGGCCATACCAGGAACGGTCAAAGATCGCTATTTTCCCGTAGGGTGGAATCTTCGTCCAAAAACGTTTGAGATAATGATGTCTTTTCTCATTCGTGGAAGGAGCGCCGATCGCATGCACCTCAAAGCCGCGCGGATCAAGCCCGTTGGTCAATCGTTTAATCGCGCCACCTTTTCCAGCAGCGTCCCAGCCCTCAAACACAACGATAACGCCTAACTGGTGATCAAAGATGGATCGCTGCAACTGGAGCAACTTCAGCTGTGTCTGTTTCATTTCCTTTTTATATTGTTTTTTATCTATGCTTAAGGAAAGATCCACAGATTCCAGCATAATGTCATCTCCTTTAAAATTTATGTCATGAAAGACTTTTTCTATATATATTCTTCAAGACTGATCGGAAGTCTCCTTAATTAACATCCTAAAAAACACCAATAAAACGTGGAGATCATGGAGGGGAAAAGAAGAAAAGCAGGAAGTTGAATCACCTCCTGCTTTTCTTACTTCAAATTTCCTTTGCTAATTAATTCTGATACTACAAAAGCGAGGTCGTCATTCCCATAGAGAGACAACACCTCAAGGATCGTCTCAGAATCAATGTGATCGGACTCTTTCTTTGGTACGGTCAGATCCAGGGCATCGATCAGTTCTTTATTTTCCTCCTGATAGGGATAAGCCTCTTTATAAAGGGCTACAGGATCGAGGTCATGGTTGATACACCACTGAGCGAAAAGCAAGATCATCATTTTTTCGCCTTTTTGATAATTACGGATCACTTCTTCTTCATGGTTCCGGTCCACACCGCATACCTCCTTGGTAAGTGGAATGTTTTTTATGTCAGTTACTCTAGCAGTAGATGATTTTCTACACTCTAACATGATAGCAGATGTCTATGAAAACGTGGTCTGTTCTCTTGATGGAAATGCGGCATTGAAATCATAGCCGGATTCCATAGGGAGGGAGTAAGAGTAGTAGATATAAAAGAAGAAAAGCAGGAGACTCTGAGCCTCCTGCTTTTTCCTTATGCATTATGATAAGCCAAATCTTTCTTCTTCTTCAAATCAAAACGATCCGCGTTCATTACTTTCACCCATGCGGCAACAAAGTCGTGCACAAATTTCTCTTTGTTATCTTCCTGAGCATATACTTCGCCAAGCGCACGGAGGACAGAGTTGGAACCAAAGACGAGGTCGACACGCGTTGCTTTTCTTACGAGTTCACCTGTCTTGCGGTCGCGTCCTTCGTATTCGTTATAGTCACTCGGCTTCCACTCGATCCCCATGTCTAAGAGGTTCACGAAGAAGTCGTTCGTCAGTGTCCCGACATTGTCTGTGAATACGCCGTAGTCGGTGTTGTTGTAGTTCGCACCGAGTACGCGCATACCACCGATCAGGACCGTCATTTCCGGTGCAGAGAGACCGAGAAGCTGCGCTTTATCGACGAGCAGTTCTTCCGGGCTCAATGTGTACTTTTTCTTCTCATAGTTACGGAACCCGTCCGCCATCGGCTCTAGTACTTCAAAGCTTTCTTCGTCGGTTTGTTCTTGTGTCGCATCGCCGCGGCCGGACGCAAATGGAACGGTCACGTCGACACCAGCATCTTTGGCTGCTTTTTCTACAGCTGCGCTTCCGCCAAGGACGATCAGGTCCGCGAGGCTGACTTCTTTATCGAACTGTTTTTGAATGCCTTCATAAACCGCAAGCACTTTGGAAAGTTGTTGTGGTTCGTTCACTTCCCAGTCTTTTTGTGGGGCGAGACGGATCCGGGCACCGTTTGCACCGCCACGCATGTCAGAGCCGCGATACGTGCTCGCAGCCGCCCATGCGGTTTTCACAAGTTCACTGACAGAAAGGCCGGAGTCGAGGATTTTCTCTTTCAACTCTGCAACGTCAGCATCTTTCAATTCATAAGTAACCGTAGGGATTGGATCCTGCCAGATCAAGTCTTCCTCTGGAACTTCTGGTCCGAGGTATCTTGCTTTTGGCCCCATGTCACGGTGAAGCAGCTTGAACCAGGCACGTGCAAAAGCATCGGCGAATTCATCCGGATTCTGATGGAAGCGACGGGAGATCTTTTCATAATCTGGGTCCATACGGAGAGCCATATCGGCGGTCGTCATAAACGTAGGGACTTTTACTGATGGATCTTCCGCATCTGGTGCCATGTCTTCTTCTTTAGGGTTGGCCGGCGCCCATTGATTGGCACCTGCTGCACTCTTCGTCAACTCCCATTCATAGCCGAACAAAAGATCGTAGTAACCGTTGTCCCAAACGGTCGGATTCGCCGTCCAAGCGCCATCGACGCCACTTGTGATCGTGTCACGGCCTTTCCCGCTTCCGTAAGAGCTCTTCCATCCTAATCCTTGATCTTCAATGTCAGCCGCTTCTGGTGAATCCCCGACTTTGTCAGGGTCGCCTGCGCCGTGGGCTTTTCCGAATGTGTGACCACCAGCGACAAGGGCAACGGTCTCTTCGTCATTCATCCCCATCCGGCCAAACGTATCGCGGATGTCGCGTGCACTTGCCAGCGGGTCCGGGTTGCCGTTTGGTCCTTCAGGGTTTACATAGATGAGTCCCATCTGCACAGCAGCGAGTGGGCTTTCCAGTTCGCGGTCGCCGGAGTAACGGTTATCTCCAAGCCATTCTTTTTCATTTCCCCAATAGACATCTTCTTCTGGATGCCACACGTCTTCACGTCCAGCACCAAAACCGAAAGTCTTTAAGCCCATCGATTCAAGCGCAACGTTTCCAGTAAGTACGAGCAAGTCTGCCCATGAAATCTTATTGCCATATTTTTGTTTGATCGGCCACAGCAGGCGGCGGGCTTTATCAAGGTTCGCATTATCCGGCCAACTGTTCAGTGGTGCGAAACGCTGGGTACCTGTAGCGCCACCCCCGCGCCCATCACCTGTCCGATACGTACCTGCGGCGTGCCAGGACATACGAATGAAGAGGGGACCATAATGTCCATAATCTGCCGGCCACCAGTCCTGGCTGTCAGTCATCAACTCATGCAAATCCTGCTTCAGGGCATAGTAATCCAGTTTGTTGAATTCTTCTTCATAATCAAAGTCTTCTCCCATCGGGTTCGACTTCTTATCATGCTGACGTAAGATGTGCAGGTTCAGCTGGTTGGGCCACCAGTCTTTATTGGTTGTCCCAACTTTTGTCGTCGTAACGGCACTTTCTTCTTTTGTTTTTTCGTGGGACACGGGACATTTTCCAGCTTGGCTGTCGTGCATTTCATTCTTGTCCATTAGGTCACCCTCCTGTATTTGTGAAAAAATTATAATCGGTCTTAGATTATAATTATAATAAAAAGGAGTAAATATTGAAAGGAAGAACCCTCTGATTTCCTGGAAAAATTTCATTTCATTTATAGAGCATGAAAGTGAATCATATTTTAATAGATTTACTTTGGCTATTTATAGATAGGAAGGGATGGCGAAACCTTCTCCAGAGAACGGAAAGGACGTACGCACAGAACGAAGCATAGACTTAAAATCTTCAAATCCATAATCATTGAAAAATCTTCCTATTGTGTATAGGATGAAATCATTGATTCTACGAAACGATGCACCATAGCAAACATAGAAATCCAGCCAATGAGATAGGGGAATGATTGTGCGTCATATATCCAGTTATTTGTACATGTTTTATTCGTTCGTCTTTGCCTTGAATGTTGTTCACGTCTTTTGGAAGAATTCAACCTTGTACACGGCCATTGGAGTGCTCGGAATCGTCATGCTGGCGATCAGTTTTCCACGATCCGATCGTGTGTTCAAAATTTTAGGTGTCGTCCTTCTAATTGCAGGGGCGTTTTTCTTTTTCTCCAGTGAAACGACATTCGGAGAAATCCCTTCTTTCTTTGCGGGGAACATTGGACTTCTTTTCTTATTATCCATGCTTCCATGGATGAACAGTGTCGTGAAAGCGGGGAGGTACAACAAACTGCTGCAATCCCTGCTCGGCAGTAATACGAAAGAGTTAGGTTCCTTGTACGTCCGAAGTGAAGTCACTATGGTTTCACTCGCCGCTTTTTTGAACTTGTCCTCTGCGACGATTTCCCAAGACTTGTTGAAGGAACAGTTGAAACATGTGAAAACGAAGGTGAAGAACAGCTTCATATTAATGGCGACACTAAGAGGGTATTCGCTTGCTTTATTGTGGAGTCCGCTTGAGATCCTGCTTGCGACGTCCATTTTTATTACAGGAGCCAATTATTTAGAAGTGCTGCCATGGATGCTGTTGATCGCCATCCTTGGGATTACCATGGATTCACTGATTGGAAAGATGATGTTTCGCAACCACCAGATGGAAGCAGCCTCTTCCTTAGAAAATGGGGCGGGGGATAGCCGGAAGAAACTGATTCAATTTATTGTTGCTCTCGTTCTGTTCCTAGCCGTTGTCGTCTTTTTAGGCAACGTCATTCAGCTGAACTTTCTCTTTGCCGTAACCGTGTCGATTTTTCCATTCGCTTTCGTTTGGGCGGTCCTTGTGAAGCGGAGAAAGAGTTTCCTACAGATCGGTTGGCCGACATGGAAGTGGAAAACGAACCACTTGAGCAACTTCATCGTTCTTCTGCTGTCGCTTTCCTTTTTGACGGAAACATTGAACGCATCGCCATACTTGAAGTATTTACAGGATCCGATTGTTGCGCTTGCAGGCAGTCCGCTTCTAATCATGCTTTTTATCCAGGCGGCTTTCCTTGTGATGACTCTATTAGGTGTTCACCCGATTGCAACGATGGGGATCTTCGGTGGTGTCAGTGAATTGTTGATCGGAACGTTCCCGGAAGTGACGCTGACGATTCTTCTTGCTGCATGTGCGATTGCGACCGTCCCTTCTGCACCTTATGGGTTAATTGTCACCATCACGTCTGTAGCTCTACGAATGAATCCGTATCAGATCGTTCTGAGGAACCTGCCGTATAGTATATTGCTGGGTTTCTTAGGGATAGGCATCTCGTTGCTAACACTGCTCGTTTATTAAATAACGTCGTGAAAAAAAGCTGATCGGAAATCCTTCCGATCAGCTTTTTTGTAACAGTTTCCTTGTTAACGGATAAACGCCGAGACTCTGAATCACAAGGGAGATCAACACCGTAGCAAAAGCTAAGGATAAAAACATTTCATGACCGCCCGATTGCTGCACTTGAAAACTTAAAATAAGAAAGACAGACATCGTACCTTTAAGACCAGACCATGCAATCACAGCTGATTCGCGCCAGGAAATCTCCTTTTTCCATTGCGAGAAGAGGGTCGTGCTGCCTGCGATGATCAGGAACCGGACAACCATTGAAAGCAGGAAGACAAGAAAAGCAAATCCCCAAACAGGTGCGCTCAAATAGGGAGCGGCCTTGATGCCAATCAGTAAGAATAAGAGGGAAAGCAGCGAAATCTCCACGATTCCCCAAAAACCGTCCAACGATTCTTTGAAATGCTCTTCCTTGATGGTTCGTCCGTATTCGAAAGAGAGCATAAGACCGGCAGAGACCGTCGCAATAACACCTGACAATCCTACTGCTTCTGCCAGATTGAAGATTCCATAGGCAACCACAATGCTTAGCATTACCTGGTATTCTTTGTTGTGGGTGTAGTGAATGCCTTTACTCACCAACCAGCCAAATGCGATCCCTAAACCAGCCCCACCTAAGGAAACGACTAAGAACTCACTCGTGAATGATAAGAATGAAAAATCCTCGCGATTCGCATAGATGCCGAGGAGAACGGAAAACATGACGATGCTCGTCCCGTCATTCAGGAGAGATTCCCCTTCGACGACATCCGCGATTTTTTCATCGTCGGAAGAATGCTTTAATATGGATACGACAGACACAGGATCCGTCGGCGTTAGGATGGACGCGAGCAGCAAACCACCGATCAAAGAGAGGGAAAGGAAAGGTCCGCTGACAGCATAAATCAGCCCACCTAAAATACCAACCGTCAAAAGAAGGCCGGCGGTCGCTAGAAAAAGGATGAATCCCATATGCTTTTTAAACTGATCCGCTGGAAAACGGTAGGCAGAAACAAATAAGAGTGCTGGAAGAAATACATGATAAATCATATGTTCCGTCACTTGGACGGAAGAAAAGAATGGAATGAAGGATAACCCGATTCCAATAAAAACAAGGACCGTAGGCACAGGTACGTTTTCTTGTTTTTTGTCGATGGTGAAGATGATGAAGCCGATGGATAAGAGTAAGATTCCTTGTGTGATAGTCATGGGTGAACCTCCTTTTTCTATCTATGTTCTGCCCTTAACCTTTGAGAAAAATAACGAAACTTTATTCTACATGCTGTGGAACTTTTTCTCGTATCGGAAAGGGAGAGCATGAGAGCCTTGGGTGAGTCTTGTCTAAAGCGTAATGATGAAGGCTTTTCATAAGAAGAGAATCAGGTATTATAAAAGCCCGTACACATCATGTACGGGCTTTTTAGTGCATACGAAACTAAATCATTTAGATATCAACAGGATGACTGAGGATAACAATTAAAGCTGTGAGATATCGATTGAAATTAAGATATATCAATCAAAGCTCTCCGTTCCGGTCAATCATTTAGCCGTTTCACACTTATTCTCCGAACGCCTCCGGCAGCATTTTGAATCCATCCACTTCTGCATCTTCTTCCACTTCGATCATGATGCAGCGCTTGCCTTTGTAATTGACCTGTCTCACATATTGCAGGTCTTGGGGGCTGATCGATATATTGGCGATTTTTGTATTGATTTTAATCGACTTCGAGTTGTATTTCGGGACGATACTACTTGCTTTCAGCTCATAGCCTTCATTGTCGGTGATTTGAGCAAAGGCGTGCTTTACTTTTTCAGAATCGACCTGTTCTCCGCTTGATTTTAATACGCGCTCGACATCTCTGTAGTCGAGTTTCGGAGGAGTATCGTCTTCGTTTTCTTCCACCGTGCGGTTGATTTCTCCATACACATTGGCGAGGGTGGAGGGGCTCAATTGATCTCCGACAACGTCCCGGATGACTTCTTCAAAAATGGCTTTGTCCTCTTTAGCGGTCATGATCTCTTCGCCGTTCAATACGTCTTCGATAAAGCGATAGTCCGGTTCATTCGCTTTTCCTGCAGAGTAAAGGATGTGGTTCACATCGGAAGCCCCGTCTGTAATCCCTGGGAAAAGGAAACCGGTCATGGGATTTTTCAAGTCGATGACGGGATCGACTTCAATCTTATACTTAAATTCTTTCTCGATATAGTCGAACTGAATTTCTTTTTTCGGGTCTTCCGTCTTGTTGATGCTGCACAAGATGAAAGGGTTTGAATAAACAGCGTCACGACTGCTTTCCTCTGACTCTTCACTCGGGCGTCTCGTCGGCTTCATGTATTCAGCCCGGATGAAGGAGATGACGACATCCTTTTCATACGGATGGTCGCGGATGATTTTTTCTGTCATCTGAAGCATTTGTTCTTTCCAGTCGTCCACATGATTGCTCAAAAGGCCTTTATGTAATAGAAGCTGGGTATTGTCTTCGGCTTCCCGTTGGAATTTCAGTTCGAACAATTTCTCATCGAGCTGCCCGGTGAGAAGCTTTTTGAAATTGTTCATATAAAGCTCCTGCTGGTCTTTATCCAGCATTTCGAATGGCTGGCTTTGATGATGATAAATTTCTGTCGTTTCTTTCATGATATAGACATTGAAGATGTTTTTGATCTTCAATAAGTCATTGTCCACTTTCAGCTGCCTGCGGATCCCGGCGATGTCTTTTTTGTCCATCCATCGTTCACTCCTAAATTGATCATTCCTTGTCTAGTGCTATTATTTTAACACAAAGAAAATACAAACGACCCAGGATATGAAACAAATGAACGGATCTATACGTAACAAGGACAAAGGTGGTTAAAGTATGAAATGGTCAATCTATCAAATGTCAGTGATGTGTGGAATGGCTGTATTTATGTGGGTGCTCGAGTCTGTGATTCATGTTAATACAAGCGTGGAACTTTTCGGCGGAGGGGCAGCCGTTTATTCTCCGTTTATGACGTTTTTTGTTCTGGCACTTTTGATCACGGGTTTTTACATTATTTTTTTATTGGAAGCGAAGAAAGGACATAACTTTCAGCAGACCATTTGGACATATATGCCGTCCTTATGTATCGCGAATGGAGGGGCTTCTTTTGTGGTGTTTATATTGGGAGGGACAGTGGGGCCTCTTGGGGGATGGATCGAACAGGTGCGTTCTCTTTTTTATGTGTTCCTCGCATATTTCTTATTTTTAATCTTTGTTTTTATTTTTTCTTTTGAGCATAAGAGAAAACGGTTCGTACAGTCTCCGAAACGGACGGTACACCTTTCTTACTTTTGGACACTTGTAATGTTTTTTAGTCTGTTTTTCTTTTATTAAAGGAAAAACTTTTTATTGCAAGGATGGGAAAAGGGTCCCTGAATTCAGGAACCCTTTTGTATTAGTTGTCTTGTTTTGCTTTTTTAGATTTACGTGCTTTTTGAGCTTCTTGTTTGTGAGCTTCATTAGCAGCCGCACTACCGAATTCCTGAGAGAATTCAGTGTCCGCTTTTTTCGGGTCAAAACCCTTTTTGTTCTTTTGTTCCGCATCTTGTTTCTTTGCTCTTTTCGCCATAATCGTTCACCTCCGTTTCCATTCTTAGTATGAAACGAATAACAGCTTCTCATGTAAGAAAGTGATGAAAAATCATCTAGAAACGACACGAAATCCAAGGTATAATAAGTGAAGTTGAAAAAAATAGATGGAAGAAGCTTGCGGGCCTTCTTCCATCTATTTTTTCGTTGTACGTCGAATGGAAGGAGGAAGACAAGGATGGACTTTTTTGAACGGATGGAAAAGGAGACGGGCGTGCTGTTGAACGATGTTCAGCAGCAGGCCGTAGTACACACAGACGGACCGCTGCTTTTGCTGGCGTCGCCGGGTTCAGGAAAAACGACGACCCTGAATATGAAGATTGGATACTTGATTCTTGAGAAGAATGTGGACCCGAATCGCATCATGGCGGTCACGTTCAGTAAAGCGTCGGCACGGGACATGTCGGAGCGTTTCGATCATTTCTTTTCCGGACTGACGGATAAGAAGGTTCACTTTTCCACCATCCACAGTTTCGCATACAAAGTGGTCCGCGAGTCATTACGGAAGAACGCCCAGGACTTCCAACTGATCGAAGGGAACATCAGCGAGGAAGAATTGAAAAAAGGTTGGGACGGGCCGGAAGTTCCTCTTCATAAGAAGTTTATTTTGAAAAAGTTATATGAAGATGCGAATGGTGTGCAGATGACGGATGATGAGATGGACGAGCTGATGCGTTTCATCAGTTTTGTGAAAAACCGGATGATTGAAGGAAAAGAACTCGATCGTGTGCCTTGTCAGGTGAAAAAGGCATCAGCCATTTACCAATCGTATGAAGCCTTTAAGAAGAAGGATCCGTATAAACTGTTGCTTGATTTTGATGATATGCTCACCTACTGTCATCAAATATTATTGGATGACGCGGAAATCCTTTCCAACTACCAACGTCAGTTTGAGTATATGTTGACGGATGAAAGTCAGGATAACTCGTTGGTTCAGCATGAAATCATCGAATTGTTGGCGAAACCGCAAAACAACCTGTGTGTTGTAGCGGATGATGATCAGTCGATCTTTATGTGGCGCGGGTCAGATGTCGACAAACTTTTAGATTTTGAAGAGACGTACCCAAACGGAACGGTACTGACGATGGCTCAGAACTACCGCTCATCCGAGGATATTGTAAAGGTATCCAACCAGTTCATTAAACGTAATAAGAAACGGTTTGCGAAAGAAATGTTTACGTATAATGAAGCACACACACCGATTGATATCAAAAACTTGAGCAACTATGAAAAACAGCTGAAGTACTTGACGGAACAGCTGGAAAAGAGAGGACCGGGTGAAGAAGTGGCGGTTCTTTACCGCAACAACGCATCCGCTGTACCGATTGCCGATCAGCTCGATAAAGCAGGGATCGATTTTTATATGAAAGACATTGACCCTAAGTTCTTTAAGCACTGGGTTGTGGAAGACATCTTAAACTTCATGCGATTCTCCTACAATGATCGCCGCGTGGATATCCTCGAGAGGATTCATACGAAGTTTAATGCGTACATTTCAAAAAAGCAGATCTTCTTTTTGAAAAAGAAAAAGGTCCAAGCCTCTGTTTTTGATACACTGCTGGAGCGGGATCTTCCTGATTATCAATCGAAGAATATCAAAAAAGCGAAAAAGCTGTTCAAAGACATTAATGAAATGGAGCCAGCCCAGGCGATCCGTACGATCAGGGAAAAGCTGGGCTACGATCATGCGCTCCAGAAGATGTCGGATAAATTCGGATTCAATGCTGAACACCTCATGAACATTCTGAACACATTAGAAAAGATTGCCGAGGGGTTAGGTTCTTTAAAAGGCTTTGCTGACCGTTTGAAGGAGCTTGAGAAGCTGCTTCAAACGTCGAAGTACAATAAAAGCAAAAGTTCTCTGACACTCACGACTTTCCATAGTGCCAAAGGTCTTGAATATGACCATGTGTATATGATCGACCTCGTCAATGGAGTCATCCCGTCGAAAGATGATATGGAAACGTACCGCAATAAAGAGGCAGGACCGATGGAAGAGGCTGTCCGTCTTTTCTATGTCGGGATGACCCGAGCAAGGACGAACCTTGAGTTGTTGACGTACAACTACAAAGGAAGTGAACGTGTCACCGAATCGATTTTCGTGATGAATGTGAGAAAGATCCTTCATCCGGAAGGGGAGAAGAAGTCTCTGAAAAAACGGAAGCGGGTGACTCCTGATTTATCGGATGAACGGCTGCTCCGTTTGGATGAAGTGGAAATGGGGAGAGAAATCGTCCATCGCAAATTCGGTCCTGGAGTCATCAAGGAATATGACACAGACCAGATCTGCATTCAATTTGAAGACGCTGGTTACAAAGAGCTGTTGCTTGACGTTTGTTTAGAGAATGGATTGTTGAGTAAGAATATTGAAGAACAACAATAAGAATAGAACCTATAAAAAGGTGCCGGATCCTCTAAGGATTGTGGCACCTTTTTTCTATAACAGCAAAAGTGGTAGGAAGAAGGCGCTTTCTGTGTTCTTCTTCATATATCCATTACATTCTTTTACATCTCTGTCATATCCTCTTATCACTCTGTTAATAAAAGGTCACTACCATGAGGCATGTAATAAATTTTCGGAGGGATGAAATTGAACAAGCGGTTTGCGAAAAAAGTATTGTCTGTAACGGCTTTATCTTGCCTATTTTTTAGTTCTATGCCGGGAGTGTCCGGAAGTGACTCTGTTCGTGCGTCAGATCATAGCGAAGATGTCAAAAACGTAATCTTCTTGATTGGGGATGGAATGGGTCCTTCTTACACCACAGCATATCGTTATATGAAAGATGATCAGGAAACAATTGAAATGGAAGACACAGCTTTCGATCCTCATTTAGTTGGAATGCAGTCGGTTTATTCTGCAGATCCACACCATGATGGTGGAGAAGAAGATGAAAAAGAAAACATTCCGGACTCTGCGGCTACAGCAACTTCTATGAGTTCAGGTAAGAAAACCTACAACGGGGCAATTGCTGTAGATTTGGAAAAGGAACATACCAAAACGGTTCTTGAAGCAGCAAAAGAAAAAGGGCTGTCTACGGGGCTTGTAGCTACTTCGCAAATCAACCATGCGACACCAGCGGCTTTTGGAACGCATGATGAAGACCGAAACAACTATGACGCGATTGCGGATGATTATTATGATGACAAGGTCGATGGAGAACATAAAGTAGACGTACTACTTGGTGGTGGAACGGACTATTTCGTAAGAGATGACCGCGACCTGACAGAGGAATTCCAGAAAGACGGATACGATTATGTAACGACGGCCGAAGAGTTGAAGGAAGCGGATAATGATCAAATTCTAGGTCTTTTCGCTCCTGTTGGTTTGGACAAGGCGATCGACCGTCCTGAAGAACAGCCATCGTTGGAAGAAATGACGACAACCGCGCTTGATGCATTGAGCGAAAATGACGAAGGCTTCTTCCTAATGATCGAAGGAAGTCAAATCGACTGGGCTGGCCATGACAATGATGTTGTATCAGCTATGAGTGAAATGGAAGATTTCGAGAACGCGTACAAGAAAGCGATCGAGTTTGCTAAAGAAGATGGCGAAACGCTCGTCGTCACAACGGCGGACCACTCCACGGGAGGCTTCTCTATCGGTGAAGGCGGACCATACAAGTGGGACCCTGACGTCATTCATGCCGCGAAGCGAACGCCTGACTACATGGCAAAACAAATCGTAGAAGAAGGCGCAGCAGTGGAAGAGACATTGAATGAAAACATCGAATTTGACGTGACAGAAGAAGAAGTGTCCTCTGTCAAAGAAGCGATGGAAAACGCGTCAGAAGAAGAAAAGATGACGGAAGTAGATAATGCAATTGAAGCCATCTTCAATGAGCGTTCCGGAACAGGCTGGACAACGGACGGTCATACTGGGGAGGATGTTCCTGTGTATGCTTACGGTCCTGGTTCTGAGATGTTCGGAGGATTTATTGACAATACGGACCAAGCGGAGAATGTTTTCAAACTGTTGGGTCTGAAAAAATCAGACGAAGAAGGGGCACCACTTGCGGATACGAGCACGGCTTACCCGATCGGTATACTGATGGGTACCCTTGTAGCAGGAGCAGGCATCCTTCTGTTCTTCAGAAGAAGAACCACAAACACAGAAGTCTAAACTTTTAAACCTTTACTTGAACGCAAAGGAGATGAAGTCTGATGATAAGGAAGCTTAGCATCATCTTCATAACTATGGGGCTGATGATGGTTTTGTGGAACGGTTACCAATGGTGGATTGAAAGTCAGGTGGTTTTCTATGATCCCGACTTGCAGACGGAGATGCACCAAAGCTCTGAGGTTTCTAAAGATCCTGAATCCCGTGTCAACACCGAAGATTATGTTTCTGCTGAAACGAGAGAAACGTATGAAACCGGCGATGGAATCGGAGAACTAACGATTCCGAAACTGGGCAAACGGTATTCTGTCTATTTTGGTTCCGATCAAAAGACTTTGAAAAAAGGCGTAGGGATGTACGATACACCTTACACCACCCTCCCCTCAGAAGGCGGGCATACCGCCCTTGCCGGTCACAGGGAGACGACTTTTGTCGGTCTTGATGGTTTAGTGGAAGGGGACTTCATCTACCTAACGGAAAACAACATCGAGTATGAATACCAAATCAACAAAATCTGGGTGACGGACGCTGAAGATACGTCGGTCCTAGTCCCTAAATCTTCTTCGACGTTGACTTTGACTACTTGTTATCCTTTTGACTTTATCGGCTCTGCTCCTGAGCGTTTTATCGTACAAGCTGAGTTTGTGAAAAAACAAGAAATACAGTAGAAAAAAAGCCCTCTCCTTGTCTGATGAAAGGAGGGGGCTTTTTGATTTGTTGTTCTTTAAAGAATTAAAACGGGAGTGAGTACTAGTTCTAGTAACATAAATCTCTAAGTTGGAAGGTAAAATAGGACTGAAAAAAATACAAGCCGTAAGAAGGGTTGGTAGTGACTGGAAAGAGCTTAATTATATGAGAAAACACCTTTTTTAGTTAAAAAAGACCATCTTTATGATGTATAAACATCTAAGATGGTCTTTTCTCATTTATTCTATTTCAATGATCCATTTCGCTTCAATATCAGTCATCATATCCGTGTAGTACACTTCATAAGGTCCATTGCCACTAACCCCATAAAAGGCTTTCCCGGAAGTGTTTTTTCCAGGTTTCAACTCTGTCATTAGGGTATCTAATGGATAGGTTTCCATTTGGGTTCCTTGAGCATCGTAAACGTCAAAATCCCCGCCACTAAAGAAAAGGGAATCATCGGTTGAATTTTGGACTTTCAGATTTATTTGAAGCACTTCTTCTGGTTGTTTGTCTGTTACTTCATTTCGTTCATCTGTATAAGAAGCTTCTGTGAGTGTAATAACTGTTCCGTTCACATCTACTTTTTCACCCAGATCGAATGTCCCTAGACTACTAGAAGTTTGACCCTCTTCAAATTCCAGGGGTTCGTTGTTATTCAAGACTTTAAAACCAGATAAATCTTCTACGATGATGGTTGGTTCTTCATCATTGTAAAAATCAGAGTGCTTGTACATCTCCCTTAAATAAGCATCTAGAATAGGTGCCATCATGGCATTTTCCATCGTTTCACCATCTGAATTGTTTAGTGTAAGTTTGATTGTTTGATCATCAGACATTTCAGCCTCACTCAAGGTGATGTCACCTTCTTCATTTGGCTCAGTTAACCTATTCAGGAGCTTTTTAAATTGGGATTTAGAGAGATCGACTTTTTCCCAGTCTTCTTCTGTCATCCCTTCCGCACCTTTTTCTTCCAGGACTTCTAAACCCGTTCCTTCTTCTTCAGTTGCTTGGTCTTGTTCTTCTTTGGTTTCGTTTTGTTTAGGTTCATCTACTGTTGTTGCTTCTTCGCCTGAAGCGCAGGCAGACAATGTAGCAATAGACAAAACGAAAATAATAGTTAATAGTTTCTTCATAGTAATTTGCTCCTCTCGTGTATTTATAATATAAGCGTGAATGATCTACGAACTACGTGTTAATATTCCACTGTGCATTGTAACATTTTTGTTATAAATTTAAAGATGTTGTTATATATTCGATTTATTTTAACGATAGATGATTAGATCTATGTGAAATGAAAAGTAGTTAGAGCGTAATTTACATATCAAGAAAACCAATGTATCCATTTGCAAATATTGACCAATCCCAGACATTCTATAAAATGAAGCAATAATTTTCGTTAGTAAGCAGAGAAGTGGAAACGATATAGAAAAGAAGGGACGCTCTTGTCGCCCCTTCTATGGTGATTCAATCAAATATAACGATTAAAGAAATCGAGGACTTTCCTGTACACAAAAATTTCGTTTTCTTTCTTAGAAAATCCATGTCCTTCATCCTCTAAGACGATGTATTTGACCTCTCTGTTTTTGTCTCTTAAAGCTTCGACGATTTGATCCGATTCTTCTTTTACTACACGAGGGTCTTTTACGCCTTGGATCACGAGCATGGGCTTCGTCATCGTATCAAGGTAGTTGATCGGGGAGTCTGTTTCGAGTTTTTCTTTATCTTTATCAGGATCACCGATGAATTGTGTCATGAAAGGTTTCCAATGTTCAGGGACGGAATCGACGAAACTGAAGAGATTGCATGGACCGAAGATATCAACGACTGCTTTGAAATACTCCGGGTGCCTGCCATGAAGAAGTAGCGCCATGTAACCCCCGTAGCTTCCGCCCATCAGTAGCAGGCGGTCTTTCTTGGCGTATCCCTGATCAATCAACCAGTCGAGACCGGCGATGTTATCGAGCCTTGGCGCATGTCCCCAGTCGCCCTCGATCATTTTTTCAAATGCCTGGCCATATCCCGTCGAACCCCTGAAGTTAGGGGTGAAAAGGCTGTAACCTTCATGAACGAGAAACAGGAAGAGCGAACGGAAGGAATCACGTTCTGCTGTTTGGGGCCCGCCATGCGGCCAAAGGATCATATGACCGTTATCTCTTTCAGGCTTCGGTCGGTACAGTAAGGCTTCGATTTCCAGCCCATCAAAAGATTTATAGGTGACATAATCAGGTTGTATTAAATGCTCACGTTTCACGCCAGGAACGCTATATTTGGTCAGAGACTCCCAGCCATTTTCGGTCTGTTTGAATATGTTTGCTGGTACAGTGGCGGAGTCCCCACGAAGGTACACATTCCCGGACTCCGCAATCACGATTTGATCGATGACACCGACTGGAGATTCCAGCTTTTCGAGTTGGTGGTCATCCAATTGATATCGATAGAGATGGTCACGAACGCCTTTCTCACTGACCAGGTACAATGTATTGGTTTTATGATTATATTTCATTTGCAAGAAGTCTTCTGACTCGACATGTAAGACTTTTTCAAAAGTATTCGTCTTAAGGTCGAAGCGGGCGAGGTAGGAAAAGTCGCTCTTGTAGTTGGTTAGTAAATAAATCTCCTGTTCGGAAACAAAAACCGCTTCGGAAACCGTGTGCTGTACCTCAGCATCAGGGGTCAGAGGAAGGTCTTTCGACTCGTTTTTTACATAAAACAAGCGGTATGTATTCGAAAAAGCTTTCATATAGAGGAAGCTCTTTTCCTCGGGACTCTTATCGATCAGAATGGTCATGCCGTCTTCACCGTGAATGATTACTTCTTCCTCTT
The DNA here is from genome assembly GCF_056158265.1 of Halobacillus sp. AWM4_238. Classification (NCBI taxonomy): domain Bacteria; kingdom Bacillati; phylum Bacillota; class Bacilli; order Caryophanales; family Bacillaceae; genus Halobacillus; species Halobacillus sp. AWM4_238. The sequence continues at coordinate 3,694,400 of NZ_JBSWSY010000002.1, forward strand.
CAGTTTCCATATCGTAACGGTAGCCTTTCATGAATGTTTCATCATCCTTGGTGGACGTAAAATACAGCTGCGTACCATCTTCAGATAGAAACGGGTGGATGTGGCGAGCACCTTCTTTTTTTCTGACAGGCTGGAGTGCCCCTCCTTCAGGCGGGATGGCATAAATTTGTCCATTTTCATCGCCGTCTTCATCCACGACGGCAAGCACAAACGAACCTTTAGGGTCATAAGTGATGTGCTCACAGCTTTGATTGTGGAACGTTAATGGGTAAGGAAATGTATGTGGCAAGTCCATTGCCCATAGATTGTAATTGCCATTCAAATTCGTGCTGAAGACAAGTTGGGATTCATCCGGGCTTACAGCGAATGTTTCTATTCCATAGGTTTGAAAAAATTGTTCCACGTCGGGTTGCGGGAAGTATAGCAAGATTGATTCCTCCTGATCTTTTTAAGATGTACCATTTAAACCATTCGATCATTCCCTGTATATTCCTTTTTTATATAAAAAATAACCGGGGCGAAGCTAGAGCTTCCTCGGTTATTTTTTGTATTATTGCTTCACTGGTGTTCTGTTTCCGTGAAGGATCCGTTCGATCATCGCTTTGTCCATATTTAGATGGGCGATCCCGTTTTTACTTAGGAGTTCCTGGGTGTTCGTATCATCAAAACTGATGTTTTTATTCCAATAAGGCCTGAACACGCGCATAGGAGCATTGAATACCTGTTCTTCTTTAGTCAGCTCACCATCATAATCAGACGGAACCATCTCGATATTAGGGAAGTCGAGTTTTTCCTTGATCATTTCAAATAACGTGCGATTGGTTGGTGGGTGAGGATTCGTAATGTGATAAATGTTTTTTGGATGATCGGTTTTCAGAGCTGCTGTAAGAACATCGACGACATAGTCGACTGGGACGAAGTTTTGACTCGTTTCTCCTGTACATAAAAACTTGAACGTTTGGTTTTGGAGTTCTTTTTTGCGTTCTGTCCGTTTCTTGAGAATCTCCAAACCGCGAATGACTCCATACAAGGCAAAGGTTGTCTCCGCTTCACCTGTTTTTGAATCTCCAATAATGATGGAGGGGCGGAAAATTTTGATGTTGAGTGCTTGCTCATAACGGAGGACGAGGTGTTCAGCGTGACATTTGCTCTCTTCGTAGGCGTTCACAAACGTCTGGTCCTTTTCATGCAATTGTTCAGATGCGTGACGTTTCATCCCTAAGGTATAAGCCGTGCTGACATAATAAAAGTTTTTCGCATGGATGTCTTTTGCAAGGTTGAGAACATTCCCTGTCCCGTCTACATTGACTTTAAAGGTTTTATTCCGTTCGTTCTCATCAAAAGATAGAAAGGCTGCACTATGATAAACGGTGTCAATGTTGTTTCTCAGATCAAGGAGTTGCTCTTCACGAACTCCCGCGTTTACAAGAGATAGATCTCCTTCAATGACGTGGAGCTTTCCTTTGGCATCTCTACCAACGTCCTGCCTAAGCGTTTCCGCTTTACGGAGACTTCTTACTAAGGCATAGACGTGATGACCTTCTTCCAACAATTTCAATGTCAGTTGTTTTCCCAAGAAGCCAGTAGCTCCTGTAATTAAAATGTTCATGTTGTCTAGCTCCTCCGATGTTTCATTCATGTGTCTACGCAATCAATGATTGGTTCATACTAGAATGAAAGATTTCCAGATCCGTAACAATGGTCATGTTTTGTTAGTGGTAATGGATTCAAGGATAACATATTTGAGCGTTTAATGATGTGAAAAAAGTATGATAAACACCTGGATCCATACATCTCAATGAGTATTCTAAGCCCTACCTGATCAATGGGACATTCATGAGTACGAAGTCATCGAGGCGTTCTCTTATTCTATTAAAGATGAACAAGTGAGGGGGCGGGTTTTGAAGACGATCCATGGCCGCGGGGCTTTCCGTGGCTTCCGTGAGCATATTGAATATCATGGCTTGCTGGTGATTGGTACAAGGATAAGACAGGTTGGTATGCAGAAGTTGTTAAGGAATGGTGTAAAGACAATGACGTTCCTTATGAAGAATAGGTTTAGAAGAAATCAGTCTCCCTAAAGGGTCTGGTTCTTTTTTTGTCCTAGTGAATATCAATGGTTTTCCGTTTACTTTCAATAAATAAGGGAAATGGTCCATCACGACGTAGAGAACAAAGGTGGAGGACTGTATGCTATTTTCTGGAACGAAAGTATCGGATTTATCGAAGACATCTGTATTGCTGATTCTTCTTGGATTTGTTTCGCTAGGAATCAGCATTTATTTTTTTATTGATTTAACGAACAGCATTCTACAGGAAGAAAAATTCGCCATCGACCAACAGGCTTTCGACGTGGTAAGGGCCACATCTTTTGAAGGAGCAGAACTGTTCGCCAAAGCCATATCTAAGGCAGGTTCGGTCGTCTTTATGGTAATTGTTTCCCTCCTGCTGGTAGTCTATTTGCTGTTCTTTTCCCCGTTTAGCCGATGGGTTGGTGTGTATTTCATTCTGGCCATGGGAGGCGTCAGTGGACTCACGGCAGGATTGAAGTCATTCTCGAATCGCGATCGACCTACGTTCAAAGGTGATTATCACGGCGCGACCTCCAGTTTTCCAAGCGGTCATTCTTCCGGTGCCCTCGTTTTCTATGGTTTCATCATCTATCTTTTCGTAATCAGTGAGCTTGAACAAAAATGGAAGTGGAGCATCAACCTTGTTTTGTCCCTCCTTATGCTGCTGATCGGCCTAAGTCGTGTCTATTTGGGGGTTCATTTCTTTACAGACATCGTTGCGGGTTATTTGTTTGGTATCGCGTGGCTTCTCATTTGTCTCACTGCCCTTGAAGTGACCTTATGGCACCAGCGGAGGAGACAGAAGATGTCATAATCCCGCGTTTTTTCATGTGTCCCGTTTTTGTGAATATAAATAAGAATGAGCGAAAAAGGGGGCGACAACATGGCTGTAATTAAAGCTCCAAGCAAACATATCGACATGTTGGCACGATTACTGCGAGCGGAGGCTGTTGGAGAAGGCAAGCAGGGTATGTTGTATGTTGGGGCAGTGACCGTAAACCGTGCACGAGTGAATTGTTCAGATTTCAAAGGACTGAATACACTCCCTGCGGTCATCAACCAGCCGAAAGCATTTGAAGCATTGCAGCATGGCATGTATTACCGAAGGGCGCGGGAAAGTGAAAAGCGTTTAGCGCGGAGGAACGTGAAAGGCTATAGAAGTTGGCCGGCGAAATATAGTTTGTGGTATTTCAGACCAGACGGAGACTGCCCGCCTACGTGGTATGATCAGAAAAAGGTCGGTCGTTACAAGTCCCACTGTTTCTATGAGCCGGCTTCAGGGGAATGTGATGTCATTTATAATACATTCTAAAGAAAAAGACTGCCAGGCGGAAGTCAAGCCTCGCAGTCTTTTTTTATGACTTGATCATTTTTGAGGATCTGTAAAGGAAAAGCGGTGGAGTGACTTTTCTTGAACTGTTCAAGGAGTGCTGAGTTCTATGTATCGTTAGGGCTTACCCTTCAAAGGATCCGCCTGTTTTCTTGTGGGAATACAGATGATTCTTACATCCTTCTGAATAAAACCGAACACAGAGGGTATGAACATATATAGATGTTCAAGAACTGGAGGGTCAAAGATGGAGAAAATGAATCGAGGGGTCATTACAGCCCTGTCGGCCATTGGAATTGCACAAGCTTTAAAAATTGTGACTCATAAAAAGGTGTCGGGAGAATGGGATGTGAAGCAGGTAGCGACGACAGGTGGAATGCCTAGCTCCCACTCGGCGGGAGTGTCAGCGCTTGCTACTTATATTGCTGCCAACAAAGGATCCCGGCATACGGAAACAGCTCTTGCTGCCATTTTCGGAGTTATCGTCATGTATGATGCGCAGGGAATCCGCCGTCACACCGGCGAAATCGCTCAACTGGTCAATGATCTTGAAGACAACTTTGCCGCCATATCCGGTGATTTTCCGAGTTCTCAATTCGTTGAGCGTGACAAAGAATTGAAAGAGCTTCTCGGGCATCAGCCGATCGAAGTCCTGGGTGGAGCTCTGCTTGGAGCGGCACTTGGTTATTTTTCTGCAAGGGTTGAAGGATAAAGAAAACCGAATGAGCGTAACGTAAGGCCAGGAGGTGATTCGTATGCAAAAATCGAACCATCCTGGTAAAGATGTGTTTGCGAGCTCTGGAACGAATGTGAGTGAAGTGAAACGTCGAAATGAGCAATCCGGTCTTTCCTACAATCAGGTAAGAGAAAGGCTTGCGCTCAAACAAAATCAAAAAGGATAACAGGTAAAGGCCTGTCCGATTACGGGCAGGCCTTTTTGTTTTTGAAAGGATAAAATGTTGTCCGCGTCTTATTGTTCTTCGTTTACATCAACCGCTGCTGTATTGTTGTTCATATAGGCCGCGGATAAATGGTCATCTTCCTTGCTGCGACCCTCAAGAGCTGCCTGCAGCTTTTGGTTCGCCGATCCACGGTCTCTGCCTTTTGGGTTGTTTTTCTTTCTGCTTTCGCTATTTTTACTCATCATCATCCACCTCCAAATGGTTCCTTCTTAATTTCTCCAAGATTCCTATTCGTATGTCTGACATTTTGTCCTGATCCATGAATGAATCGGAAAAGGTTGATAAGACTAAGGGAAAAGCACGGATTTTGCAGTGAATAACTGAATGCAATCCAAATTGGAGGAGTTCAACATGCCCGAAAGCCCGCGTCTATCCTCATCTGAAATCGGAACTTTATGGATGACCTATCAACAGAAGACGATGCTTCTTACAATGCTTGAATATTTCATAGAGCAAGCGGACGATCATGAAGCTAAACAGATCATGACGAATTTAACTTCGGATATACAACCCTACGTAACGAAAGTCGAGTCCATGTTTCAAGCGGAAGATATCCCCGTTCCAGTCGGTTTTACAAAGGATGATGTGAATAAAGGGGTCCCGAAGCTTTACGATAATGGGTTTGACATTATGTTTCTGCGATTGGTAAAAGAAATCAGTATGGGGATGCACACCTTGAATTTGACGATGTCCTACCGTCCCGATGTCACGTTGTTCTATCAGGAACTGACGCAAATCACCCAAAAATGCTATGACGATTGTACACAATTTTTATTGACCAAAGGGTACCTTCCGAAATCTCCTTACGTATCTGTACAAAAACAGGTGGAGCATGCGAAAGGAACGAATTATATAGGAATGTTCAATCCCTTGAAAGGGAAGCGGGCTTTGAACACCGTTGAAATTGCCCACATCCACCATGCGATTGAATCCAATATTACTGGGATGCAGATGATTTATGGGTTCGCTCAATGCGCGACACACAAAGATGCCCGCGATTATTTTTACAAAGGGGGAGAACTGGCTAAAGGTCTTGTCAAAGAGATGGGTGAAATATTTTTGCAAAATGACCTTCAAGTCCCTTCAACTGCAGGGGGCAATTTTACGACTTCCAAGATTCCACCGTTTTCCGATAAGATCATGATGTACTGCATCAGCTTGTTTTGCAGTTTCTCTTTAGGTGGGAATTCTCTAGGGACGGCATTCAGTTTACGGAATGACCTGCCTGCGAAATTATCTGTCTTCATGAAAGATATCTTTGAGTACGCTCATGAAGGAGCTAAGCTTATGATTGAGCATGGTTGGATGGAGGAACCACCACAAACCATTAAACACTAAGGAGTGGAAAACCTGACGTTCATTAGTCAGGTTTTTTATGTCAAGACTTCCTAGTTGACATCCTCCCCTTTATCCTTTAATATCGAAAAAGTCATTAAAACATATAAACTTACTTGGTTTTAAGGAGGATACAATAATGAAAAAGTTCGTTTTGCTTTTATCAATAGGTTTTGTCATGATGGTTCTTGCTGCTTGCGGAACTAGTGAGGAAGGCGATCAGGCTTCTTCCGGTGAAGAAAAAGAGTCGGACGCTTCTGAACAAACGCTGCTTGAACAAATTCAGGAAAGTGGAGAATTGGTGATCGGTACAGAAGGAACGTATCGTCCATACACATTCCACGATGAAAACGATAAACTGACTGGTTTTGACGTAGAGATTGCCCGTGAAGTGGCTGATCGTCTTGGAGTCAAGCCTGTATTCAACGAAACAAAATGGGATTCTATGTTTGCAGGTCTTAACGCTGAACGTTTTGATATGGTCGCGAACCAAGTCGGAATTACGGAAGAGCGCCAGGAAGAATACTCTTTCTCTAATCCTTATATTCAATCTTCCGCAGTCATTGTCACTCACAAAGACAACGAGTCCATTCAAAGCTTTGAAGATTTGGAAGGTGTCAATTCTGCCCAGTCCATGACGAGTAATTATGCAGATATTGCCCGTGAAAATGGAGCAGAAATTACAAGTGTGGAAGGATTCAACGAATCGATGCAGCTGCTTGCGACGAAGCGTGTTGAAGCGACAGTCAACGACCGTTTGTCTGTGCTTGACTATTTGAACAGCCGTGAAGACGCACCAGTGAAAATCGCTGCACGTCAAGATGATGCTTCTCAAAGTGGCCTGCTTTTCCGTCAGGGCAATGATGACCTTGTCAAAGCAGTCAATGAAGCTCTTCAGGAAATGAAAGACGACGGCACGTATCTAGAAATTTCTGAGAAGTGGTTTGGTGAAGATGTATCTAAGTAATATCTTTACAGACCCTGAAATGGAAAAATATATCGATATTATTGTGAGCTCTTTTCTCCCTTTGGTGAAAGGGGCTTTCTATTATACGATTCCTCTGACGCTGATTACGTTTGCGATCGGTTTAGTTTTGGCGGTGATTACCGCTCTCATGAGGCTTTCGAACATGAAAGTGCTTCAATGGATGGCCAGGACCTATGTGTCAATCATCCGGGGAACACCTTTGCTTGTGCAATTGTTTATCATCTTTTTCGGACTCCCGTCTGTCGGAGTGACCATTAACCCGCTCTATTCCGCGATTATCGGTTTCTCTTTAAACATGGGAGCATATAATTCTGAAATTATTCGTGCGGCTATTTTGTCGATCCCCAAGGGGCAGTGGGAAGCTTCGCACTCGATTGGAATGACCAATTTCCAGGCCCTGCGCCGAGTCGTGCTTCCTCAAGCGACGAGAGTGTCGATCCCGCCATTGTCAAACTCCTTCATCGGTTTGATTAAGGATACATCACTGGCATCGACGATTACGTATACGGAAATGTTCCGAAAAGCACAGGAAATCGCGGCAACCAACTATCATTTTCTACTTGTCTACACAGAAGCCGCGGTGATCTACTGGATCATTTGTGTCGGTCTTTCCTTTGTGCAGGATCGTGTAGAGAACAGGTTGGATCAATATGTCGCAAAATAGGAGGCAGCTATGATTACCGTCAAAGACCTCAATAAATACTTTGGAGATTTGCACGTACTGAAAGATATTGAAATGGATGTGGAACGTGGAGAAGTGGTCGTCGTCATTGGTCCTTCGGGTTCTGGAAAAACGACGCTGCTCAGGTCATTGAACATTTTAGAGACCCCAGAAGAAGGGGAAATCACGATCGGAGAACAAAGGATGGATTTTTCCAAACCTTTGAAGAAAAAGCAGGTCGTCGAATTTAGAAAACAGACCGGCATGGTGTTTCAGAGCCACAACCTATTCCCTCACTTCACCGCACTCGAAAATGTGATGGAAGGGCCTGTGACCGTCCAAAAGGTATCCAAAGCGAAAGCCCGTGAACGAGCGACGGATATCTTGACGAAAGTGGGCCTTGGCGAGAAGCTGGATGCTTATCCGCATCAACTTTCAGGCGGGCAGCAGCAACGAGTGGGAATCGCTCGTGCGCTGGCAACCGGAGTGGAAGTCATCTTATTTGATGAACCGACCTCCGCGCTCGACCCAGAGCTGGTCGGGGACGTCCTTGATGTTATGAAAGAGCTCGCAGAAGAAGGGATGACGATGGTCGTCGTCACCCATGAAATGAGCTTTGCGGAAGAAGTGGCTGACCGGGTCATCTTTATGGATCAAGGAAAAGTTGTCGAAGCAGGGACGCCTGAGCAAATTTTCCAACAAACGAAAGAACCGCGTACCCAGCAGTTCTTAAACCGAATACGCAAATAAAGTCAGGCATTCTTGCCTGGCTTTTTTTGTGTCGAATTTCCCTGTCCCTTGTTAGGGCGTTACCTTTCAGTTTTAAGCTGTTCATTGTTTTCGAACAGGCGGTTTCTTTGATCGTTAAGTCGCTATCATCCACAGTGAGGTCATTACGGGTAAGAGATTTGTTTGAATATTCTTTACTTCCTACTTATAAACTCATAAACTGTGAATGAGCAAGTATTTTCCATTACATACGTTGGAGGAAATGCTATGAAGACATTAGAGCGTGTAAGCATTGTAGAATATGAAGAAAAGTTTGCTGCAGGGGTAGCGAAAATGTGGAATGAGAGCCGTGATAACTGGGGTGGAGACGCAGTTGTCATGTCGGCCGAGGACGTTGTAGAAAAGGAAGCGAAATCTACGAATCTCCATCTCTTCCTTGCAGTAATCGAAGAAGAAGTGGTCGGGTATTGCGGGCTTTCAGAGTATAAGGAAGATACAGGGGCCCTTTACGTTCCACTTTTGAATGTGCATCCCGGGTATCAAGGGTTGAAGATCGGTAAGAAACTGCTGCTCCGTGCTATTGATCAAACCGTCGAATATGGGTGGCCGCGGCTTGATCTTTTTACATGGCCGGGAAACACTAAGGCGGTGCCGCTTTATAAGAAATGCGGCTTTTTCTGGGAGGATCGGGATGATGCGACTCACTTGATGAACTTCATGCCGCAAGTGCTCCAAATCGAAGCTTTGCAGCCGTTTTTCAAAAAGCATGATTGGTACAAGACGAATGTGAACCCGATTGAAATCAAGCCAGACGGGATCAAAGAGCAGGGGTTTACATTCTTTGAGTATTGTTGGGAAGCGGGAGACGAGTATGTGCGCGTCCAGTTTGAACGCACCGGACGTGGTGTCCGTCTCATTGAAACGAACGATTGGCGGGTAGAGATGGAACTGCCGGAATTCAAACTGTTAGAAAAGAAGGACTACGAGGTGACCTACCGAGTGGAGAATTCCACGAATGAGGCGATGGACGTTTCCTTACACGGAGATTCCTCACCGCTTGTAAAACAACATTTGAAGGAAGAAGTGGTCGTAGAGTCGGATTGGAAGGCATCATCCAACGTCCAAGTTGTCGTTCCTGACCAAGAACCGAGCCCATGGAAAACCCACCCCGTCATCGGAGCGGACATTTTCCTCAATGGCGATTGTATTCCAATGAGAATGGGAGTTTTCCCTCTCCAGGCAGGCAAGCTGGATCTTCGTACGGTTCAGAAAAATTGGCGGCCGAACCAAAAAGGAACGCTTTATTTGGATGTGGAAAGCCGTATGGATGAAAAGACGAGGTGGACAATCAAATGGCCAGATCAAAAGGTTGTCGATTGGGAGGATCCATCTGTGGCGATAGAGGTAGAGGCCAAAGGACGCGCTACCCTACCTGTTTCAATAGAATTGTTGAAGAATGGATTTCTGAATGATGAAGTGGATGTTGAAGGACGCACAGTGGATGGGCGTTCGTTTAGCTTCCGCACGAAAATCTCCCTTGCTTTTCCGGGATTCGGAGGGAAGTTTGGCGGAGATACCGATACGGAATGGTATGGCTACAACGGTCCTTATTTTGTGATGATTGAGAAACGGAATCATATGGTATCTGTGGGATCTGTACGGTCGAAAGAAGATCCTCTGATCCTCATGACTCCAAAGCTTGGGCGTCCATTCAGTGAGGAGTTCTCGAAAAAAACGGCGACAGAAATCGAGTACATCGAACTGGCCGAAGCCTTTGTCATAAAAACATCCCTGGAGTCTGAAGCTTTTCCGGAAATCATGTTGAACAGTTATTACAAGATTTACGGAGACGGGCTTGTCGAGGTCCATCATGAACTGATCAATAACGGGGAGAAGGATTATCAAGGTCTGCATTTGCTGCAGCCTGTATTCCCGAAATATAAAGCGCTGGCTCTTCCCGAAAAAGACGGCGTGGTAATCGGAACGGAAGCGTTGATTCCTTTCACCGAATACTTACGTGACAAGGATCTTGCGGAGCGATGGTTATATACGACGAACCGTGCTGGAGAAACATTCGGGATGGCATGGCCGGAAAATGCGACAGGGAGGAAAGATGACTGGCGGTTCGCTTTTGAGTATACACTCGATCACCTTCCTGCCGGACAAAAGAAATGTCACGGACCTATCCAAGTGGGTGTGAATGTGACCACTCACTGGTCAGACTGGCGTGAAATGGTCGTAGGGGAGGCAACCCCACTCCCAGAGAAGCCTTTGTTTGAGATGGTACCAGAAGAAGGTCTTGTAACAAAAGCAGGACATGAAGTGACTCATTCGTTCCGTTCTTTACTGACACCTTATTTGTATGGTGCATTGACTGTCCAGAATGACGGGAATACGTATCGAAAAGAAGTGAAGCGGGAAGACGGTGTCACCGCCATCGACGTTCCGGTCGTCCATGAGCGCCCAGGATTGGCTGCTTTAGCCGGGACCTTCCGTTCTGAAGGAAGAAAGGCTGATTTCATGACCTATCAGCTCGTCCAGGGAGAGCGAGAGGTAAACGTCAGTCAAATAGAAGATCGCTGGACCGTAGACAACGGAGTGGTGTCGTTCACAGCCGCGCCTTCTTATTTTCCTGGGATCTATTCTCTCTGTCATGAGGGACGAGAGTTTCTTGATCATCAATATCCAGAAGCTGGCCCGAGAAGCTGGTGGAACCCATGGGGTGGAGGGCTGCGCTATGCCTTGGACGGGGTCAGTCCTTTTTCGATGATGAAAGAAGAAACAAATGTGGAGGCCGTCTCGAAGCAAGATCAGGAAGGCAATTCCTGGACAGGGATATGTATGAGCACAACCTTCCAGGAGCATGAAAAGATGAAAGGTGTAACTTTGAAACAATACGCCCTCACACTGCAGGAAGTGCCGGTTGTAGCGGTTTATGCAGAAATAGAACAACGTGCACCTCGTACATTTTCAGCTGAGAAAATAGCGCTGGAAACGTTCTTGAAACCGGATGAAGGCTTATCTTCATGCTTTGCCCGTATCCCGACAGAAGGAGTCTTCCATACGTATTATGCCGGAGTGGAAGAGTATGATCTCGAAGTCGGTCCTTCTGTTGTTATCGGTTCTGATGGGAAAAAGGACCACCTGATGATGGTCCAATCCCAAACACGAAAACAGGCAGAAATGTATATGAATCAGGATATTTTCCTCGTGGAGTCTGTTCATGAATGGTCGGCTTCATCAGACAAAGTAGCGTCTGTTGCGCCTACATTCTTTGTCATAGGTGAACATGAACAGCCATGGAAGCAGCACCCCTTCCACCGGGTTTCTTTCCAGGGGAAGTAGAATGAAGATCATTGATGCACACATCCATTTTTCCAATATCCAAAGTTTCAAAGACACAGGACAGGACTTATCCCGTGTCGATTATACAAAAGCAGGATTGCGTAAAGAGATGGAAGCGGGTGATGTTGCTTTTGCCATCGGCATGGGCGTGACCGAAGGAAGAGAAGGCTTTCCAGACCGCCAAGTCCAGACGCCGATGGGGCTTGACCTGGACGAAGAGCTGCCATCGACATTGGGAGTATGTCCAGGAATCAATCCGTTTACTCTGGATCAGGGCGCGCTGGACCGTTTGGAAACCGAGCTTCAAAAGCCGGAGGTCGTCGGGATTAAAATCTATCTCGGCTACTACCCGTTTTATGCCTATGACGACATTTATCAACCCGTGTACGATCTTGCCGCTTATCATAATGTTCCTGTTGTTTTCCATACAGGAGATACGTATTCCGAACGGGGATTGCTGAAGTATTCCCACCCGTTAACACTGGACGAAGTCGCCGTTACAAGGCGTGACGTCAACTTTATGATGGCCCACCTTGGGGATCCCTGGGTTTTGACAGGAGCGGAAGTGGTTTATAAAAACCGCAACATGTATGCCGATTTATCCGGATGGCTCGTCGGAACGAAAAAAGAACTGGATGCTCGGCTTGTCGACAACCATTTCGACCATGTCCGTCATGCGTTGACCTATTGTGATCATTACGAGAAGTTGCTTTTCGGTTCCGATTGGCCGCTCGTCGCGATCAAGGATTACGCCGAGTTCATCGGTGCGTTTATTCCTTCGAAGCATGTGGAAGATGTTTTTTATCAAAACGCCTGCCGCCTTTTTCCTAAGATTGAAAAGCTCATGTGAAACAGCCCGCCCCTGGATCAGGGGCGGGTTTTCTTCTTTAGTCCTTTATAAGGGTGTAGGTCTTATTTTGAATTATATTACTAAATGGCAGGATTCTGGAAGACTCAGTTTCGAGACTTTTCGGGGTTCGTTGCTGAGTTGAGAGTTAGGGGTGGTTGGGAAGCCAATCGTCTAGGATCTCGCCGATCTCCTTTCTCCCACGGGAGTCTCGCAGCTTCCCAACCACCCCATTCGAGAGAGAGCAGCGAACCCACTTACACGAATGGAGCGTTTTGCATTAACACTGCTTTACAGTAAAAAAAGTCTTTTCATAGCAAGCCTTATAGTACAGATGACTGCTTGTATTTAGTTGGATTGACGAACTATCAATATACTGGAAAGCTGCTAATTCTGGAAGTGGTTTCAAGACACTTATATAGCAAAGGGGCGGAGGGGAATGGGGAGACTCCTGCGGGAAAAAAGTGCAGGGTGAGACCCCACAGGACGCAGTCCGAGGAGGCTCACCGCGCTCCCGCGGAAAGCGAGTCATTCCCCGCAGCCCCCATCCACTCAACAAAAGTCTCGAAACTGAGTGTTCAAGAAAAGGGAGCTTTTGTGAGGATGAATGATGAGGGTTAATAGTGCCTAAGGGAAAGAAAACGGGGGAACACTTATGATATGGTAGAAGAAACGACGGAAGCGATAAAGGAGATTGTTATGAAAAACCATACAGGATGGAATTTGCAGCAGAGTTATATTGAACTCCCAGATGCTTTTTATAGAAAAACAGCCCCTTCTGAAGTCGAGCAGCCAGAACTTGTTCTCTATAATGAGGCGCTTGCAAAAAAGCTGGGTGTAAGTACGGAACCGAACCCCGATGTTTTCGGAGGCAACGAAGTACCGGAAGGAGCGGAGCCGATTGCACAAGCATACGCCGGCCATCAGTTTGGCCAATTGACGATGCTTGGAGACGGAAGAGCTGTCTTGCTTGGAGAACAGAAGACGCCTGAGGGTGAGCGGTTCGATATCCAGTTGAAAGGATCTGGACGCACCCCTTTTTCTCGAGGTGGGGACGGCCGTGCCACTCTCGGTCCGATGCTTAGGGAATACATCATCAGTGAAGCCATGCATGGATTAGGAATTCCTACGAATCGCAGTCTCGCTGTTGTGACCACCGGGGAATATGTCCAGAGGGAAGATCTTCTTCCTGGTGCTGTGCTAACTCGAGTTTCCTCCAGTCATTTACGAATCGGTACCTTCCAATACGCTGCCGGTCTTCAGGATCACGACCAGCTGAAGGCCCTCGCCGATTATGCAATCGAACGCCATGACCCTGACCTTCTTGGTTCAGATCAGCCTTACTTGTCATTTTTTGAAAGAGTGATTGAGCGGCAGGCTTCTTTGATCGCTCAGTGGCAGCTCGTCGGCTTCATTCATGGCGTCATGAACACTGATAATATGACCATTAGTGGAGAAACGATCGATTACGGTCCGTGTGCGTTTATGGACACCTACAATCCGAAAACCGTCTTCAGTTCAATTGACCGCCAAGGACGCTATGCCTATATGAACCAGCCCCCGATTGGAGCATGGAATTTGGCTCGTTTTGCAGAAACGCTTATCCCGCTATTCCATGAAGAACAGGAAAAAGCGGTGGAAATGGCTCAGGAAGCTCATGCCAAGTATGAAAAGTATTACCACACCTACTGGCTCAACGGAATGCGGGCAAAATTGGGGATGACGACAGAGGAAGCTCAGGACGAACCATTGATTGAAGATTTATTAGAGATCATGGAGAAGAACGAAGCGGATTATACCAATACCTTCCGTGCCCTGACACTTGGTCGCCCAAATGAAACGGATGTATATGGAAAGGCCGCGTTTACCAACTGGTATAAGCAGTGGCAAGCGCGATTGGATCGTCAGGAAAGCAGTGAAGAAGAGGTTCGTGATTTAATGAGGAAATCGAATCCTTCTATTATTCCGCGTAACCACCGGGTAGAGGAAGCGCTTGAAGCCGCGGTGGAAGAGGGGGATTTCAGTGTAGTGAAAAAACTGCTTTATGTTTTGGAGGACCCTTATGCTTATTCCGAAGAACAGCAAGCTTATGCTGAATTACCTGAACCTTCAGATCAACCTTACCGGACCTTCTGCGGGACTTAATAAAACGCCTCAGTTGAAAGTGACTTAACCCGATTTAATATCAATTGATTCGGATTGGATAAAGCGGAACGGTAGATGAGCGGGATTCAATCAGAATCTCTGCTCTTTCGAGCTTAAAGGTATGGGAGAAGTGCCAGGTATTCTATGGTCAGAGCTTTTGACAGGGGACTTTTGTCAGAATATAATAGTATGTATAGCAACTATTTGAGGAGATCGCCTATGAATTTAAGTTTTCAAGATTATATCAGCATCAAACTACATCAGACAGATTTAAAGCTGACGGGCTATGTGAAATCACAGTTGCAGCCGTATAACCTTGCACCAGAACAGAACTTGATCATGATGCTGCTTTGGGAAAAGGATGGTATGACGCAGAATCAGCTTGCCTATCATTTGAAAAAAGACAAGACAAACATTGCCCGGATGGCTTCCAATCTTGAAAAAAAAGGGTTCATCAAGCGCAACTTTAGTACAGAAGACAGACGATCACTTGAACTCTATTTGACGGAAAAAGGGCAGGAGTTGAAAGAACAAGTGGTTCCTGTCGCGGAAGCATTCAACGATGTGGTAACAAAAGGGATGTCAACAGAAGAACTGGAAGAATTGGACCGGCTCCTTACGAAAATGCAAAACAACATTGAAGGGTGAGGAGCCCTTTTTTTAACCAAATAGTAGATATAGCAACTAAATGAGAGGGTGGTTGACATGGCAAACTTTCAAAGAGAAGTGAACGATCATTGGTACGTTCAATATCAAGAGATGGGTTTTCCTGCGATTCAAAAAGGATGGGTCCTGCCCGCTGACCGGTGGCGCGATTTCGATCCGTTTATTCTAATGGCGGAAGACTGGTTCAAAAAAGGGACGTTCCCGGATCATCCGCATCGGGGTTTCCAGACCGTTACCTATGTTATCGATGGTAGATTGGAACACAAGGATAATGCAGGTGGCCGTGATATTCTTGAGCCTGGTGATGTCCAATACATGAATGCCGGTTGGGCGGCAAGACATGCGGAAGACGGAGTGGAAGACGATGTCGCACATACGCTGCAGTTATGGTTGAACCTTCCAAAAAACAAGAAGAACTCCGAGACCATCTATCAAAATATATATGGTGAAGACGCTCCTGTCGTTCCTCTTGAAGGGGGATCGGTCAAAGTGTTTTCTGGCCATGTAGCCGGCGTAGAAGGGCCGTTGAACTCTATGGTTCCGATTACGCTCAGTGAGATTACTTTAGCTGAAGGAGCCTCTTGCACCCTTGATCTCCCTGAGAACCACAATGCGTTTTTGTATGTCCTTGCAGGAGAGATTGTGGCAGGGGGAAATGACGTGAACTTGAAAAAGCACGGCGTTGGTACGTTATCTTTCTGCGAAGATGGAGACGGCACCAGTGATTTGAAGTTGGTATCCAAGAAGCGCCGTACGAAGGTGCTTGTCTATTCGGGGGCACCAATCCGTGAAGAAATCGTCCCGCACGGCCCGTTTGTCATGAATTCTATGGAAGAAATTAAGCAAGCGTATGACGACTTCCGAAAAGGGAAATTCGGACCTCCAGCAGTTTGATGGAAAAGACTCCTGTTCAGCCAGGGGTCTTTTTTGTATCATCATAATCTCTGAACTATTGGTATGCTAGACTTAGTTTTATACGAAGGAGGAGATGAAATGGGCTTTAAGAAGGTGGAAGATTTCACTGCATTCATAGACTTATCACGGCGGTGTTATCCGGGCATGAAACTACATACGCAAGAGGACCTGGAGAGATACGCGGAACACCGGAGAAAAATGGCTGAAAAAGAGGATATTCACACCATTGGACTTTATGAAAAAGAACAGCTCTTAGGTGGGTATATTGCCTATGACCACGTCATGAATGTGTATGGGCAGCAATTACAAGCCGGTGGAATCGGTACGGTGGCAGTCGATCTTCCTTACAAAAAACAAGGCCATGCAAAAAGGATCATTCAGGAATTCTTAACGAAAGCCCGGGAAAAAGGGCAGATCGTCGCACATTTGTATCCATTCCAGCCTGCGTTTTATAAACGAATGGGATTTGGGTTAGGGCCTCGGTTGTCGACGTATCGATTTCATCCTTCACAGCTCCCTGCCTGTGATGAAGGTGAGAAGGTTGAGGTGCTGAGTGCCAAGGATCAGGAAGAAGTGAAAGAATGTTATGATACGTGGGCAAAAGAAACGCACGGTGCAACAGCCATCCCTGCGTACGGATTCGCTTTCCTTGAAAAGAAAGAGCTTCACACTTTCGGAGTGAGGGAAGAAGGGAAGATAACAGGATACGTCACCTTTGAATTCAAAGAGGGAGATCACTTTCTACAAAACGATTTGCATGTAAAAAACTTTTTCTATACATCAACAAAAGCCTATCGCTCACTTATTTATTTTTTACATACTCAAAAAGATCAGGTGCAGTCCATCTTATTCCCGACGTTCGATCAGGAATTTGCTTATTTGCTGAATGACCCTGTCCATGTCGACGAACAACTCATCTTTTCCATTTACCACAAAGTCAGCGAAGAAGGCCGGGGGCTGATGTATCGGATCTTGGACATTCCTGCTTTTCTAGAGAGAGTGGGAGAGGTCTGCTTCGGAACGGATACTATAAGAATTGGCTGGAAAGTGCAGGATACTTTTTTAAATGAGACGTATGAATCGGTTTGGCATTTCATCAAAGGAAAACCTCAGGCGACAGATGAAGAGGCTGAAGTGACCATAGAGATTGATATCGCCAATTTCTCTTCATTGATGATGGGCTGTGTGTCTCTTTCGACTTTGTTGAAAAGTGGAGCGGCTGTCAGCAGTGGACGGAAGATAGATCTTTTTCAACAACCGAATCAGCCGAAAAGCTGGACGTTTTTCTAACTGCTGCCATACTTATATAACATGTAGGTCTAGGTGTGGGGAGAGTGAACGATGAGCATGAAAAATGTATTCGATGCGGTGGAGTATTTTGAAAGGGCCCCTTTTCATAAATTGTTTCAGGCTTTCCGGATCCGGTGTGAAAGCATAGGGGAAGCAGCAGGAACAATTTACACAGCTCCACTTTCCTATGAAGAGCTTGCGGCACTGGCTGACTTTATGGATGTGAGTGCATACGCTTTGGATTTGCAAAGAAAATTGTCATTAAAGGATTTTGAAGAAAAGCTGGAGACGAAATATCCCGGCGTCAAGCTTGAGCAGCTGCTGCGAGTGTATTTTGCAATGAAAGACGTTCCGTTGATTAGTAAAAAATAAAATTGGTGAAAGGTTGACGTGGGCTAAGAATGGGTATATAATAAAGTTAATTATTCTTGTTCGGTTAGGAATGAAAGCTAAAGGAACTTGAAAGTGACTTTCGTCTTGAATGAATAGGCAGAGCAATTATAGTAATACAATGTGGATCGTCATCCACGCAGGAGGTAACAACATGTTACAAGGTACAGTTAAATGGTTCAACGCAGAAAAAGGTTTCGGATTTATTGAAGTAGAAGGTCAAGACGACGTATTCGTACACTTCTCTGCTATTCAAGGCGAAGGATTCAAAACTCTAGAAGAGAACGAACAAGTTTCTTTCGAAATCGTTGAAGGCGACCGTGGCCCACAAGCGGCTAACGTTCAAAAATAAGTAAGACCAAAAGACTTCCGACTCGTTCGGAAGTCTTTTTTTTATTGCAAGATACTGATTTATTGGGGAAGTCACCGATAAAAACACAAATCCCACCGATAAGTGTTACAAACCCACTGATAAATAGCGGAAACCCACCGATAAACGGCCAAAAGTCACTGATAGAACGAGAATCTGCTAATAAGACCCACTCCACAGCTCCAAAAAAAGCCAGACTCTCATAAAGAGTCTGGCTTCTTTCCGTTTACACCCACGTATAATCTTTCCCCCAGCTTTCTTGAGCCAGCTGGCGGACGCCATCGACGATGGAATTCTCCACGGCGTAGGCATCCCCTTGCTCGTAAGGGTTATAGTGAAACGCATATAGCCGGGATACAAATTGGTGGAAAGGAAGAGAGCTTTCGCCTTCCATTTCGCCATTCCCGATGACGCTTGGTTCAATGTTCTGTCCCCAGTTTTGGGAGCCGTCATTGTTTGGATTATAGAAATATATTCTTTCCTCACCACTCGGGTCTTTCGTGATTCTTGTAATTGAAACGGCGTGAAGACCGAGCAGTTTGCCGTGCACGTTGGTAATGAAAATGCCGACAGGGTTCGGATAGATCAATTCGTAATCATCGTTATAGTCTGTATGGTGTGTCGCATAGAAAAGCTTGACGAAACCAGGATAGTCGAGCACGTATCCGGTAATTGGATCGAATACGGAGCTGAATCCTTTCTGTACCCAGTTTCCATAAAAAGCGGGGTTCACCCAGCGGTGACCGTCTTCGCCTCTTAAAGCAACACGAGTCATCATTTCACTGTAGATTTTGTCCAAGTGTGGAACGAGGACCAGGGATACAGGATCGAGCTCTTTATCAAGGTCTGGTGCAAGTCCGCCTGTGAGTTCTTTTGAATGAATCGGTGTTCCTTCAAAGGTGAAGTCCAAATCTCCATCTCGTGCCGCACGCGGGATGATTTCGAGTAAGAAACCTGGTGCGTGCTGAGCCCATAAGCTGATGCCACGGGCTGCCTGGCATGTCGGGTTGAACCCTTGACCTACGCCTAGTGGCTGTCCGAGGACTTGGATGGTACCGGCGACAAGGATGCTGTTCGCTGTTACCCCTTCGCCTGTATTCGTCGTTGAATAAAGCGCGTTTCGTACATCCGGTCGAATATCAAGCTCAACCAGGCGTCTTAACCCTGGGGCTACTGGCGAGTGAGACAACACGCCACGCTCAAGCAACATGGAAAGGCCGTAAATCGCCTGACGTGTTCCCGGGAAAATGGAAGCCCGAATCAGCTGGATCACTAGTTCTCTGTGCTCTTCAAGGTTCGCACTGCCTTTGCTGTTCAAATTCAGCGCGTAGGCAAGAAGTGCGGGATTTCTTTTGCTCAAAAAGCGGATCAATGTCGCATGATGCGGAGCTACAAGTCCTGTTTCACGCATGGATTGAGCAAGTGCGACACTTTCAGAGATGAGGTCCGTCCGTGTCAGTGTCTTCAACTGGGAGCGGTACGCATGGACATCATTGAATTGAGCACTCAGTTTGGAAGGCCCTTCAATCGCTGCGATGAATTGTTTCAATTCTGTCTTCCCTTGCTCTTCCGAATCCTGATCGACCATTTCCTTCGCCATTTTAATCATGGATACTATTCGCTTCACCATAATTGGACGTTGGGCTGTCAGGCGCTTGATCTCATGAATCAGGGTCTGGATCAGAGCCGTTGATGACAGGTGGTTGGATAAGAATTGAAACAACCTTCCGGCTTTCTCATCATTCTCATGTTTTTCAATCCTGGAAACCTCACTGGCATCCGGAAACAAGAGGTTCAAATTCAAGACCATCACTTCGTTCAAGAACTCTTCAGCCATTTCAGGTGTAACTTTCGGGTTGGTCGCTTTTCCTTTTGCGATCGCGAGCATACGGAGTTCGCTGAGGACTTCGATGATCATCGGAAGCCCTTTCGCTTTCAAGGAACCACCTACTAGAGGAGGTTGCAGTTTTTCTGCTGTTTCCCACGGACCATCTTGGAATACACCTGCTTCTTCAAAACGGCCGGCATGCTGAAATAAATTCTCGAAGCCGTCTTCAGCTTCGATCAATCGGTTCGCTTCCTGATAGACATCTGTCTGATACTTTGATTTTGCAAAAGATGGAGCTTTATTCAATTCGTCTAAAGCATAGATGAAACGTTCGACAAGGGCACTCGTCGTTTGAGGCATAAAACCTCTCCTTTCTCTATCGCTTGCGCTTATACGTAGAAATTGTATTGCTCGTAGGTCTTCAGCAAATCGGTCATTTCTTCACTGTCACGGCCATAGAAAAAGATGGTTCCATAATGATTTCCGAAACCGATACGTTCAGCTACTTTTCCTTGAGGAGGCGTGAACATATCGTGTTTTTCAAAGTATGGATGGTCTTCAAGCTCTTCAGGAATCTTCAGATCTTCGACATAATCAACATTCGGGTGGACCATCAGGCACCCGGCATAGTTTTGATAATCGTAGGGATCAGGGAAGAATTCACGGATTTCTTCCTCTGTTGTATTTGGATCACTGCAAAGGATTTGGGCTTCATAGGCACTGAATCCATAGGCGCGCTCGATCAACTCGAAAATATGTCCTCCAGGCACACGTGCCGCCACTTCTCCAAAGTGTAGCGTTCCGTCCTGGGTGATGAAGTATTCCGGATGGATGACGCCGTATTCGATCTCGAAAGCGTCGACGAGTTGCTGAACAGCACGTTCGATCAAAGGGCGTTTTTCTTCTAAGCTTGGAGAAGCGGGAACGAAGTTGGAATAGCCCAGCTTCACATACTCCGTAATGTTGAGGAAGCGTACTTTTCCTTTATGGACGAATGCCTCACAGGAGAACTCCTGTCCATCAAGGTGACTTTCCATCAATAGTGGGAAGTCCGTATCCTGGATTTGTTCAATATCTTCATTATTATAGATGGCCAAGTGACCGACAGATCCTGCCTTGTCCAAAGGTTTGACGTGAATCGGATCGAGATGGTCTCCTTCTAGTTTCAACAAAGCTTCGTTGACACGCTTCAAGAAGCGCTGGACGTCTTCCTTGTCGTGAGCCTCTTCAAAAACACCGACCTTGATGCCTGAAATCTGTGCTTTACGTTTCATCATCCCTTTGTCGCGAAGCAATAAGGAACGGTTGAAGACACGCGGATCTTCACGGAAGCGCGCATTCAGGGCACCAGCCCATTCCACACATTCTTCATATAAAGGAACAGCAAGCTCGACGCCCATGTCCTTCAACTGTTTATACAGATGATCCGAGCTTTCATTGATCTTATTGAAGTCCCATCCTACAAAAGGAATCTCGTGTTTTTCTGCATAGCTTGCAAATTCTGCAGGTCCGACAACGACGAATGGACGGTTCGTGCGCGCGGCAACTTCTATCGCTTGCACACTCCAGCCGACTAAAGCCGTGTAATACGGTTTTGTTTTAACCGTCTCATCTACAGTCGCATTCAATTCAAGTTGATCTAGATCCATTTCGAACCTCTCCTTTGTCAGTGAAAATATAAGTATAGGAAACTTTGACACTGTTACTCTTAAAGTATCAGAATAGGCTAAAAACTGTAAGCGTTATTCGCGCATTCGACAAAACTAGTGTTTCTTCTACAAATACCAAACCAAAAAGCCCTGTCGAATACTCTATATATGGAGTCGATTTCCTGGGAAATAACACGAATTATTTTGGTTAGAAGTTTAGAAGAAGGGATTTTAGTAAAAAGTATAGTACCGATAAAAGGAAGGTGCCTATGACAAAACAAAAGACCTATCAGGATCGTTTGAAGAACCTTGACCCTCGTAAAGCGGTGGAATGGGGACGAGCTTATTTCTCTGAGAATGAGTATGGAGAAAAGCTCCGCACATACAGCAGTCGGATGGGGACAAAAATCGTCTACTACAGTTTGCTGTTGTATTATGCCTTCAAAAGTCCTGATACTCCGAAAAAAGCTAAACTGACCATTGCAGGGGCTTTAGGTTATTTGATCTTACCTGTTGATGTCATTCCCGACTTCATCCCAGTGGTTGGTTTTACAGATGATAGTGCAGTCATTATTTATGCTGTCTATCAAGTGATATCCCATATAGATGAACGTGTGAAAGAACAGGCCAAGTCGAGGCTGTCCAAACTTTTTGACGGCAAGATCGAGGAAGAAGATTTGGATGTTCCGGTACAAAAAGAAGAGTAAGCAAGGAGACCATTTCCAGGTTTCCTTGCTTTTTTCATGTTCAACAATCATGTATAATAAGCGTGTTTTGTAAAAGGGAGAAGATACGATGACTGTAACATTCCAAAACTTGAAAACGAACGGAGCTTTTTTCAAGTATTTGAATAAAAAGAATCAATATAAGCAGCCTGTTCGTGAGTGTATGCTGCGGACGATGGCAAAACTTCAAGATACAAATACGACGGAGCACAGGCCGGGGATGCTGCTTGGGAAAATCCAATCAGGGAAGACCCGTACCTTCATCGGTGTGATGGGGCTTGCCTATGATCATGGGTTTGATATGGTGATCCTTTTGACGAAAGGGACGAATGCACTCGTCAAACAGACGTATGCGCGTCTTCATGAAGAGTTCGAAGGGGCCATTGACCATGATGCTTTGCAAGTGTTCGATATTATGAACATGCCTGATAACCTTCGAAAATATGAATTATCTCAAAAACTGGCCCTTATCGTGAAAAAGGAGACGCACAACCTTGACCGTCTGCAACAAGCGGTGATGGAAAAATACCCGTCTCTACAAAAGAAACGCGTGCTCTTCATTGATGATGAAGCGGACTTCGCAAGTGTCGCTTACGAATACAAACGCGAACAGAACGTCAAACATATGCGGGTGATTGCATCAAAGATCAATAGCTTAAGAAAAGCGCTCGACCGCCCAGCTTTTCTACAAGTAACCGCAACGCCTTATTCCCTTTATCTGCAGCCGGAAGAGATGAAGGTCCATGAAGGGAAAGTGTGTGAACCGATCCGCCCGGCGTTTACAGAGCTTGTCCCTGTTCACGATCGTTATATCGGTGGAAATGTTTATTTTGATAAAAGTGAGAAAGACGGTCACCTAGCTTCCTACCTATACCATGAGGTCGAGGAAAAGGAGCTCGAGGTCATGAAAAAGATGGACGGCCGCCGTGTGAAGATGGACCGTCTGTTGAGTCAGAAAAACATTACGAACATCCGAAAGGCGGTTGTCAATTTTATCGTTGGAGCAAGCATCCGTCGTTTTCAGCAACGGATGAAAGGACGACGGGAGCAAAAGTATTCCTTTATCATTCATACCGAACGCGGGAAGAATGCCCATGCATGGCAGGCCGAATTGATTCAGGGATTTGAAACGTTACTGATTCAGGGCTCCCGGTCAGAGTCGGAGGAGTTCCATACATTGATTCGTGAATCTTATGACGACTTGATCCGTTCAGTAAGTACGTTGAAAAAGAGTCCTGCGCCGACTTTCGAAGATGTCTATGAAGAGGTGCGTCATTCGTTGGATGAAGAATACATGGTAAGCAGCGTGGTCAATTCGGAAAAAGATGTCACCGAGCTGCTGGATCATAAGGGGGAGCTGAAGCTTCGAGCTCCTATGAACATTTTTATCGGTGGGCAGATTCTTGACCGTGGGGTGACGATTCACAACTTGATCGGCTTTTTCTATGGAAGAAATCCGAAATCGTTCCAGCAGGATACCGTGCTGCAACACTCCCGAATGTATGGAGCAAGGCCCGTCGCAGACCTTGCTGTTACCCGTTTTTACACCACACAAAAGATTTATGCTGTCATGAAACGGATCCATGAGTTCGACCGGGAACTGAGGAACGCCTTTGAACGCGGCGGGCATCATAAAGGTGTGGTTTTTATTCAAAGAGATCTTAACGACACCATATTGCCTTGTAACCCGAACAAAATTTTATTATCCAGTCTTACGATGGTAAAACCGCACAAACGGATACTGCCTGTCGGATTTCAGACGGGATACAAAACGCATATCGAAAAGACGATACGTCAGATCGATCAGCTTGCTGAAAAAGCCATCAAGAACGCACGAACCTCCAGGGACGGGGCTTACCTCATTCCAGTGAAGAAGGCCAAGCAGATGCTCCGACTTGTCCATGAGACGCTGGAAATGGAACCTGGCCATGATTTTCATCTTGATGAATACGAAGGCATCCTTGATTACTTGGGGTCTGAGTCACAGGACGATGGTTTTGTCTGGCTGCTTACGAAGACAAACAGGCACATTCGTCGCTTCAAACAGGATGGGAAATTCGAAAACTCTCCAGATACCCCAGGGAAAGGAACGGGGGAGCTGACGGTAGCTAGAAAAGTAGCTCAACAACATCCCGCGTTGATCATGCTTCGCCAGGAAGGAAAAAAAGAGCAGGGTTGGCGAGGGAACCCGTTCTGGTGGCCTGTCCTTGTAGCCCAAGCAGAAACAACTCCAACCGTTTACGCAAATAAGACGATCCATGATTAGAGACAGAGTCTAACCAATGGGACTACAGGTTTGAGCTCAAAATGGTAATTTCTAAATCTAGGAACAAAAAAAGACCCAGCATCTGGGTCTTTTTTAATTTCTTATTTTTCAATGGGTTCATCAAATAAATCTGTAAATTTAGCGACGTTCTCGTAACTGAATTCGAACGCCATGCGGACTTCACCAAATCCAGGTTGATAGAAATATCCCTGAACTTCATAACTGCCCGGGTTTTCTCTGACTTTTGTGAGATGGAAGTATCGTTGGATGAACTGGGCCATTTCCTCCAGTTTCTTATTCCGCACCTTTATCCATTGGTCTCTTAATTCTTCTGTGGGAAAGTCAGATTCTTTTAACATTTGCTCACTCCTCTACGGAAATCAAAGCTATGAAACTGTTTGTTACCATTATACTATAAAAGCTTACAACGATTTTCAACTGCTATCCGAAAATTATGACACTCTCTCACTTAATCTATAAAGCTTATGACCCTGTGAACTAGATTATTAGTCGTTTTTTGAGTTGAGTGAGTATCATTTGAAACGGAAGATGATTGAAAAAACGCTTTACCTTTACGTAACGTTACCCTTTATAGTGGGATTTGAAAAGGGGGATTTCTTCATGAAGATTACTGAAGTAGCGAAGAAGTTAGATACAACAACAAGGACGATTCGTTTCTATGAAGAAAAAGGATTGATTTCACCAGAAAAAGCGAGCAATGGTTATCGTACATACACGAACGAAGATGTAACGGACTTGCGCGCCATATTAGCTCTGAGAGAAGTTGGTCTGTCTACAGCTGAAATAAAGAATGCGAGGGTACAGAACGATCACTTTATGGGTTATTTACATACTCAGCGTTCATCCCTTTATGAAGAAATGCTTCAAATCAGAGACATGGTGGCAACGATTGACCGAATGATCGAGCTAAGTGGAAAGACAGGTGAGGAGGAACAGATGATGGAGCTGGCCCGGGAGTTAAAAGAACAGAAAGAGAAGCGGACCAACTGGAAAGATCGCTGGAATTTTGACAACCAAGCAGAAGATTATGATGAAAATATTAAAACGGTAGGGTACCGCTTTAATGTTCATGAGCATTATGACGAGGCTCTTGCAGGAGTGAATGCGTGGGTGAATGCATTGCCAGGGGAGAAAGGTGTAGATATTGGAGCCGGTACGGGGAACTTGACCGAACGTTTTCTTAAGCAAGGGATTTCTATGGTAGCGGTTGATCCGGCGAAAGAGATGCTGAAGGTCTTTGCAAAGAAACATCCTCAAACGGAAACACGTCTCGGCCATTTTCTTTCACTGCCCTTCGACGATAAAGAGGCTGATTTCGTCGTCTCGAGTTATGCCCTTCATCATTTACTAGATGAGGATAAAGAGCTTGCTCTTAAAGAGATACATTGAATTTTAGACGACTATGGGCGAGTGGCGATTGCTGATTTGATGTTTAAGGATAAGTCAGAAAGAAAGAACGTCCTCCGTAACTATCAAGAACTAGGAAACGAAGAGGCGGTTGAGGCAATCGAAGATGAGTATTACGCAGACCATTCGCGCTTGATCAATGGTGGGAAGACCACGGCTATGAGGTGAAAACTCACCAATTCAACTCCATTCTTCATTTGTTATATGCTCAAAAAGGTGGGAAAGGGGATAGGTTATGAATGATTATATACAGACGATGCGGAAAATGATCGGTCATGAAACCTTGCTTACGGTCGGTTGTGGAGCGATTATTGAAGACGACGAAGGCCGTATTCTCCTTCAACAACGTTCAGATCATGGTGTTTGGGGCATCCCAGGTGGGCTTCTTGAAATTGGAGAGACCTTCGATTCTACTGTTAAAAGAGAAGTGAAGGAGGAGACGGGGCTTGATTTGAAAAAGCTCGACTTGTTTGGCCTATACTCTGGCGAAAATGGATTTGCTACCTATGAAAATGGAGACAGAGTGTTCAGTGTCCAAATTATTTTTCGAAGTATGTGCTATGAGGGAACGCTTATTACGAATCAAGAAAGTAAGAAGCAGGCTCTTTTCCATGCGGATGAGATCCAAGAAAATCTCCTCAACCCTCATCAGGCACCCTTTATTCTTGATTGGATGAAAGGGGTACGTTCACCGGTCATCCGCTGATGAAATCCTTTTCTTCCTTTCCACAAATTTTCCACATTTGTAGCAAAGACAAAATATTCCTTGAAGAAGCCTTGTCATGACAGTGTTCTGGAAATTAAAATTGTGTAAAGGAAGGAATGAGAGCGTTTGTGTAGTGTTTACAGACGGTGGTTCCGTGTTACAATGGCTATCACAACGATGAATAAAGGAGAATTGACATTGAATAAAAAGTGGTTGCTAAGTTTACTATTTGTAGCGTTCGTTTCTTTACTAGCTGCTTGCGGTAATGGCGAAGAAGGCGCTTCTGATAATCAAGAGGAAAAAAAGCAAGAAGAAAAGGAACAGGCTGAATCTGGTGAGCAGCCAGAAGCTCCGGAACCAGATCTTGAAGGTGTTCCAGAGGTTGTTGCCAAAGTAAACGGAACAGAAATCAAAAAAGAAGAATTCGAAATGACGTATCAAAGTCAGTTCCAACAAGCGGCTATGCAGTCTCAAATGACAGGTCAAGAGCTTGATCAAGATCAATTGAAGAAACAAGTAGCAGAAAGCTTGGTAGGACAAGAGTTGTTAATGCAAGAAGCAAATAATCGTGAATTAACAGCGTCTGAAAAAGAAGTCAACCAGACCCTTGAAGAATTGGCTAAGCAACAGCAAGTCGGTTCTGCTGACGAATTTCTTAAGGCTCTTGAAGAGCGAGGAATGAGTGAGAAAGAAGTAAGGTCTCAAGTACAGACTCAAGTGAAAATTGACAAGTTGGTCGCTGAAGAAATTGGTGATGTAAAACCTTCAGAAGAAGAAATCAAAGAAGCTTATGACAAAATGAAAGAACAACAAGAAAGCATGGATACGGAACAAGAAGTACCATCTTATGAAGAAGCAAAACCAACGATTGAACAACAGTTGACTCGTCAAAACGAAGGACAAGCGACACAAAAGCTCGTCGATAACCTTCGCGAAGAAGCTGACGTTACAGTTAATCTATAAAACAACAAGAAACCAGACCTTTATAAAGGTCTGGTTTTTTTATGTATTTTTCGCGTAATTGGATGATTATGTAAGACCTGGTCACCCATTTTATGGGTGACCAGGTCTTACATATTATTACATTTTTTAAATGAACATGGATACGAAGGTGGCTGTGATGAAGCTTGCGAGTGTTCCTCCGATGATGGCTTTTAGTCCGAGTTTAGCGACTTGGGATTGCTTGTTGGGTGCTAAAGATCCGAGCCCTACAATCAATTGACCGATGGATGACAGGTTCGCGAAGTTACATAAAGCAACAGACATAATGGCCACTGTCTTTGGTGACAATTGATTCACCATTTGCTGCAGGTCCCGATAAGCCAGAAACTCGTTGGCTGCGAGTTTAGTCCCAATTAATGAAGCGGCCTGAAAAGCATCAGGAATTGGAATGCCGATCAAGATGGCGAATGGATAGAACAAGAGTCCGAAAATCGTCGACAGGTCGGTATTAACGACACCCAACAATCCATTTACCAATGCAATGATACTAATGAAAGCAATCAAGAGTCCTCCAATGTTCAAAGCGAGTTTCACACCATTTACAGCACCATCAGAGATCGCTTCAAACACATTTGCGTGACCTGAACCGGCCATCCGGACATTTTCATCCAGTTCGGATTCCTCCACCTCAGGTTCGATGAGCTTGGCAACAACTAGTGACACGAATGGTACGCTGAAAATAGAGATTAATAGATATTTCAAATCAATTCCCATTCCTACATAACCCACCAGGATGGCACCGCTGGCTGAAGCTGTTCCTCCGACCATAATCGCAAAAGTTTCAGAGCGAGTCATTCTAGCCAAGTATGGCTTCACGAGTAACGGGGCCTCTGCTACTCCGAGGAATGTATTTCCGACAGCACTGAAGGACTCTACTTTGGATGTTTTTAATAGCTTTCCGACAATCGTTCCTAAGATCTTCACAATAAAAGGTAAAATACGTAGATGATAGAGAGCAGAAATCAATGCAGATATAAAAATGAGTGCACCTAACACGTTGATCGCGAACAAAAACTCAATATCTGTTTGAGCAAATAAAGGACCAAAAACAAATTCGATACCTGAAGAGCTGTAATCAATCACGCTTTGGATGAAGAGAGCGGTTTTCTTTAACAACTGTTGACCGACGGAAACATTGAGCATGGTGTATACAAATACGCCTTCCAAAGCTAAACCGGCGAGAATGGTGTGCCATTTCACCATTTTTCGGTTGCTGCTGAGCAGCCAAGCTAAACCAACGATGGCAAGTAACGAGAGTAGTCCTGTAAGAATATTCATGATGTGTTCCTCCTTGGAATAATTTACGGATTCCTTCTTGTGGAGGTAGGATGTCTGACAACCTTATATAAATAAAAAACCTCTTTCCATAGTAAAAAGGAAAGAGGTAGAACAGGTCATATTAAAGAGCCTGAAAGCATCTTTCCTTATAGTCCGGCCATTTACGGTAGCCAGGTAGAGACTTGTGGACCATATTTCCACATTTATATAAGGAATCCGTATGAAGTTGATAGTTTGGAATTCTAGCAGACCAAAAAGAACGTGACAAGACATTATTGTAATGTTCTAATATACTAAATATTCTAAATGGAAATAGAAGACGGTCTAATTTTGAAGGTTATAGCAGGGATTGATCTACATTAAAAAAACGTCCCTACTTGAAAAAAGTAGAGACATTTCTGGTTTAAAAGGCACCTGATCCCCCACCACCGCCACCAACTCCTGCTCCGCCACCTCCAGCATGAATGTCGCCTGTAGAGGCGGAAACAGAGGCGTGCTCATCAGCCCTTTCAAAGCTCGTTTGCACCGCTGCGCTGAGAATCAGGAACATGACCCAATCGTCGTTTGAGGTTGATAGGGGAGTAGCGGAGGTATGGGTTAGATTGCGTTTTCCCATCCCCACCTGATACAGAAGGGCAAGGGTTTGATCTTCTTTTTCCCATTCTTTCCACTGATTACTGATTTTTAATGGTATTAATTCTTCTTTTAGCTTGCGTCCTTCCACGTTCAGAGGACGGTAACCAATGCTGAAGCTGATGAACAAGATGAAGAGGAGGATCGAAGCAAACATCCATAGGAACAAGCCATAAAACGGGAACAATACGATGAATGGAAGCGTCGTAAAGGCGGCTGCACCTGCTACCCAGCGAGGTCCGTGTGCTTTTTCCCTAACCTCGTACTCGCGAAATTCTTGTTTGACTTTCTCCTGCCATGCGTTCAGGTTCAAACGATACTTCTCATGATTGGCCTTTTCCTCTGCATAGGCTTCGATGTCTACTAAATGGAGGTCGTCTGAATCAGCTATGTCATCAAAAAGCCATTCAATCAACCGTTGTTCGTGTGGGTAATCTGTATGCCTATGACTCAGTTTAAACTCTTGATCCGATATCTTTTTGATATTTCCCTTACGCACCAGGTCCAACAGAGCAGCTGTCAATGCGGAGGTAGGCAAATGTCCATGATTGGTAAAAAGCATCATCGCAGGCAGACTCATTTTCTCTTTAGGAAAGCTGCCCGTACTGCTTTTTTGCCTTTCTGCTTCACGGCCCGTTTCATTTCTTTGCCAGAGGGCGTAAATGAAAAGTCCCAATGCAAGGAGAGCGAGTGCACTATGAAAATACACGGCGAAATTTCCCCACCAGTTTTCCGATTCTGTTCTTGCTGCTATGGTTTGATCCAACTCTGATTGGTCGGCTTGGATTTTTTCTAACATGGGTTCAAAACTTGTGACAGGAGCTTCAGAGAAGAGAGATGCTTCATAAGCGACCCTGATATCTCCATTTGTACCATCGCTGACCTTACCTAAACGAAAGTTGACTGTTCCATCCGATGAAGTGGATCCTGTACCATAAGCAGCATCCAATCCGTAAGCGGCCAAAACTTCCGTTGGTTTCGGAGGTTCAACCGTAATGGTTAAATTCTCGTAGGTTGATTCATTGCTTTTATCAAAAAAGGGCCAATAGAACTGACCGACATCTTCAAACACCTCGACACCATTGTTGATCGTGTATTGAAGGTCGATGGTTACGGTTTCATTTGAGCCGCTCCGGTAGATTTTATAGAGGTTTTCTTCTCGTTCAACGGGGAGTTCTGAGCCGTTTTCGATAGCCTTTACATCTGTAATGGAAGAGGTCTCTTTCGGGATCAGCGTACGGGTGATGCCGTTGAAATCGCCGCTGAAATCATATCTGTGCCTCTCTTTCACATCCACGGAACCATCTGACTTCAGGGTTGCATGGATGTTCGTTTCTTCAATCGTAAACTCGACCGCAAATACTTGAGTGGGGATGATTAAGAGAAGGATAAACAAAAACACGCTCCATAATATTTTTTTCATGTACGTCACCTGCTTTCCTTATCTTTTACGTTTCATTTCAATAAAGGTTTCATAGAAAAGCATCCACGGGTTTTCAAGGTGGATTCCGGCTGTTAACGGAAGGTGTAGTTTTCATATTTCTTCTAAGGGAAAAGGATGTAGTGTACAATAGGTGATACTGGCATTTTGTATATATAATTGAGACTGAAAAAATGTAAACTGTGAACAAGGGAGAGGGAGGTCATGTTCTATCCCTCTTACTTAAAAATTGTACCCACCATTCAAGGAGGAATAGTCCCGTGATCATCGCGATCATAGTATTGATGTTCGTATCGCTTTTCTTTTCAGGAAGTGAAACGGCTCTTACTGCAGCAAACAAAATGAAGCTCCAATCGAGAGCGAACAAAAACGATAAAAAAGCAGGCAAATTGCTAGATCTGCTCTCACGACCGAGTGAATTTATCACAACCATTCTAATTGGAAACAACATCGCCAATATTCTCTTACCAACGCTGGTAACTACTCTGGCCATTCAGTATGGATTCAGTGTGGGGCTGGCATCTGCCATTTTAACGGTATTAATTATTATCTTCTCAGAGGTGATTCCGAAATCGGTGGCCGCTACGTTCCCCGACCGGATCGCCATGATTGTATTTCCGGTCATCCGATTTTTTGTGATCGTTTTTAAACCGATTACGATTGTTTTGAACCGCTTAACAGGATTGATTACGAAAGCTTTATCAAAAGGACAGCCGAAAGAATCTTCCATCTCGAAGGAAGAATTACGTACGATGGTCGACATCGCAGACTCAGAGGGTACGTTTAATGAAGCAGAGTCCCACCGTATTAAAGGTGTGCTTGATTTCTATAATTTGAATGTGAAAGACGTCCTGAAAACCCCTCGCGTTGACATGATTGCCATCGATCGGGAAGCTACCTTCGAGGAAGTCCGTGATATGGTCATTCAACACCCATTCACCCGTTATCCAGTCTATGGCGAGGATATTGACGATATCATCGGTGTCTTCCACTCCAAATATTTGATCTCATGGGCCATGGAACCGGAAAAGCCGTTTATGGATTATGCATACAAAGATCCTTTAGTCGTATATGAATTCCATAAGATTGAATGGGTGTTTAGAAAAATGACGAAAGAGAAAAAACACATGGCCATTGTTTTGGATGAGTACGGTGGCACTGAGGGCGTTCTAACCCATGAAGATGTCATCGAAGCGATGATTGGCCTGGAAATTGAAGACGAAATGGATGTCGCGAGAGATGCCATTATCGATAAAATCTCAGAAACCGAAGTGATTTGTGATGGGAAAATTACGTTGCGTCGTCTGAATTCTATTTTTGATACGGATATCCCGGAAGAGGAAGATGTCTTGGCAGGTTACCTGATTAAGGAATTTCATGATTTTCCTAATGAAGGGGATGTTTTGGAACAAGACCATCTAACGTTTAAAGTTTTGGAAATCGAAGGTCGGATGGTACGAAAGGTACAGATCATCAAGTGATTTAGCGTTTGAAAAGATAGGAAAGCCCCGTTCCACTTGCATGTGGAGCGGGGCTTTTCTTATGGTTATTCTCTTATGGAAGCATTGATTTCGTCGTCTTTCACTTCCGCCTGTGGCAACAGGATTTTCTCGAAATCGAAAGCGTAAAGTTCTACATTGTCTCTCACTTTGTTCGGTAAATCAGGATTGGCTAATGCACCGGTACCGATGGATACAAGATCTGCTTGTCCTGATTCAAGAAGGCTATCTGCCCGGTCAGGATCCTGCAATTGACCATTGGCGATGACTGTGATCCCGCTATAAGTCTTGGCGGCACCAGCAAGTGTTTTGGAATCTTCACCGAAGGAAGGAGCGGTTGCATCACCGTCTGTGACGTGAATGTAATCGAGCCCCGTCTTTCCTAAGGCTCCGAAAATCTGCTCGGCTTCTTTTTCGCCGCCAGCCCATTTATGGGTTTGGTCTGCGACTTTCCCTTGAGAGATGCGGATCCCGATAATGAAATCTTCTCCGACTTCTGCAAGAACTTCATCCACGACTTCTAGAACGAAACGCAGGCGATTATCCACAGATCCACCGTATTCATCTTCACGCTTGTTCAAATAATCCGTCAAGAATTGATCAAGAAGATAGCCATTCGCTCCGTGGATTTCCACGCCATCAAAACCAGCTTCTTTTGCACGACGAGCTGACGCAACAAAATCTTTTTTCACCTCTAGGAAGTCCTGATCATCCATCGCGCGAGGCGTTTGGAATGGTCCGGATCCTCCATAAAATCCTAACTGCTCTCCTTTTGGAGCGATGGCAGAAGGGGCGAGGGTTTCATTTGTGTAAGCATTGCCCTGGCTCTGGCCGCCAGCGTGCATAAGCTGAGCAATCATGATGCTTCCTTCATCGTGAACAGCGTTAACCACAGGTTTCCAGGCATCGGCGTGAATATCTGAAGCAAGCCCGGGCTGATTGTTGTACCCCTGACTGAAGGTCATATCGGTATAAATGCCTTCTGAAATGATGGCACTAAAGCCGCCTTTTGCAAAACGCTGATAATATTTTTTCATGCGGTCGTTCGCACGTCCGTCAGCTTCAGCGCTGATACGAGTCATGGGTGCGACCACATATCGGTTATCTAGTTGTTTACTATCCAGATGATAAGAATCAAATAGCATGAGTTTATCCACCTTTCCTGATGTATTCATCTTCAAGCATACGTTCAAACTATCTCAGTTTCAAAGTAAATGCTCATGGATGACATATTTAGGCTACCCAACCTCGATAATTTCTATAAACTTCCACAAGATTATACTGAAAGTGAAATTAAACAGGACTATATAAAGAAATTAGAGGTGGAAAGGGAAAGCCTTTATAGCGGTCTGCATAAAAGAGGGGCTATCGTTATGAAGATTCAGTTGGGTAGAGAGGTTGTGGCAGTATGTTCCAGCAACTAGTGAAAGCAACACCGATCTTGTAGGAGGATAAAGAGAGAAATAAAAAAGGATCATCTCTTGTGGAGATGATCCTCTTCTTATGCAAACTGCTTTAATGCGCGGTACATTTCTTCTCCTTCATCATTCAGCACATGACCATTCCCATGACACTTTCCGCACTCCGTCTTGTAACTCGTTTCTTCAACTGCCATCTTCCAAGCAGTCTTTTCGCTTGCGTGATTCACTCGGCTATAGTGGTCCATGATCATGTTGGCCTTGCTGTCATCGTATTCCTCATAAGTTCCGGTTCCGTGGCAAAGGGGGCAAACGTTGTAAAGATGACTCACCGTTTTTGTATTCAAAAGAACACTTCCTTTTAATTTGATATAGTTAAATTATGATTGATTTTATGGAATATTCAGACTAATTGCAATAGGTATTGGACAAATAAAAAAGAAAAAAAGTCCTACGTTCACATTTTCGTGAAAATTGCCTACCTTTATCATCAAAATCCTCTCTACCACAATCGCTCCCTTTTCTTGAAGACTCAGTTTCGAGACGTTTGTTGAGTGGATGGGGCGGAGGGAAACAGTTCGCTTTCCATGGGGCGGGCGGTGAGCACACACCGCGCATTCATGTAGGGAGCCTTGCCTTGTTGAAATAATGAATGACAATTCCTGGCCATGGATACGGGGTCAGGGAAACGACGATTTGCAATGTTTTGGATCAGTCCGTAGAAAGACACACACGTTCGTGTCTCCATGCGGTTTTCATGCGGACGTTTCCCGGACCCTGTTTCCTTGCTTTATTCGTGCAGAACGCTTGGTTAAAACGACTCTATAACGGCGTGGATGAGCAGGTCTTCATTACATAACTTGTCCGGTTACGGTTAGAGGGATTTCGAGAACCTCATATAGCAAAGGGGCGGAGGGAAACGGTGAGACTCCTGTGGGAAGTGCGTGGTAGATGAGACCCCGCAGAGCGTTAGCTCGAGGAGGCTCATCACTCGCCCACGGAAAGCGAACCTTTTCCCGGAGCCCCTAAGCTCCCGCAAAAGTCTCGAAATCAAGTCTTCCACAATCCTGCCATATTCTTCAATAAAAAAAGCCACCGGAAATTCCGGTGGCGTGTGTCTATAAAACTATTATTTACCGATGAACATTTGCGTCCAATAGTTTCCGTTTTCAGCATGCCCCACACCAATATGAGTGAAGTTAGGGTTCATGATATTTTCACGGTGACCTTGGCTGTTCATCCAGCCTTCGACAACTTGTTCTGGAGTGGTTTGACCCATGGCAATGTTCTCTCCAGCCGTACGGTACTCAATGCCATAAGACTTCATCATATCAAATGGTGAACCGTATTTCGGGCTGTTGTGAGAGAAGTAATTGTTTTGCTGCATATCCAGAGACTTGTCTTTAGCAACGGCACTTAGTTCTGTGTCCAGTTTCAGTGGCGCTAGTCCTTGCTTTTCACGCTCTTGGTTCGTCAATTCAACGACTTGTTTTTCAAAGGCAGATACTTCAGATGTTGTTTCTTCTTGTGTGTTTTCTTCTTTTTGGACGTCTTCTTCAGCTGGCTGTTCTGGTGCTGGCTTTTGTTCTTTTTCAGGTTGCGGAGCTGGTGCTTCTTGTTTAGGTTCTTCTTTTACTGGTGTTTCTGATTTTGGTTCTTCCTGCTTTGGTTGTTCAGTTGGAGCTTGTTGATATTTTTGAGCGAACTGATCAAAGAAAGATTGGAAATCTACTTTTTGAAGGTTGTTGTTCTTCAATGCATCTTCATTTTTACTGATCCAGTCGTTCAATTGACCGGAATCTATTTGAATGGTCTTTGTTTCTACTTGTACATTTTGCTGCACTTCACCTGTCGATGCCAGGGAAGTGGCTGGTGATGCTAGTAAGGATAGAGCGAGCGCTCCTGATACAATCAATGATTTTTTCATCATGTTGAAAATTCCTCCTTGAAACCTTTGTTTTTTGGAACGACTCCATCGTACCACTGAACTTTTGTAACAAAGGAGGATGATATTTCCATAGAAGGATTAGAGATAGATGAATAGATTCGAAAGAGAATGATAAGCCTTTCAACAGCAGGGATTTTTGAAAATTCTCTCAAACTCTCTTGTTGGAACAAAAAACCACAAGATAAATATTTTACTAGTTTTACTGGGTTGACAGATCTTTGAGAAAGGTCTTATTTTTACGAGTATGACACCATCGTTACAAAGATTAGCGTGAGATTAAAGCCTTGAGGAAAGAACGGATTCCTTTTCCAGTTCCTCGGCTAACCGTTCTATTGGGAGAGGTGTGCTATAGTAAAATCCTTGTGCTTCTTCACAATTCCATTCTTTCAGGATGTTTGCTTGTTCCTCGGTCTCTACACCTTCTGCAGTCACGGTAATGCCTAAGTTTTTTGCAACGAAAATGATTGATTGAACGATGACCGCATGATTTCGGTTGCTTGATAAACTGCTGATGAAGGAGCGGTCGATTTTGAGTCGGTCCAGTTCGAACATCGAAAGATAACTGAGGGATGTGTACCCGGTCCCGAAGTCATCCATCGTCATTTGCAAGCCGACCTCACGTAGGATACGCATTTTTTCAATGGTTGCTTCTGTGTTTTCAATCGCCAGGGTTTCGGTAATCTCCAGGTCGAGTTTATGTGGGGACATGCCCGTTTCTTCAAGGGTGTCAAGCACCATCTGAGTGAAGTCAGGGTGTAAGAACTGTTTCGTTGAGATATTGACGGACAAATGAAAGTCGATGTCGTATTGTTTCTCCCATACGACATATTGCCGGCAAGCTTCCCGCAAAACCCAAGATCCAAGCGGAATGATCAAATCACTCCGTTCAGCGAGTGGAATGAAGCACCCAGGACTGATCATTCCTTTCTCCGGGTGGTTCCAGCGGATGAGAGCCTCCACTCCTTGGAATCTTTCCGAATCCAGATGAACCTTCGGCTGATAGTGGAGGTGGAAGGTTTCTTTGTCGATTGCGGTCTTCAGCTCTTCGAGTAAGACGATTTCAGAGACGTTTTTCTCTTCAAAAGCGGCGGCGTATTCCATATAGTTGTTCCGACCATTTCTCTTCACCTCATACATGGCCATATCTGCGTGCTTGATGAGCGCGTCGAAATCCTTTCCGTCTTCAGGGAAATAGGAAACGCCGACACTTAGCGTGACGTCCTTATAAAAATCACCGATGGTAAAGATTTCTTTCATCGTTTCATGGATGCTTTCAATGGTTTGACGCACGGACAGTCGATGTTCTATTTCAGGGAAGCAGAGGAGAAATTCATCTCCACCGATGCGGGCAATCAAATCATTTTCCCTGACAATAGTTTTGAGCCGTCCGGCTACCATTTGGAGAAGCTCATCCCCGGCCATATGGCCGAGGTGATCATTGATGTGTTTGAAAAGATCAATGTCAATCAGTACGGTCGCTAAAGGACGCTGTTCATCCATGGTCAGCTTTTCAATTTCTTTTTTCATCCCCCTGCGGTTGAGTAAAGATGTCAGTTCATCATGATAGGCGAGGAAATTGACTTTTTCCTGGGCTATTCGTTCTTCTGTAATATCTTTCACAATTCCGTACACCCCGGTTACACGGCCTTGGACTTTTATAGGGATGCCAGTGACAAGGATGTACCGCTGTTCTCCTTCTTTCGTCAATAAGGAGGACTTGAAGTTGGCTGTTTCTCCTGTTTTGACCCGTTCATAAAAATGGACCACTCGCTGAGCTTCCTCGGGTACGATTAAATCGGGAATGCTGAGCTGAATCAATTCTTCATGAGGATAACCGGTCAGTTCATAGGCGTAATGGTTGAACGATGTGAAACGGCCCTCCATATCTAAATGGAAGATGGCATCAGGATTATAATCATGAAGGGATCGGTATTTTTGTTCCTGTTCCTGCAGTTCTTCATGTTTCCTTTGTAATTGATTTTGTTGATGGGTAAATTGATGCTCAATATAGGTGATCGTAATTGTAAATAAGGTAAGGACGCTCGTCCATTCTATGGCGGACATTAATAAGCTGCTTCCTAAGAAGAGACGTTCAATAAAAGCATATAGAATAGAACAAAGAGCAATGCTAATCAAACCGAACAAAGCATGAGTCGTTAAGGAAGACCTCGTTTTTCTTATGATGATCTCTTCAATATGTATATGTTCAAAGATTCTTGTCGCTGTATAAATCGTTCCAATCAACAAAAGCAGGGAAGAAATCACGTTTTCTTCATTAAGGACATGGGTGTCGGTATAAAAGCTGGTCAGGATATACGTGTAAAATAACAGGAAGCTGCTGATGACAAAGCTCAAGAACAGGTGCAATCCAAGACTATGTTGGTGAAGAGGCTCGGCTCTGAACTTCTTGTTCCCGATGTAGCTCATCGAAAGAAAGATAAGAAATAAGAAAATGGTAAAAACAAGAATATGACTTCCGAAAAGAAGCAAAGATTGGGTGGTGAAAGGAATCGTTTGTTGAAACACTAATGCAAGTGTGGGGATCCATGTGAGGAGGAATCCACATATGAAGGCAAGGATGAGAGACAGGCCCACTTCATTCAGTTGTTGTTTTCCATTCCCTGGATTAACGACCAGGATCAATTTCATCACCGATATGCAGCTGAAGGTACCTATGATGATGTATAGTATTTGAGCGCTCATACCTTCTCACCCCTTTTTATAGATCTTTAGAACCATTATAATCAAATCATTCAAAATATTCTACATATATACTTGTTTTTTACAGTGACGTCCGGTGTGGTATAGTGGAGGAAAGAGGGAGGCGGATGATATGAAACCAATGACCATTCAAGTGAAGCAGCAAAAGAACAATGTATCTCTCGTTCCATCTCGTGCGGTCTTTTATGAACAGATGCAACTGGTGGAAGCTTTCGACGATCAATCTGAATGTTACATGCTTTTCTTTTATAAACAGAAATATCTGACTGCCGTCCGGACGACAAGGCTGAAGCTTCACTCCTATGTAGCCCGTGCGTTCAAAAAGGGAATGGTGTACGAAGCACCGCACCCCTTCATACATGCCTTGCTTGAACAAAACACCCCGCTGCAAAAAATCAGCTATCCTCAGCTGAAGAAGAACATCACACATTTGTACTCCAGACAGGAACAAACGAAAATCCTTACCTACTTTGAATCTTTCATTCCTAAGAAACAACTATTCCAAGATATGAAATCGTTATTTTATCAATACCGACGTGAAGGGAACTTGTCCGGAGCATATCGCGTGATCCGGGTGATGCGTGACTTTGCACCGAAGAACCGATTTGTTAACGAAATGGCCAATGACCTCTCTTACCAGAAACTTGCCGATCATTACTTAGAGCAATCGCATACGCTCATGGAACGTGACCCTCTATTTAAGGAAAAGTGTGCATCCTTTGAAGACCACCAACAACTCTTGAAAAAAGAAGACCGCTGGATCGAAGCGTCTTCTCATTTGTTATCATCTTTTTTCAACGAGCCGACCTCAGAAAGCTACCAATCGTATCGAGATTCACTCACTCCTCATTTCGATTGCGAGAGCCGAACCTTTTTACTTGAGCAACTGTCTCAAGCGATTCCATCCTTCCAACCCGTGACGGAAGATCTTTTCCAACACCATTTGATGAATAAAAATGTAACCGCCGTAGCACATTTTTACACAGATCGTGAGCTTAATCTGAATGCTGCCCAACACAAGCAGGTGAAGGCCTTACTTGAAGAAGACCGGTTTCACAAGGATCCTGGGGAGCTGCTACCATTCATGGTACGGTTCACAGCGGAGTACCCGGAAGAGACTGTTGATCTGTTGGACGCCTTTGTCATACGATTGCTTGAAACGAAGGAGCTTGAGGATGTCCATAACTCCTTGCAGACATTTCCGAAGAAGAGCTCTCTCATGAAAAAAGTGGAGCGGATGAACGAAATTCGTGAAGATCTTGATTGTATGCAGGAGCTTGGAGAACTATACTATGGATTTCATCAGCTTGATCGATCCATCGAATGTTTCCAAATGGAAATGGAACTCAAACCGAGTACACCGGAACCGCTAAGGTGGCTTTCGAAAGTGTATGCCGATAAACAGATGATGGATGAATCAAAGGCTTATCAGCAATTGTGTGTCGATGTCCAAAAGTGGGCATAAAGGGGATTGACGGCTGAGCCTAAATCCTATATAAAAGACGAGAGAGTCCTATAGGGGAGAAAGTGGGGAGAAGAGAATCAAGTTACGCCATTTCATCGAACATAAAAGTTTTTCACGCTTTATATTAGCGGTTATCTTGATCAATGCTGTCATTATCGGAATCTCTACAGATGACAGAATCTATGAAAACTTTCAGTCGTTATTCATATTTTTAGACATTTTGGTTTTATCGATCTTTACAATTGAAATTATTTTAAAGCTCGTCGTTTACCGTAGCCACTTCTTTAAAGATGGTTGGAACATTTTCGACTTTGTCATCGTATTTGGAAGTATTGTCCTTTATAACACTCACTTCGTTGGCGTGTTACGGATTTTACGGGTGCTCCGTGTATTGAGGACGATTTCCGTTGTCCCTTCTTTAAGGAGACTGACGAGCGCTTTGTTTCTTGCCATTCCTGCTATCGGGTCTGTCATGATTCTGATGGGCATCATCTTTTATGTGTATGCGATTATCGGGGTCACCTTCTTTGGAGACATTGCTCCTGAATACTTTGGAAATGTCGGCCTTAGTACGTTGACATTATTCCAGGTTTTTACATTAGAGAGTTGGGCAAGCGGTGTCTTCCGTCCGATTTTTGCTGAAATCACATGGTCTTGGGTCTATTTCGTGTCTTTTATTGTTGTTTCTGCATTCATCATTTTGAATCTGATTATTGGTGAAATCGTCAACAATGCCCAGCAGCTTTCCGAACATGCGGAGGAAGAAAGTAAAGATATGGCGAAGATTATGAATGATCTTGATGAACTGAAGCAAATGATACACGAGCAGGGTCGTAAGAATAATAAAACAGGTTAACTCAAAAGGATCGCTGTCCAGCAATTGGACGGCGATCCTTTTTAATTCCCCGATCTTTTCCGTAGCTACTAAATGCTAATCAACTGAGTTTACAACTGAAACTTACGCAATCCTGCTAACTTATGAAGTTGTACACTTAATTGAAAAATAGAAGAGCGATGGAGATTGGGATGAAGCTCCAAAACAAGATGATGGCACAGAAGCCCATGATGTCTTTAACCTTAAGTCCCGCAATTGCCAGCAGCGGCAAGGCCCAAAACGGCTGGATCATGTTTGTCCACGCATCACCCCAGGCCACAGCCATCGCCGTTTTAGCCGTGCTTACGCCAAGATCCATAGCTGCTGGAATCATGATGGGAGCCTGGACCGCCCATTGCCCACCACCGGAGGGGACAAAGAAGTTGACAATGCCAGCACTGATGAAGGCGAGTACAGGGAATGTAAATTCTGTTGACACGCTGACAAACCAACTGGACATTTGTTCAGATAAACCAGAAGCGACCATCATCCCCATGATCCCCGCATAAAAAGGAAATTGGATGATGATTCCTCCTGCATTTTTCACCCCATCGTTTACGCTGTTCAAAAATCTTCTTGGTGTCTGGTGGAAAAGGATGCCGAGGAATAAGAAAATAAAGTTCACAATATTAATATTGAGGTCGAACCCATTTCGGACAAAGTGATAGACCACGAAGACCAATCCAAGCGCACCGATCAACAGCGAAATCATCTTGCTGTTTTCCATCCGCTCTGCAGGGGTCAGGTCTGCGGTGGTAGCGGCCATTTGCTGTTCGGTCGTATCTTCGTCTTTTAAAAAATCGAGATTGTTTTTGCTCAAGTCACCACTGGATTTCAGCAACCACCAATTGAGCAGGGGCAGAGAAAGAAGTAAGGTCACGATGATGAATAGATTCATTCCGCTGAACAATGTGTCTGTAATAGCGATGGAACCGATTGAATCCGCTAAGAAATGGTCTTCTGTCGCGATCGTCAGAGGAATGGATCCTGAAAATCCTCCATGCCAAAGAATGAACCCGCTGTAAGCACTAGCCATCAATAAACGATAATCTACATTCGGTACACGTCTAGCCACATGGACGGCAAGCAGCGCACCGGCGACAAGGCCGAAGCCATAGTTGATTAAGCAAGCGACTCCAGAAACGAAAGTTACTAGTAAAATTGCCTGTCCTGGAGTTTTAGCTAGTGTACTTAGCTTAGATAGAGCGGATTTGACGAGTGGTGTATTGGCCAATATGTATCCGGTAACGACGATGAGCGACATTTGCATCGCAAACGCGAGCAGGTTCCAGAAACCATCTCCCCAAAATTGAACCATTTGCCCGGGGGAACTGCCTGTAAAGAGAATCCCTAAACCAAAAACGACGAGTGTGAGAATGATGGCGAACAAAAATGCATCGGGCAAATACCGCTGCACCATCCGGTCGAAAAAATTCGTTATTCCTCGAAGCATCCGTAACAACCTCCCAAATATGTAATCGCTTACAAACATCACATTAAGTGTCTATGAGTAGTAAGAAAATTTCAAGTCTAATTGTAAGATTTCCCTTGTCAAATGTTAGAAAAAGCCATATACTACATTACAACACTAATGCACCCATTCAGAGAGAGGGCGATCGTTTGATTCTTGATACCGACGGCTTGAAGCCGATCTATATTCAAATTGCCGAATGGCTGGAAAGCGAAATTTTACATGGGAATTTTAAGGCAGATGAAAAAGTGTATTCACAATACAAACTGGCCGACTTATATAACATCAATCCCGCTACAGCCGCGAAAGGTCTGACGAAGCTTGCTGAAGAAGGGATTCTTTATGACAAGCGGGGACTTGGAAAGTTTGTCTCTACCAACGCCAAACAGATTATTGTGGATAAACGCAAAAACCAGACACTGAAAAACTTAGTCGAAGATCTTGTAACAGAAGCCGCGCGTTTGGAGCTTTCAGAGGAAGACACGATTACACTCGTCAGGGATGCTTGGAAAGGGGAACAAGGATGAAGGCGATTAAATGTAAAGGTTTGACCAAACGTTTTTATCGGAAGAACGCATTGAACGACCTCTCTTTTTCTGTTGAAGAAAACAAAATTGTCGGAGTGATCGGCAGAAATGGAGCAGGGAAAACGACGATGCTGAAAATCATCGCAGGCTTAATGAAAGAAAAGTCAGGGACGGTCGAGGTTTACGGGAGGAGGCCGTTCAACAATTTGTTCGTCTCAGCCAATACCATTTATATCGACGATGCTATGAACTTCCCGACAGCACTTACACTGAAGGAGATCCTCGAGGAAGGGAAGCGCTTCTACCATCATTGGGATCACGATTTGGCTCTGCGTTTGTTCGATTATTTTGGATTCGATCCAAAGCAGCATCACAACGAGCTGTCGAAAGGAAAAGAGAGTACGTTCAATATGATTGTTGGTCTTGCATCAAGATCCCCGTTGACGGTTTTTGATGAACCCACCACAGGAATGGATGCAGCGGTTCGAAAAGATTTTTATCGTGCGTTGCTGAAGGATTACTTA
Organism: Halobacillus sp. AWM4_238; assembly: GCF_056158265.1. NCBI lineage: Bacteria > Bacillati > Bacillota > Bacilli > Caryophanales > Bacillaceae > Halobacillus > Halobacillus sp. AWM4_238. The sequence goes on from NZ_JBSWSY010000002.1 coordinate 3,737,848, forward strand.
GCCCATCCAAGGACGATTCTCCTGTCGACTCATCATTTAGAAGAAATGGAAGACCTGTTAGAAGAGGTGCTGGTCATTCACGAAGGGGCCTTGACGCTGCAAATGTCGATGGATGATTTGAAAGAATATGCGGTAGGGCTCTCGGGGAAAAAGGACGCCGTCGCACCATTATTAAAAGATAAAGAGATTCTATGGAACCAAGAGCAGGCGTTTGATACCTGCTATGTTGTTATAAAAAATGATCTTAAGGAAGATGCCTACCGAAGCTTACAACAAGCAGACGTGCAAGTCTCGCCTGTGAAGGTGAATGATCTTTGTATCTATCTGACGGAAAATCGACATGGAAAGGGGAGTGTGGATGATGTCTTTGATCGAAGTGCAGGCGTCTGAAATCATCAAACGGCAAGTCGGCTATAAATGGAGAGCTTACTCCGGCGTATTCACATCTCTTGTGATCATCCAGCTTCTCGGGCTTTTGTTTTCTTTGAACGGTTCGGGTCAGATGAGCAGTGGGAGAACAGGGTATGATGTGAACATCACTTATTTTACCGCAGACATCGTCCTCGGTTTCACCATCTTCTGGGGGTTTCTGACGGCTTTTCTTTTGACCACGAGAGCTTATCGAGAAGATGATTTCGCCTTTGTTACGAACAGGAAGACGAGCACACTCTCAACGATTGCTTTTTTGTTCATCATTTGTACCACTGGTGCCTTGACCGCATTACTCTCTAGTTTTGCGTTAAAGTTGTTCGTTTCTGTCTTTATGAGCGGAGAGCAAATGCTGCTTACTCAGGGGACTGGCGATGTGGGTACATGGCTGTTGGGAATACTGGCCGCCATTCTTCTCGTTTTCATGTTCAGCAGCTTAGGTTACTTGGCTGGGATGATTATTCAGTTGAACAAAATGTTCGTCATTGTTCTGCCGGTTGTTGTCGTTGGGTTGATGATTTTGTTAGCGAGTGGCGGATTTCCAGCGCAAGTGTATTTCTTTCAATTCTTTTTTGAAGAAAGCCATGCGTGGTTGTTTACACTTAAGACGCTCGCTGCGACGACGATTTTCTACTCATTAGCCGTGTTGATATCCAATCGTTTGGAGGTGAAAGGATGATGATCGTCGCTTTCGTACCGATTTTAATTATACTTGCGGTCTTGATTGCTTTGAGCCTTCTCATTAAAAAAAGTTCACGGTTCGGCTTGGGGAGAAGGAAGGTGGGATTGTGGATGGTCGCCAGTTACTCTGTCCTGCTTATCCTCTCGATGGTCGTATTTCTACTGATTCCGTTAAACCATACAGAGTTGAAAGGACAAATGAGTGACGCAGAGGAAGAACAGAAGTCTCTGCAATTCTATGATGCAGTGTCAAATGGAAATACCGATCAGCTGGCGGAATGGCAAATTCAAGGATGGGTGTTTCCCTATAACGGTGATCCAATGAATCTGGAAGTCTCAAACAATGATGTGGACGGAATCAACATTTATGTCGAACGTACAGATGACCTTACAAAGGACATCGAGGTGATTTTCTATCAAACACCACTAATGATTAACGGATACGAAGTGAAAGAGAAGTACACGCCGGTGGTGCATATGGAAAGGTCGACACTATCGATTCATCCAGGGGAGAAATTGAACCTGAAATACCATATGTTCGGTTCTGAGTTTCCTTATCGTATGTTTGATGAAAATCATGCATCCATGTGGGACGATACAACGGTTTCCCATTGGAATGGAAGTGCTCTGTATATCCGGGTTCCTGAAGGGGCAGATCTCGTAGGTGATGATCATGACTTCATAAGAGTGAATCCATCATAAGAAACGCCTGTATGGCGTTTTTTTTTGTGCGCACCCAAGCTTATTCTGGCTATTTAAACCTGTGAATTTCACACAATTGGGCGTTCGCTCATAAATTAGCGGTAGAGGTGGTGAGTATGAAAGACGGCCGAAGGGAATCTGTGATCGACCCTTTACAAATGGAAAAACAAGAATGGAAAAAGCGGCAGATGCAGCATCGCCTGAAGCAGATGTTGACGATCGCATCACCGATTTTCATTGTATTGCTATGGGAGTTTTTATCACGAACGGGGCTGATCGATGCGCGTTTCTTCCCACCTCCGACAGAAATCGTCGGCACGTTCTGGGCGATGGGGATGAGCGGAGAATTGTTCCATCATATCGGCATCTCTCTGTTCAGGATTTTTGCAGGGTTTCTCCTTGGTGTCATCCCTGCCATCGTGATTGGTCTTTTGATGGGGCTTTACGGTCCAATTCGGCATTTTCTTTCGCCGCTCATTATGGCATTGATGCCAATCCCGACGCTTGCGCTTCTGCCGATCATCATCATTTTATTCGGTGTCGGTGAAGTTTCAAAAGTGGTGACGATTGCGGGCAGTGTGTTTTTCCCAGTCGTTATTAATACCGTTGCGGGCGTGGTGAACATTGACCGGATTTATTTGGATGTGGCCAAGAATTACGGCGCCGATTCGAAGCAGTTCTTCTTCAAAATTGCTTTGCCCGGTTCTTTGCCGGTTATGCTCGAAGGGATTCAAATGGGGCAGGCGATTGCGCTGTTAACGATCGTCGCTGCGGAAATGATGGGAGCCAACTCCGGGATCGGGTATTTGATCTGGACGTCGTATAAAGCCTTCCTGCTGAAAGAAATGTTTGTCGGACTTGTGCTCATCTCGTTCTTCGGCTACTTGTTCTCGATCATTCTCCGGGGACTGCAGGCCAAACTGCTGCCATGGCGCTAATTGATGAAAGGAGCGACAGGGGATGGAGGCTAAAATATCAATCAAAGATTTGACGAAAGTGTTTTATAAGAAAGAAAACCGTGTGACGGCACTGGAAAATATTTCGCTTGATATTGCGGACGGGGAATTTGTCTGCCTCGTCGGGCCGAGCGGCTGTGGGAAGACGACCCTCTTAAGGATTTTAGCTAACTTAGAAAAGCCGAGCGGGGGAACGTTTTCGATTGCCAAAAGTAAGAAAGAACGGCCGCTGCAATCGATGGTTTTCCAGGAACGCGGCGTCATCCCGTGGTTGACGGTTGAGGGCAATGTCAGTTTTGGATTGAAGATGAGGCATTTACCTGAGGATGTGATCAAGGAAAGAACCACGTATTACTTGGAAAAAGTAGGCCTCGGGAAGTTCGCCCAACTTTATCCGAAAGAGCTCTCCGGTGGAATGAAGCAGCGCGTAAGCATTGCCAGAGCTTTTGCGAATGACCCTGAGATTCTCCTCATGGATGAACCTTTTGCCGCGCTTGATGAGCAGAATAAATTCATTTTGCAGGAAGAACTATTGAATATATGGTCGGAGACGAAGAAAACGGTCTTATTTATTACCCATAGCATAGATGAAGCGCTCCTACTTAGTGACCGGATCCTTTTAATGAGTTCACAGCCCGGTACCATCATTGATGAGAAACGAATCCGTCTGCCGAGACCGAGAAACATGGAGCAGGTACGTGCGGATCCTGTGATGGCGGAACATTTTGTAGAGATTTGGAACCATCTTCAGGATGAAGTGCAGCGTTCGCGAAAATAGCAGAAGAAAGGGGATTAAAATCCCATGGTGAAAAAAGTATGTCATCTGTTTTCTTTTCTGTTCATCATTTTTGTGTTGTTCGGCTGTTCCTCTGGCGAGAGTGGGGAGGACCAGGGGAATAAGGAAACTCCTGATGGTGATTTTGCTCCATTAAATAAGAAAACAACGGTAGTCATTGCCGAAGATGGTGCTGCTTCTGGGGCCGGTTTTTATATCGCTGAGGAAAAAGGCTATTTTGATGACTACAACATCGATATCAAGTTCACGACGTTCGCAAACAGTGATGATATGCTACCAGCCCTGGCGGCAGGTGAAGTGGACATTGCCGGTGGCGTATCTACAGCTTCCTTTTTCAATGCTATCGCTCAAGGCATTGATGTAAAAATCATTGCTGATAAAGGGCACTATTTTGATGGCAGCTCGTATTTCAGCTTTGCCATTCGTGAAGATCTGCAGGATGAAATCAAAGAATACAGTGACTTGAAAGGGAAGCGGATTGCCGTGTCATCGAGAAACGCCGTGGATGATTACATTTTCCAGCGGATGCTTCAACATGCAGGGCTGACCGAAGGGGATGTCGAGTTCGTGCTCATGTCCGATTTTGGAAATATGCTTGCCGCGATGGGCAACAAGTCGATTGACGCCGCTCTTCAAATTGAACCACTGATCACTCAAGGGGAAGCACAGAACCTGCACGTCCGCTTCCGTGATGCCACAGATTTCGCTCCCGATGCACAAATTGCCATGGTTCTTGGATCGCCTGATTTCATTGAAAAAGATACCGACGTGTCCGTCCGCTTTATGGCCGCTTACTTGAAGGGGGTGCGCGATTACAATGACGCGTTCCTTTATGATGAGGGGCTGGATGAAGTGATTGAGATCATGACGAAGCATACAGCGTTGAAGGACACAGAAGTTTGGAAAAAAGTCGGTGTGACAGGACTCGACCCGAACGGGGAAATGTTTATCGATGATATTAAGAAACAGTTTGAGATGTATGACGCAAACGGCGCTATACGTGGGGATATTGACTTCAATGATGCCATCGATACCTCCGCTTCTGAAAAAGCGATGGAAGTGATCGGCCGCTACGAAAGGTGAGAATGAAAAAAACGCTTGTCATCGAATGGTTTTTATTGTAAAGTTACCATTGACTCAATTGAATATTTCTTATCAAGAGAAGCAGAGGAACTGGTCCTGTGATGCTTCAGCAACCACCAACATCGGTTGGCCGGTGCTAATTCCAGCAAGTGTTGATCACTTGAGAGATAAGAAGGAATGAACGGATACGATTCAGAGAGCCTTCTTATATAAGAGGGCTCTTTTTTATTTGCCGCTTTCTTCGCTTTGAACCATTCATCCTTCTCGGGATAAAACCGACTATTCTGATGAGTTTAAAATATTTTAGGAGGTCCAATCATGGCAAAATCATTGAGCAACCCTTTCGCACTCATTCCTTTTGCGATTTTCATTTTACTTTTCATCGGTTCGGGAATCGCTACAGGAGATTTCTATCAAATGCCTGTCCTTGTCGCTTTATTCGCGGCAATTCTCGTTGCTTTAGCGATGAACCGGAAGACTGATTTCCAAACAAAAATATCCCAATTGACCAAGGGGGGCGGACACCCCAACATCATCTTAATGGTCATCATTTTTCTACTAGCGGGAGCATTTGCTTCCGTAGCATCCGGCATGGGGGCCGTTGAATCGACCGTCAATCTAGGCTTGACCTACTTGCCTGGCGGTTGGATGGTCGTCGGATTGTTTGTCATCGGCTGTTTTATCTCGATTTCTATGGGAACGTCTACAGGTACGGTGGTTGCCCTGGCTCCCATCGGATTGGGTGTAGCCGAGCAGACTGACATCGGCCTTGCCTTAGTGATGGGGGCGATTGTGAGTGGTGCCATGTTCGGGGACAACCTTTCCGTCATTTCCGATACGACCATAGCAGCTGTCCGTACACAAGGAACAGAAATGAAAGAGAAGTTCAAAGCGAATTTCTTCATCGTTCTTCCAGCAGCCATCATAACAGCCATTATTTTTGGTGTGATGACCGCCGATGCAACGGCCAGCCTGCAGAATGATTACTCGTACAACATTGTTGAGATCTTACCTTACCTAGGGGTACTCGGATTCGCGATTGCCGGAGTAAATGTCATTTATGTTCTGATCGGCGGCATTGTTTTCGCCGGTGGGGTTGGACTTGTGCTTGGGAAGTTTTCCGGCATGGAATTCGTCACCCTCGTAGGGGATGGATTTACGAACATGCAGACGCTTGCGATGATTGCCGTATTGTTAGGTGGTCTAGTGGAACTCATCCGGGCTAATGGCGGCATTGAATTTCTACTGCAAGCCGTGAGCGGGAGAGTCCATTCCAATCGTGGTGGAGAGCTTGGCATTGCAGGTATTGTGACGGCCGTCAACTTTTCGACAGCGAACAATACGATTTCTATCATCACAGCCGGTCCGCTCGCCAAGCAGATTTCTGATGAATATGGCATCGAAGGCAGGCGCTCAGCAAGTATCCTCGATATTTTTTCCAGTTCCGTTCAAGGGATCATCCCTTATGGCGGACAGATTTTGGCGGTAGCGGGTGTCGCCAGCATTTCTCCAGTCGCGATTGTTCCATTTTGCATTTACCCTCTACTTACAATGGTGGCGGGTCTGTTAGCCATCGCCTTTAGATATCCGAAATTTACCGTAGAAAAAGGAAAGGCCGTATTCAAGAGCGCATCTTAATAGAGGGGGGCACCTGATCAGGTGTCCTCTTTTTTTATTTGTTTCTAAATATACTGACATGAAATTTCAAAATAAGTCTATCGAATCAGTAGGAAAGTTTTGGGAATGAAAGGTTCTGAAGAGGATTAGGGCCTTAAGTGGTATAGACGACTATACCTATTTCCGATAAGCTTTTATTACAATATGTAAACGTTTACAATAAATTGTCTTCTGCATGGGTACTACTCTACGAAATTTTTTGCAAAAGGATCTTCCTGGATAGGTAGGCGCCTTTTACAAATAGATAAATAAAGGAGGAGTGTCGAATGAAAATAGCAGGCAAATGGGTGTTCATTTTCACACTGACCATCGACATGATGCTGCCGTCGTGGTTCATGGGAGCAGAGGTGGATGCTGCTGAAAAGAGTGAGCAATCAGACTTGATTATCTTTGAGAATGTTCCGCAGGCAGATGTAACAATGGAAGGGAATGTGTTTACTCTATCTGCCCTGAACGTGTATAAAGATGGACATTTTACAAAGGTGAATGAAGGACTCGTTTGGAAATCGAAAAATCCAAACGTTGCTACGATCACGGATGACGGTACGGTCACTTTCACAGGGCAGCCTGGACGAGCGTGGGTGACGGTATCCAATGGTTCATTCAAAGACCGAATCGCCCTTGATTACAAGCCGGATCGTTCAAAGAAAAAGAAAGAGAAGCGTGACTTCAAACCGACCATCAAAAAGCAGCAAGGGGAACGGTACGACCTTGTCCAACATGCACTCTCCAACATGACAATGAAGGAAAAAGTCGGTCAGATGCTTATGCCGGATTTTAGAAAATGGGACGGGGAGAACGTAACGGAAATGCTCCCGGAGATTGAGGAGATAGTTCAAAAATATCACTTGGGCGGCGTTATATTATTCCGAGAAAATGTGGTGACAACCGAACAGACAGCGACGCTTGTGTCTGATTATCAAGCGGCCTCTGAAAAATATGGATTGCTTATGACGATTGACCAGGAAGGCGGCATTGTGACACGTCTTCAATCAGGAACGGATATGCCTGGAAATATGGCTTTAGGTGCAACACGTTCCGAAGAATTCGCTCAGGATGTAGGTTCTGTCATTGGAGCTGAATTATCATCTCTTGGGATCAACATGAACTTTGGGCCGGTTATGGATGTGAACAACAACCCTGATAACCCTGTCATTGGTGTTCGTTCTTTCGGAGAACATCCCGAACTGGTCGGGAAAATGGGCGTAGCCTACACGAAAGGGCTGCAGGAACACGGGGTAGCAGCGACTGCCAAGCACTTCCCGGGTCACGGGGATACGGCGACAGATTCCCACCTCGGTCTACCTGAAGTTCCTTATGACCTCGAGCGTTTGAAAGAAGTAGAGTTGTATCCTTTCCAACAGGCGATGGATGCGGGCATCGATGCGATTATGACTGCACACATTACCTTCCCGAAAATCGATGATACAAAAGTGACTTCTCAGAAGGATGGTTCTGAAATTGCGCTCCCAGCCACCCTTTCAGAAAAAGTGCTAACGGGATTGATGCGTGAAGAGATGAATTATGAAGGAGTCGTTGTCACAGACGCTTTGAATATGAAGGCGATCGCTGAACATTTCGGACCGGTCGATGCCGTTATTCGAACGATCAATGCCGGTACAGACATTGCGCTTATGCCTGTAGGTTTAGAAGAAGTTGCTTCTGGTGTCTATGAAGCTGTAGAGTCTGGGGAAATTCCAATGGCTACGATTGAAGATTCTGTTGAACGGATCCTTACATTGAAATTGAACCGGGGAATCATCAAAGAAGAAACGCCTCAACCGATCGATGAGAAAATCGCAGAAGCGGAAGAAGTGGTCGGATCGGATGCACATAAAGCTGTGGAGAAACTAGCGGCGGAGCGTTCAATTACCCTCGTGAAAAATCAGGGAGTTCTGCCTGTAGACGCCTCAGAAAATGACCAGGTTGTGGTGATTGGAAACAGGTTTATTTCTAGTCTTGCGGATGCTGTAGCCGCCCATCATCCAAACACGACTTTAATCAATACAAAAGAACGTGAATTAACAGCTGAGCAAAAACAAATGGTGTCTGAAGCAGACAAAGTCATCTTCGGAACGTACACGTACAATGTGTACACTCGTTCCGAAAGTCATCCTCAAATGCAGTTGATGCAAGATGTGATGACGAATACCAATGCGGAAGTGATCGGCGTCGGAATCCGTAACCCTTATGACATCATGGCTTATCCGGAGGTGGATGCTTATATTGCACAGTACGGTTTCAGAAAGGCGAGTTTTGAAGCTACCGCCGCCACCATTTTCGGTGAAAATAACCCGGGCGGCCAATTGCCTGTGACGATTCCAGGATCCGAAGATGGCGTGTTGTTCAAATATGGTTCGGGGCTGAGTTACTAGTAGCGATTTTCTAGGGAGAGGGGCTTTGCGCCCTTCTTCAAAATAATCAAAAGGGAGAGGATTACTTTGAAAAAGTGGTGGATGATTGCGGTCGTTTTAATTATGACGTGGTCCACATTCTCGGTTGTTTTTGCGGACCATAACGGAAATCCAGGCAAACACAAAGGACATCATAAAAAAGGAGAACCGTTCAAGCTTGGGGTGGAAGTCCTTTTAGATGAAGAAAAAGATCTCATACAAGGTAAGAATGTCGGGCTGATCACAAACCCTACCGGAGTCGATCAAAACTTGAACAGCATCGTAGACTTGTTACACAACGATGAAGATATCAACCTGACGGCGTTATATGGACCGGAACACGGAGTCAGAGGCAGTGCTCAGGCGGGAGAATATGTCGAGTTTTATACTGATGAAAAAACAGGATTACCGGTGTACAGTCTTTACCGAGAGACCCGTAAACCGACTTCAGAAATGTTAGAAGATATTGATGTGTTGCTGTTTGATATTCAGGATGTAGGAACACGTTTTTACACGTATATCTACACGATGGCTTATGCAATGGAAGCTGCAAAGGAGAATGACATTCCTTTCATCGTGCTTGACCGCCCGAACCCGCTGGGTGGAGAAAAAGTGGAAGGTCCCGTTTTAGATGAAGACTACAAGTCGTTCGTCGGAAACTATCCAATCCCGCTTCGCCATGGGATGACGGTTGGGGAGCTTGCGAAGTTGTTCAATCATGAGTTTGAGATTGGTGCAGATTTGACGGTTGTGGAAATGCAAGGGTGGAAGCGAAGTATGGACTATGAGGAGACAGGCCTTGAATTTGTTGCTCCTTCACCGAACATGCCGACCGTGGACACAGCTTTCGTTTATCCAGGTGCGGCCTTGATGGAAGGGACGAATGTTTCTGAAGGGCGCGGAACGACACGACCCTTCGAATTGATCGGAGCCCCTTTTATCAATAGTACAGAGCTAGCTACAGAGATGAACGCGTACAACTTACCAGGAGTAAGGTTCAGAGCCGCATCCTTTACCCCTTCTTTCTCGAAGCATGCAAAGGAATTGACGCATGGGGTGCAGATCCATGTCATCGATCGTGAAGAATTCAATGCTGTTGAGACCGGGGTATATCTCGTGAAAACCATTCATGACATGTACCCGGAAGAATTCCAATTCCGTGCTGAAAATGCGGAGGGTATCTCTTTCTTTGACCTTTTAGTTGGTAATGGTTGGATCCGGGAAGCCATAGAAAGCGGAGAGTCTGTCGAAGACATGAGAGACCAATGGGAAGATGAGCTCAAAGAATTCAAAAAAGTAAGGAAGCACTACCTCCTTTATAAGAAGAAATAAGATGGATAAGGAATATTTTTACACACCAGGTCATCCATATTATGGATGACCTGGTGTGTTTATTTTTCCCATTTTTTAGATCATTGTTCTTAAGTGGATGCGAATTTATTACAAGATGAGACCATTTATGATAAAATTTGTAAATATTCATACATATTTGATAATTAGGAAGAGGGGGATGAATATGGGTGCACAATCAACGTTCACGGGTGTTTGGAGTCGCCTTTGGAAGTTGCATTACGAGGCGAAGGATTTATTGAGGTTTACGGTTACTGGTGGCTCTGGCGGTTCACCAGGCGTAATGAACAATCAAGAGGCAGAAGGTCACGACCCTGGCCCGTCTTTTGATACGCGTCAAAAAGTAGGTCTTTTTTTAGGTCCACTTTTGTTTGCGCTTACACTGATTTTTTTGGAAGCGGATGGATTATCACAAAGTGCCGTGGCTGTTTTAGCCAGCACGATCTGGATCGCTACCTGGTGGATTACAGAAGCGATCCCGATTCCTGCGACATCCCTTTTGCCATTGATACTTTTTCCTCTAACGGGAGGGCTGGATGGTGGAACGACGGCTTCTTCTTATGGAGATAATACGATTTTCCTGTTTATGGGCGGTTTCCTCATTGCCCTTGCTATGCAAAAGTGGAATCTGCATAAGCGGATGGCTCTGTTCATTATCGCCTCCGTTGGAACAAGCACAGAACAAATTGTGCTTGGATTTATGGTTGCGACGGGAACATTGTCCATGTGGATATCCAATACAGCCACAGCGATGATGATGGTCCCGATTGGCATGGCCGTCATCTATCAAGCTTCTGAACAATTGAAGAAAAAAGGGGAAGCGGTGGATCACGAAAATTTTAATTTCGGAAAAGCAGTTATGCTCGGAGTCGCCTATAGTGCTTCCATCGGAGGACTTGCCACACTGATTGGAACACCACCTAACACGATTTTCAAAGCTGTCGTCGAACAAACCTACGGCATAGAAATTAGTTTTGCTGGTTGGATGGCGTTCGGTGTTCCTTTGACAATTCTATTTCTAGCACTCGCATGGTTTTACTTAGTCAAAATTGCTTATCCTATGAAAATTAAAGAATTGCCTGGTGGAAGAAGAGTTATTGGAGAAGAAAGGCGTGCACTTGGAGTGATGAGTACAGAGGAAAAAATCGTCATGACCGTGTTTACGGTAACGGCAGTGGCATGGATTTCTCGGTCCTTTTTACTCGTGCACATCAATGAAAATATCAACGATACGATGATTGCGATGAGTGCTTCGATTCTACTATTCTTGATTCCTTCTAAAAACAAGAGAGGGGATTACCTCTTGGATTGGGATACGGCAAAAGGGCTCCCTTGGGGAATACTGCTTCTGTTTGGAGCGGGGCTTGCTATTGCTGCTGGATTTCAGGAAACGGGTCTCGCTGAGTGGATTGGCACACAACTAACGATTTTAGAAGGGATCCATCTCATTCTTATTGTTGTAATCGTTGCTGCGCTAGTCATTTTCTTAACGGAAATCACATCCAACACAGCCACTGCGACGATGATGTTCCCGATCATGGCCTCTCTTGCCAGCGCTATTTCGGTCCACCCATACAGCTTGATGATTGCTGCTGGTGTAGCGGCAAGCTGTGCCTTTATGCTTCCTGTCGCGACGCCTCCGAACGCCGTCGTTTTCGGAAGTGGATATTTGAGAATTCCAGACATGGCTAAAGCAGGGCTGTGGTTAAACGTTGCAGCCATCGTTTTGATTACAGTAGCGATTTATTTCTATCTGCCGTTCGTTTGGGGAATTGATCTAAAGTCATTCCCAAACCGTTTTAACTCATAAGTAGAGGATGATGGATATGGAAGCCGTACAAAAAAGCAGACAACCGTACACACCACATCAAAGTGAATTTTGGCGGGCCACCCTGACTTTGATGCTGGCTTCTTTATCCATTTTCTCTACCTTGTATGTGTTTCAGCCTTTACTCCCTGTGTTTACAGACCAATTCCAAATCTCCGCTACAGAATCCAGTTTACTCATGTCGGCCAGTGTGATTGCGATGGTGATCGGGCTGTTCGTTCTTGGTTTTACTGCTGATCGATACGGACGTGGTGCGGTTATGAAAGTTTCTCTGTTCATCACGGCCGGGACACTGGTTCTTTTGCCATTCACTCCATCATTTGGAGGGATCGTTGCGTTGAGGTTTATCCAAGGATTCTTCTTAGCCGGAATCCCTGCTGCGGCGATGGGGTATTTAGGGAACGAGGTCGCCCATAAGCACTTGGGACTTGCTATGACCTTGTACATATCCAGCAATGCCCTCGGAGGCATGGGGGGGAGAGTAGTAGGTGGGTACGTGACAGATTTGTTCAACTGGCAGTCCACTTTGTTCATTTTTGCTGCATTCGGACTGCTTTCTGCTATTCTATTTTTCTTTCTTTTTCCTAAGGAGCGTTTTTTCGAGAATACCGATGTAGCAATCGTGGATGATCTTAAAGGGATGCTTGTCCATTTGAAAAGCCGTTCGATGCTGGTTTTGTTCATGATGGGGGTTCTGCTTCAAATTGTCTTTACGGCTATATGGACGTATGTCCCCTTCCATTTACAGAGAGAACCATTCAACTGGTCGCTGAAATGGATTGCCCTTACGTACTTTGCTTATATTTTTGGAGTACTTGCACCACCTCTTGCGGGCCGCATTTCGGATGTGGTTGGTCTGAGAAAAGTGATGTTCACAGGGGTGACCGTTCTCATCGTTGGTGCATTTCTTACAGGGATTCCATCCGGACCGTTAATACTTGTGGGACTGTCTCTCATTTGCATGGGATTCTTTGTCGCGCATTCCATGGCTGCTGCCCTTGTCAGCAAATCCGCCACCCATCATAAAAGCGGGGCATCAGGTTTCTACTTGATCAGCTATTACTTAGGCGTAGCGATCGGCAGTACAGCCACCGGATCGTTATGGGAAAATTACCAATGGACAGGAGTGTTGAGTGTAACCTTCCTGCTACTCCTTCTATTCGTCTTCTTACCACTTTATCGAAGCGAATGATGTACCAGTTCATCCATAATATGGATGAACTGGTACACCTTTTTTTGGTAAATGACCGTGTTATAATCGTTCTATATGAATAATAGATGAGAGAATTAAAGGAGAGAGTCGAATGGGGAAGGCACCTTTAGTGAAAGGGAATCAGGTAGATCGTCAAACGAGGTGTGCCCACTATCATAGTGATGTTGATATCATCGCTATTCGTTTTCACTGCTGCGATGAATATTTTGCGTGTTATTCATGTCATCAGGAACATGCAGATCATGAACCGAGCCGCTGGCCTAGGAGCATGTGGGATGAGCGTGCCATTCTCTGTGGAAACTGTTGTCATGAGCTGACCATTCAGGACTATATGCAATCCTATCAATGTCCGGTTTGTCAGCATGGTTTCAATGAAGGCTGCCGCCTGCATTATCCTTTATATTTTGAGATGTAACCGTCCATCTGTGTGGGCGGTTTTATTCATTTTAGAGGAAGGGATAGATTTCAGGTAAGGAATCGTTTCCTAACTCAATGTGAAAGTGACTTAAATCAGACTCCAAGTGTACGAACTTTCTTGATAGTGACTGGACTGCTTGAAGAAGTCTTGTGATGAAGGGGTCTGATCTTAAATGAAGAAAAGCTGAGTCTAATTTTAGACTCAGCTTTCTTAGAAAGTTGCGATTTATTCTCCAACCACAAACTCAAAGTTTCCTTCGAATTTCACATCTTTCCCTAAAAGAACGCCGCCTGTTTCAAGAGCAGCATTGTACGTTAATCCATAAGCTTCACGATCGATTTTTCCGCTCACATCAAATCCTGCAACTGTGCTTCCGTCCATCGGGTTTTTGGAAGTGCCGTTGTATTCCACTGTGAAGGTTTCCTGATGAGTCGTTTCCTTTATCGTGAAGTCCCCGGTCACTTCGAATTCGTTATCCGAAATCTTTTTAATGGACGTGCTGCGGAAAACTAGGTTTGGGTATTCGTCTGCTTCAAAGAAGTCCCCAGAACGAAGGTGTCCGTCACGCTGTTCGTTCCCTGTATTGATTGAAGTGACGGGGATCGTGACCGTCACTTGTGCAGAAGGCAAGTCGTTAAGGTCACCAGAGAACGCTACATCGAAGGACTCAAATTCTCCTTTTGCTTTTGATACCATCATATGTTTGATTTGAAAATTCAAGCTGCTGTGCACTTGATCCAATGTTAAATTTGTCATACTGTACTCCCCCTTGAAATAAAATAGTTTGAATTCTAAATAAAACTATACATTCTATTTATTTTGAAGTCAAGATATTTTATGTCGAGATATTTAAAGTGTGCGAAAAAACAGCAAAAAAAAGCCCTGGACCTAGGGGTGTCCGGGCTGCCTGTAATGGATTCATTTGTTCATTCGAAAATGGGCATTCAGCTGCCCGCGTAGCATTCGTTCCATGACCTTGCCTTTATGGGAAGACTGTAAATCTTTTCGGATTTCGTACGTTTGCACACCTTCCTCTCGTTTATCAGCAATTTCCAATAAGGTTTCAACATCAGAAAAAGAATATTTGCGTGTTCCTCTTTTCGTACGCTCAGGATAAATGAGTTCTCGTTCCTCATAATAACGAATCTGCCTGAGGGAGAGACCTGTGAGTTCATTGACTGTACCAATCGATATGACTTTTTTGTGCTTGTAAGATGACATCACTTCTCCTCCTCGGTATTGCGCCTCCTTATGGACGTTCGACCCGGGAGGCCAGGGCTTCCAGCTCCGTCAATGTCAATGACTGGAGCATTTCATCAGATGCTTGATAGATTCCTGCATCAATGAGCTTTTGAATGTAATGTTCTTTCATACTTTCAACGGCTGTCCTCAAGTGATTCTTCATTAAGGTTCACTCCCAAATGTGTAATGGATGATCCGAAGGGACTCAACAGCAGGTCGAAGGTTTACAAAAAGGTCCATGATCTCCTCCTATTCATTCTATTGAATATAGAATATCGGAAAACGAAACCAATGTCACTTGTTATGTTAGAAAATCTGACATATAAATTTCAATTGGTTATATTTCCTGACATGAAAACATTCGACGATTTTCCCTCTATACCATATAGAGAAATGATTATATAATAAATGTAAAATAATTGAATAAGGTGGGAAAATGGATGGCTGTGACGACCTCAGATCTGACGATGACTGATGCGCTTAATAGCATAGGTGAAAATATATTACTTGCAGACCTCAATTACGATCTGGTGTGGATGAATGACGAGGCCAGAAGTCTTTTCACGAAGATTGCTCCGTTATACGGATACGAGCACGCGGATGATTTAATTGGAAAGAATATGGACAACTTTCATGCTAATCCGGCCTGGCAACGAGAATGTATGAGGGAACTAACTCAAAAACATCAAGTGAGGATCAACATAAAGGATAGGTTTGTCGCAGATATTGTGATTACACCAATGAAAAATAAAAAAGGAGAAAACAGTTACTACATCATTATGTTGATGGATGTAACGACGAAAGCAGAGGAAGAAGAACAAAAGGACCACCTTATTGAGTCGCTTTCGATTCCTATTTTAAAAGTGTGGGACCATGCCGTGGCTATCCCGCTTATCGGTGATCTAGATGAAAAAAGAGTGGACCATCTGATTTCCTCTCTATTGAAAGAGTGTACAGAAGAGAATATTCAATATGCCTTGATCGATCTAAGTGGGATCCATAAATTCAATGATCAGTTCAGCAGACATTTGAGGCAATTAAATCAGTCGCTGCAATTAGTGGGGACTGAATGCCTTGTGGTAGGAATTACACCAAAGCTAGCCTTGTCGTTCCAATACTTCGACAAAGGGATGAAAACTTTCAAAAATACGTATGCAGGATTGCGCTATATCATCCAACACGATTCCTAATAAAAGACCTGCCACCAGGCAGGTCTTTTTTCAGGAGCTTATTCAACTAACTGGCAGGATTCTTGAAGACTCGATTTCGAGACTTTTGTTGAGTGGGTAGGGGCTGCGGGGAATGACTCGCTTTCCGCGGGAGCGCGGTGAGCCTCCTCGGACTGCGTCCTGTGGGGTCTCACCCTGCACTTTTGTCCTCGTAGATATCCGGTTCCGGCGCCAAGCGGCTAGTGAGACTTCTCTCGCTTCTGTACGATAAGTCAACATCGAATCACTTCGTTCTTCGTGTTTCCTTTATCTCCTCCAGCTCAGTCCAGTCCATACGCCGCTGACCAAGGCGCCTCCACACTTAAGATAAGAGTCTCGCCATTCCCCTCCGCCCCTTTGCCATGGGAGACTCTCGAAATCACTTCTGGAACAATCAGCTTGGATGATTGAATAAAGAGGAGAATATTAACCTCTCCGCGTCGGGTATTTAGGACCTAAAAGCTCGATACATAGCGCTTCATGCCAGCGTAGGAGGGAAGAGTGTCCTCTACTACATTGGTGTTAGGAATAATGATTAACACCCTCCTCTCCTTGTAGGTAAAGCAGCTTATCCTGGAAGTAGTTTCGGGATCCTCTTATGGTCAAGGGGCGGAGGGAAACGGTGAGACTCCTATGGGACGCGTGGGACAGGTGAGACCCCGGAAGGCGTAGCCTGAGGAGGCTCACCGCCCGCCCCATGGAAAGCGAACGGTTTCCCGTAGCCCCTAAACTCACCCAAACATCTCGAAACTAAGTCTTCCACAATCGGGAGCTATCATGAGGTTGTTTGGATTTTAATTGTCTTTGATCTTTAGTTTATCATCCGTCTTTGAAGTGAATGAATGAGGTAAAAGGACGGTGAAGGAACATGTGGATCAAACATTCATTTTTTAAGTACACGACAGCAGCTATACTTATCCTGATCCTGTACTACTTCTTAGAAAAGCTAGAGCTATTGAATCCGGTCAAAACAATTTTTGGAACGTTGTTCTACCCTATGCTGATTGCGGGATTCCTTTTTTATATCTTACGCCCCGTCGTGCATTTCATGGCTAGATCAAAATATATTCCCTTGTCTGCTGCTATTTTACTTGTCTTTGCTTTCATTGGTGGTCTTATTTATGGAGGGATCCGTTTTTTGGCAGGTACGATTCAAAAGCAAATTACGAATATCTCTGAATTACCTGAGAGAATAAAAAAGACAGCAGAAGAAGCGGGGAAAAAGATAGAAGAAAACGATATGGGGATGGTGTCCCTACCATCTGTGAAACAAAGGGTAACGGAGTATTTCGGGGGTCTGACCCAGCAGATCGGTGAACACATGATGGGTGTATTTTCAACGATTGCAGGCGCAACGACCATCTTGATTATCGTCCCATTTGTTTTGTTCTTCTTTTTGAAAGATGGACACAAACTGGTCCCTTTCTTGAAAAGAGCCTTACCTGAGCAGCATAAACCACGGGGCGAAAAAGTCCTCAAAGATTTGGATTACACGGTTTCTTCTTATATTATCGGACAAGCGACGATTGCTGCTGTCGATGGCGTCCTTACGTATATTGGTTATCTTATCATTGGGATTGATTATGCTTTGATCCTGGGGATATTTGTGATGTTCACGTGTGTCATCCCATTTGTCGGACCTGTTATTGGTGCGATTCCTGCGATTGTTGTGGCTCTTATGCAGGAGCCTTCCATGGCTATTTATGTAATCATCACATTTATTGTCGTCCAACAATTAGAAGGTAATTTGATTGCTCCATTGATCTTTGGCGAACGCTTAAACATCCACCCGCTAACGGTCATTCTTTTACTTGTTGTAGCAGCCCCGTTATATGGAGTTGTCGGGATGATCATCGCAGTCCCTGCCTATTCGGTTTTGAAAGTATTGCTGAAACACGGGTATGATTTTTACCGGCTTTATCATTCCTGAATAAAAAAGCGTCCAGGTACACGGAAACCTGGACGCTTTTTAGCTTATGTTCAATCTTTAAAGTGGACGTTATGGATGATAAATCCACTCTTCGGTAGTGCAGGCATCTTTTTCAAGCTGTAGGTATAGTCTTGTTTGGGAACATCATAGCCTAAGTGTTTCGCCATATAGCGGAAACTTGCCTGCAATACTTCAATCGTCGGCCATTCCCCGGGGCAACGGTGTCCCTTATAGTATCCGCCTCCGCCTTGAGGGATCAAGTCGAACAAACCTCCATCCCAGTCGATGAATCGATCAGGGTTGAATTGATCGGGATTCTCCCAAATCTTAGGGTCATGATTGATGCCGTATATGTCAATCATGACCAATTGATCTTTTTTGAATGGATATTGCTGCCAGGTAAAGTCATGGTCTACCCGCGCACCAAGGAAGGGGACGAAAGGGAAATAGCGGCGGACTTCCTGGGCGAACCGGAACAAATATTCATCATCAAGAGCCACACGTGTTAAATTTTCCGGGTGTTCATGGAGCGCTACCCCACCGAACGCAATGAATTTAGAAATGGCTACAAGAGGTCGAATCACATTCAGCACTTCAATGGCCGCCATTCTTGCATCTAATGGCTGACCGTCCAAGTCTTCGTGCATAGCCATTTCATGAATGGCTTTCCCGTGTTCAGCTTTAAGCTGCCCTCGTCGTACTTGTAAAATCAAATCCTCAATCCAATCCTCGGATCGTTTGCGTGCTCTACGGCTTTCCATGTGTTTCGGGCCGATAGCACTGAACCCATCAATCATGTTGCTCAAATCCCGCGTTCTTTTTTTCACTTCCTTTTCTTCCAATGGGATGCCGGCCCATTCACACGCGGTGCGGCACAGCAATTCGCGTGATTCATCGTATAGCGTTACCTTTTTCATGGTGCTCCACTTTTTCGTGAAACGAGCCCAGTTTTTCGTGGTAATCTCGTACAATTCCTGCAGGGCTTCCGGAGTCATCAGTGACATGAACAGCAATTTGCGGTGGGTATGTGCATCTCCATCCATCGTTTGTATAGCGTCTTCACCAAATAAAGTCTTCAAAACCCTCTTAGGAAGAGCATTTTTCCGATTCATACGATTGGTGTCATAAAACAATTTTGCTCCTTCGATTCCACTAAGCAAAGCTACTTTTTCCCCGAGAACTCTTGTTTCATATACATCCAAATGATGATTTTGCACACGCTTGGGTATGAAGTTGTACCCGTCTTTGAATATCGCGAGCGTATGGTCGATGGTTTTGTCTTTAGGAACTTTAACTGTCAATATGTAGCCTCCTCCACTATCTATCTCATAGTCTTCTTCATTCCTTTTTCTTTAGGATGGTAAACCGCGTTTGAAAAAATCTGAAAACCTATTGAATTTTCATGCATGAAAATGTATAGTTACTAACTATCACACATTGTTTATTTATACTTAATTTTGCATAAAAATGACGAAGGAGAATAAATCATGGCTATTCAACAAACAAAAGTAGACAACATTCAAGAATCAGCATCCTATACAACGAAGCAATGGATGAAATTTTTCCTTCCATCTTTGGTGGGGGTTTTATTATTCCTCGTCCCAATCTCTGTCGACGGTCGTGTAACGATTGGACTCGGGTTGATGGCTGATGGGCTCCAAGCTGCGATTGGTCCATGGATTCCTTTGTTCATGACCATCGTCATCTCAATTTCCGCATTTGGGAGTGTGGCAATCAAAGGGGCACCTGACAATCTAAGAAATCATCCATTTATTGCGAACGTGTTTGATGTGGGGCCGTTTTGGATTGTTTTACGATTCCTTGGAGCAGCCTTTGCTGTCCTGACCATTCTAGAAGCGGGGCCGTCTTACATTGGGTCTGAACTGACAGGGGGCGTCGTGCTTTATGATTTGATCCCTGTTCTGATGGTCTGGTTTTTATTTGCAAGTCTATTCATGCCTCTTTTGCTAGAGTTCGGTTTGATGGATTTAATAGGGACAGTCGTAAGAAAAGTGATGCATCCGTTATTCCAGTTGCCAGGTCGATCATCTGTTGACGCTATGGCTTCGTGGATGGGGAGTGGAACGGTAGGTGTACTGTTGACGACCCAACAATACGAAAATGGCTACTACTCTAAACGAGAAGCAGCCGTCGTTGCCAGTAACTTTTCCATTGCTTCCATTGCGTTCAGTCTTGTCATTGCTAAATTCTTATCGATTGATCATATGTTTGTATCCTTTTATTTCACGGTCGTCGTCTGTGGGGTCTTAGCAGCAGTCATTTGTCCAAGAATACCACCACTTTCCTGGAAGAAAGAAACCTACCATGAGCCGGTAGGAAAACAGATTGATGAAATTGTACCAGAGGGGACATCTACATTCAGATTCGGTCTTGACCAGGCAGTGGCAAAAGCGGATCAAGTGAAAAGTGCCGGTTCCATCGTAAGAAAAGGGGTTTTTAATGTAGCGGATATTTGGTTTGGGCTGATTCCGCTCGTGATGGCTCTTGGTACCATCGCACTTGTCATCGCAGAATTCACACCCATATTCACATGGCTTTCTTACCCGTTCATTCCGTTCTTGAATTTGTTGCAGATTCCAGAAGCTGCAGAGGCTGCTCCTGCGATGATCGTCGGGTTCGCGGATATGTTCCTGCCCGCTGTTGTGGGGAGTGGAATCGAATCAGAATTGACTCGCTTCATTATCGGGGTCATGTCCTTGACGCAGCTCATATACATGTCTGAGATTGGGATTCTATTGATTAAATCCAAAATTCCGATTAACTTTTTCGAGCTTTTCGTGATTTTCCTGCAACGTACAGTCATTACTCTACCGATTGCAGCCCTACTTGCTCATCTATTATTCTTTTAATAATGAAAAGGAATGTTTTTATAAGAGAAGAGAAATTCATGCAGGTGGATTCTCCAACTGGATTTTCAGAATGGATAGGGAAATAAAAAGGCGTAGCTGAATGTTCAGCTACGCCTCGTTTATTTACAATAGGGGAGGTCATTACATGGATAGGTTTCGCCTGTCCATTATTCTTTGTGGGGGTTTTACATAGATGATTTTTTGGTATAAGCGTTCACTTTGAATTTTTCTCGATCTAGTGAACAGTTGGCAGCTGACCTGGATGATCATCAGGGAAAGAACGGTTTTCCATTAGGTACGAAAACTTCTTATAACTTGATATCGCATCTTCTAGTGTTGTAGAGTATGAAAGAGTTATAAAGGCATGTGTATGTGTTAAATCTTATGAATAAATCCTGACAAAGGAGGACTAGGATACTTATGGAAACGAAAGAATTGAATAAGGGGAACGGATGGGCGCTGATTCCGTTTGGGGTATTTATTTTGCTGTTCATCGGTTCAGGGCTCCTGACCGGGGACTTTTATCAAATGCCCGTATTGGTCGCCATTTTTGCCGCCATTCTCGTTGCCCTTTTTATGAATAGAAAAACGGCCTTCCAAACGAAATTGCAGCAATTGACAGAAGGTGGGGGTCACTCCAATATTATTTTAATGGTGATCATCTTCTTATTGGCCGGCGCCTTTTCTACAGTTGCAGAAGGGATGGGAGCAGTTGATTCTACCGTCAACTTAGGTCTCAGCATATTGCCTGGGAATTTGCTTATCGTTGGATTGTTTATCATCGCTTGTTTCATATCCATCTCCATGGGGACCTCTGTCGGAACGATTGTTGCTCTTGCGCCAGTAGGGATGGGCATTGCAGAACAGACAGATGTAGCGGTCGCACTGACGATGGGGGCGATTGTCAGTGGTGCGATGTTTGGAGACAATCTTTCCATTATATCTGATACGACGATTGCCGCTGTTCGGACGCAAGGAACAGAAATGAAGGACAAGTTCAAAGCGAATTTCTTTATCGTTCTTCCGGCGGCGATTGTCACGGCAATTATTTTTGGAGTGCTTACCGCAGATGCATCGTCTACGCTTCAGGATGACCATCCGTTCAACATCCTGAAAGTGCTGCCGTATCTCGGGGTTCTTGTTTTTGCTGTGATGGGTGTCAACGTCATCTATGTCCTTATGGGGGGAATCGGCTTTGCAGGCTTGATTGGTCTCTTCATGGGAGATTTTTCAGGAATGGAGTTCGTGACTCTGATCGGAGATGGATTTGCTGGCATGCAGGAATTGGCCTTGCTTGTCATCCTGCTTGGAGGACTCGTTGAATTGATACGTAAAAATGGAGGGATCGACTTTCTCCTCCACAAAATAAGTCGAGGTGCTCACTCCAATCGAGGCGGAGAATTCAGTATCGCAGGATTGGTAAGTGCCGTGAACGTTTCTACGGCAAACAATACGATCTCCATCATGACCGCGGGTCCACTGGCTAGACAAATCTCAGACCGGTTCCAGATTGACTCTAAAAGGTCAGCGAGTCTGTTGGATATTTTCTCCAGCTCCGTCCAGGGGCTGCTGCCGTATGGTGCTCAAATTTTGTCTGTAGCGGGGGTAGCTAGTATATCACCCGTGAGTATTGTTCCCTTCTGTTTTTATCCAATCTTACTCGCTATTTCGGGAATTGTAGCCATTTTGCTGCGTTTTCCGAAGTTTACCGTTCAAAATTAATGGATTCAAAATGATGGCATAGGGAATATTGACAGTACCAGGTGATTGGCCTGGTACTGATTTTTTAATCAAGGATCATTCTTAACGAGGAGATTGATTTATGGAAGTTTCCATCGAGGAGATCAACAGCAGCCATGTTACGGTGTTGCATGAATGGGAAATGGACGAAAAATTACAAGTTCAAACAGGAGTAGATGTCCCGCGTACATACGAGCAATTTTATAAAGCGTATCAAGCCTACTTTAAGGGGGAAAAACCGAATTTATTCATGAAAGCTGTCATTCTGGATGGTCGCTTAATCGGGAAGGTGGAATTGTTCAGGACACCAGAAAAAGATTTTATCGGAATGGTGATCGCTGAAAACAGGAATTGTGGGGTAGGAACGGAGGCGCTGCATTTATTCCTTGAAGAGGTCCATGCCCAATTTGGTATGAAGAACATTTTTGCCGAAGTATATGAGGATAACCCGGGGAGCTTACGCTTTTTTGAAAAGAACGGTTTTGTGCCCACAGGAGAAGTTACAGAAGAATGGTTCAGAGGAAAGTCAAGATCATTGGTTACATTGAAAAAAGAGCTAAATAACGCCTGTCCATCACGACTATGATGGACAGGCGATTTTATTATATCGTCATTCGTTTTTCGTGTTTGTGAGAAAGGGCGGCTGCTTCGTTGACGGCGGTCAACTGAAGAGCATCTTCTTTTTTGATGTTCGGTTTTTCTTGATTGAGGATATCTTGTATCCATTGTTCCAACGGAGAATGGAAGGCTGAAGGAAGTTCGGGTGACGTCCATTCGTCCATGCCGTGAGTGCTGCTTTTGACCCGCACTTCTTCCCCTTCAACTAAAAGTGTCCCATCCGTCCCGTAAATTTCGAGCTGAAAAGGGCTGCCAGATGAAACAAAACTGGATTCCAATACGGCAAGAATACCAGAATCATATTCTACCGTAGCGACAGAGTGGTCATCTACGCCTCGGCCCATGAGCGAGTGCAGACGGGCGGATACGGCCATTGGTTTTCCAGCCAGTCGGTTTGCTAAATAAATGGGGTGGGCACCGAGGTCGATCAACGTCCCGCCTCCACATTGGTCGTTGTCAAAAAAACGCTCAGGGAGCCAGCCATTTGGCTGATTCTCGTTAGGGACGGCTCCATTATGAGCCACACGGCAGCGAATCATATTTACGGTTCCGAGTACTCCTTCATCGATGACTTCTTGAGCATATCGATAATAACGAGAAGTCAATCTAGGTAAAGAAATCATAAATTTCACACCTGCATTCTCCATGCTGGAGAAAATCTCATCATCGTCCTTGCTGCTGAAAGAGAGGACTTTCTCTGTGAAAATATGTTTTCCATGGTTGGCAGCTGCCAAGATGACATCCTTGTGGAGGTTTGTAGGAGACGTAACGATGACGCCATCGATATCCGGATCTGAAAGTACTCGTTCGAGTTGGTCATCAAAAGGGACCTCGAGTTCTTCCGCCCACAATTTCCCCCGCTCTATGTCTTCATCCCAAACTTTCGAGATGTGAATATTGGGATTCTCAATAGCTTCCCGTGCATAGTCAACGGCATGCACATGCCACTTGCTTAATAACGCAACACGAATCATTTGTCCAGCTCCTTATTATTTTTCATTGATAGTAATCAGTGCCTGCTTTAGGTCGTTGAAAGTCTCCAGTTCTTCAAAATTCATTTCAGATTGAATGGCTGCAATGGCCATCTCTGTACGAATTCCGGTCAGAACGGTTCTTGTGCCCAGCAGCTTAATGGTTTTTGTTAAGTTGAACAGATCATTGATGAAGACCTCATTGAACGTAGCGATTCCTGAAAAATCAATGAATAAAAGCCTCAATCCGTGCTCTTTGACTTTATGTAACGTGTGATCTTTGACTACATCGAAACGTTCCGTTGTAAATTCTCCGACCAGTGGAAGAACGGCCTGAAACTCATCGATGAGTACGACAGGAGTGGAGACAGCGTTCAAATGATTCTCCATTTCTTCATGTTCTCTTTCTTTCGTCCGGTTGTAACTGTCAGTCGTTGCTCGAATGGCTGCGTCAAATGCTGCCACAACTTCTTCAGCCACAACGAAGCCTTCCTCGATATCGGCCTCCTGGATCAAGTTAGACTTTCTCATATGCTTCATAAGAGAAAGGCGGAATACGCTTAACACATCGACCGTCTGTTTTAATAAGACTCCTTTAGAATAGAGGTAATTTTCGGTGTCGTAACCGATGGCAGCGGCATTTATTTCATCAGGATGCTGCAAGAGGCTTTTACCTACACGGTCAAGAAGTAGACGAAGCATTTCGAAATGATAATTCAAATCTTGATCCGTGTAGTTGATTTGCAACTTATCCAAGGTTTTTGGAAGTAACTCGTTCACTAATGTTGTTTGGTTTTCTTCAAAGTATTCTGCTAAACGTTCATTTAAGCGATCCATAACTTACCCCTTCCATTAACGTTAGTTCTTCTTATACCCTATTTTATCTTAGTATAACGATTAATGGAAAAATTTCATTCAACTTCATGGGGTTCGCAAAAAATGGAGCATGATTAGGATCAAAACTATGTAGTGAAGGCCCTTGTTAGTGTACCTGGAACCATAACATACGAATAAGATACCAGGTACACAGAGAAAACGCTTGGTACCAGGTACCTCTAAAGATAAGCAGCACTAAAGAAAAGGCATACCATTTTAATCGTTTGTACTCATTCCTAAGACAGCCACATATTGATTATCAAAATAGGGGACAAATCCATGGCTCTCCTTCCAGGTCAGAGGGGTTTGCACCAAACCTAATCCATCAGCATTATACTGACCGATGATCCGTTGAAAGGCGAACAATTCATAAATCCCGTCACCGTCAAAGTCGATGGGGTAGAGGGTATTCAAACCAGATACAGAACCTTGCAGGGGTGCTTTCAATGTCCCGTCCTCACGATAAATATCTGCCAGGTATTCTGAGTCTCGGTTGCTGAGGTCGATCATGAAAGAAAGTCCGAGTGTTTTGTTTATCACTTCCACTTTATACTGATTTTGATAGGTGACTTCATAATCATAGGCTGCATCGAACGTTTCGTAATTGAAAAGGATCTGCGCTTGGTTGTTTAAAAAGGAATACAAATAGTAATAGCCATAACCACCGCTACCACCGGAATCCACGCTGATCAAGATGTCATCAACGCCGTCACCTGTGAAATCGCCGAGGAAAAGGCGTGGTTGATATCCCATGTTTGTTTTCAATGGAATACTGTAGAAGGGGTTCGTCTTTCCATCCTGAATGACCAGGGTGATGTTCACGATGTACGGACTGTCCGTCGTTTTTTCGCCGACTAGAAACACTTGATCTTCTATAAAGTCCCCGTTAACATCCCCTTTGGCATAGGAGAGGATATTCGAAGTTGCTGAAGGCTTTTGCTGCCTGTAGTAATAGGGGTATGTGTACATAAAGAACGCCACCTTTTTTCCATACCATATGCAGGATCGAGGTGGCGTGACAGTCATGTACCTAATAAAAAAAGAGCCGTATGAACGGCTCCTGGTACATTAAAGGCGGCTGAAGCCTTCTTGCTCAAGGAAGTTGACGGCTTCTTCATAGGAATTGAACGTACCTTCCAGTTGTTCTTCTGCATACACATTGAATCCATCATCTTCGCGCATTAGGACAAGAGCCTGGTCGTTGTCGTTCAGCCATTCTTCCATAACGGGATTTTTTTCCGCAGGAGAGAGGGACAAGGATTCGATTGAGTCCTGGACTAGTGTACGAAGTTCATCGGCACCCATTTCCTTAATGTTGACCATCCCTTTGTCGTCCGTAGGATAGCCTTCTATTTCACCTGCATATACAAAACCGTTGCCATTCGGGTGGAGACGGTAAACGACGATCTTTTTATCATACAGGCTTTCTTCATAATGGAAGTTCACTCTTCCAAGGGAAATCTCTTTCTTTTCAAGTTCAGGAAATTCTTCAATGATGTTCAGTTTTTCTTCAAATGTCAGCATAGGATCCTCCAGAGGTGTGTTTTGTAGACCTAGTATAGCACAAGCAAGCAACAGAACGCCTTGTTGCTTTTTAAGCAGGATCGTGGTATATTAATTGAGCGATGAGCTGTTTGTGTAAGACGAAGTACATGCTTTCTTATAAAGCTAAACGACGAATGTGGTCGTCGGTATATTCGCGACAAAAATCGAAAGCCTTTCCTCACCAGAGGAAAGGCTTTTTTCTATGGTTATTATTCTTTACCGAAATTCATCCGTGTGTACCGCCCACGTACGATTTGATAGACACCATACAAGATCAACCCAATGGCGGCAACACTTAGTAATATTTGTCCGTATGGTTGCTGAGCAATTTCAGAGAGTGCTCCGTCCAGACCTTTCGCTTCATCAGGGTTTGCGGTCAAGGCAGTCTGAATAAAAAAGAAACCGATGAGCCCGAGCACGATCCCTCTTGCGGTTAACCCGAATTTACCGGACTTTTCTGCTACATTTCTTTTATGACGGTCCATTTCTCCTGTATTCATCTTTTTCATAAAGCGACCTGTACTACCGTGATACAGTTCATAAATGCCGTAGCCAATGATGATGGCGCCAACAATTCCGACAAGCCATTGACCAAAAGGTTGGGACAAGAGTTTAGCTGATAGTGTCTGCTCTGAATTTCCACTGCTGGATCCCGCATGGACCGCTATTTTCATAGCATTGTACGCTAAGGAACCATAAATAATAGCACCTACAATGTAACCGATCCTAGTAATCAATCCTTTTCCATCTGTTCCTTTATTGTGAGGATCCAGGATGGCCTTAATCAAAAGCCAGGAGATATATCCGATTAAACCAATGCCAATAATCCATAGTAAGATTTCTCCAAACGCCACCCCGGCAAGGGAACGGAACATTCCTGTCGTGCCTGTAGTTTTTCCGCCGACCCCGAGAGCGGCCATCAACG
This sequence comes from Halobacillus sp. AWM4_238, assembly GCF_056158265.1. NCBI lineage: Bacteria > Bacillati > Bacillota > Bacilli > Caryophanales > Bacillaceae > Halobacillus > Halobacillus sp. AWM4_238. The sequence goes on from NZ_JBSWSY010000002.1 coordinate 3,765,299, forward strand.
TCAATACTCCTATAAGAGCATACACACCCCCTTTGGCCATGAAGCCGATCCTTCCGAACCTTCGCACCCATGGTTTGATTTCTTCGCTTGTTTCTGAGCGTTTGTTTTTGTTTGTTGTCATCGTAGTAGCCATGTGAAATCCCTCTCATTCGCTGGAATAGTTTCTTACATATTTCCCGCGTCTTTAGAAAAAGAAACTTTCAGTTCAAAAGAAATGATACAATGGAAAAGAAAGAAAGGTGACGGATCATGTACTTAACAGTTGCTGAAACAGCGGAATATCTTGAGCTTCCTGAAGACTACATTAGGCATTTAATCTTGAATCATAAAATTAAGGCTATACATGACGGTGAGCAATATCTGATTAACAAAAATCAATTCCACAACCATCTGGAACAGATGGAAAATTACAAAAAAATGATTCAAGAATATCTCAGTGAACCTCTCCCAGAGGACCCGGATGTTAAAGATGAAGATTAAAAAAACAATAAAAAAGAAGCAGAACTCTTTTTAGCTCTGCTTCTTTTCACGTCAAGGTGACAGAAAATCAATGTGATTTCCGAATGTTGTAAATGTGGGGTTAATCTCTCGTTGCAATGGCTTCTATTTCCACTTTTGCCCCTTTAGGTAGCTTACTAACTTCGACAGCTGCGCGAGCGGGATAAGGCTCGCTCAAATAACTAGCGTATATTTCATTCACTACTGAAAAATCATCCATAGAACTAAGGTAAATGTTCATTTTCACTACATTCTTGAATGTGAGTTCCCCCTCTTCAAGGATTGCACCAATGTTTTTCATTACTTGATCTGTCTGTTCTTTAATATCATGAGAAACAAATTCCATCGTCACTGGATCCAGAGGGATTTGCCCGGAAATGAAAACGATCTTTCCAAGATCTGTGGCCTGAGAATATGGGCCGATCGCACTCGGTGCTTGATTCGTTGAAATAGCTTTGAACATGACTACCACTCCTTTATGTACGCTTTCACTCATCCTATCACGTTTATTGAAATAGAGAAACTGAATGATTACCCGGGAAATATCGACAATATATCTAAGAATTATGTGAAAATAATAGGTAATTATGGAAAAAGTTTACTTCGTGAGAGTTTTGTCCGATATAATAGGTGTAGGTTGTGTATATAGGTGTTTATAACTGTCAATAGAATTATTTCAAGATCATTGTTTAGAGTAATATATATAGGGTAAGGAAAGAGTGAAGGAGCTGAAAAAATGCCTTATAAAGAACGGTTAGAAAAACAAATAGAAGAATTAAGAACCCGGATGTATGAAATTTATAATAATAACCCAACAGATGAGGAACTTCTGAAAATTTCTCAAGAGCTTGATGACTTGTTAAATCGTTTTAGTAAAGAAAGACGATACCAATATTCCAAATAAATGAAGATGGTAAGAGTACATAGGGAAAATATGTATTTGAATCCCTCAAGATGCTATGGTATCTTTAAATCAATGCCATCCTTGCAAACGATACGACTGCGGGAAACTTAACCATTTCTATAGGATGGCAGGTTATATAAAAAACTTGGACCTTCTGTGATTTCTGCAGAAGTTTTTTTTTATGTCTAAATTTTGTTGGCCTATTAAGTGGTGCCAGGCACCACTTTTTTGTAAAAAGGTTCCAGACTTAGTGAGGGGACCATGGAATATTTCGATATGGAATCGCTTTATTTTAAAGAAAAAAAAGATAAAAAAATAAATTTTCAGAAAACGGGTTGTGAATCGACAAAATCATCGCTAGAATACTCTTTACATTCAATTTTGAAAGGAGGCTCAGCGATGGTCACGTTTATCGCATCTATTGTTTTACTTGTCGTCGGATATGTTATCTATTCAAAGGTGGTTGAACGAATTTTTGTGATCAATGATCAAAAGGATACACCGGCCTATGAAAAGAACGATGGTTTTGACTTCGTGCCGATGAGCTGGTGGAAAGCGAGTTTGATCCAACTATTAAATATCGCTGGGCTTGGACCTATATTCGGAGCCGTTTTGGGAGCATTGTATGGTCCAGTGGCCTTTATCTGGATCGTTGTGGGCTCCATTTTTGCAGGAGCTGTTCATGATTACTTCTCAGGTATGCTTTCCCTTCGTCATGGAGGAGCTCAATACCCGACACTTGTAGGAAAATACTTAGGCCGTCCTGCACGGTCCGTGATCAATCTTTTATCCATTGGGCTTATGGTCTTAGTAGCCGCAGCCTTTACTGCTGGCCCGGCTCAATTGATGGCGGAAATCACGCCTCTAGGGTTTATAACATCTGTTCTCATTATTTTTTCATATTTTCTCATTGCGACTTTTCTACCCATTAACAAAATTATTGGAAGAGTGTACCCGATTTTCGGTGCAATTCTAATCTTTATGGCGGTCTCAATTGGCGTAGGGATGTTCTTCTTTGACCACCCGATTCCAAATTTGACAGTCAGCAACCTACATCCGGATGAACTGCCGATCTGGCCGATGTTGATGGTAACCATTTCATGTGGAGCTATCTCTGGGTTCCACAGTACTCAAAGCCCAATCCTTGCTCGTACATTGAAAAAAGAGAGCGAAGGAAGAAAAGTATTCTACGGCGCAATGATCGCCGAAGGAATCATTGCCTTAATCTGGGCAGCTGCCGGCATGACATTCTTCGGTAGTACGGGCGGTCTGCAAACAGCACTTGCAGAAGGCGGGCCCGCTGGAGTCATTAACGAAATCAGCAGTACGACTCTTGGGACGCTGGGAGGCATCCTGGCCGTTCTTGGTGTTATTATCCTTCCAATTACTACGGGAGATACAGCGTTGCGATCTTCCCGTATGATGCTTGTTGATTTTGCGCGTCAGGTTAGTAAAAGGAAGTTCGAAGGCAAATGGACGCCTTTGCTATTTGCGATCCCTGTTGCAGTTCCTACGTTCCTGTTGACTCAAATGGATTACAGCTTTTTGTGGAGATATGTAGGGTGGTCCAACCAAGTCGTTGCAACAGTCATGCTTTGGACAGGTGCTATGTACTTGTTGAAGAATCAAAAATTCCACTGGATCTGCAGTGTTCCAGCGTTGTTCATGACAGCTGTGGTTGCCACTTATATTTTCTACGCACCTGAAGGATTCGGTTTGGAGTATTCCACATCCATGATCTTAGGTTCCATCATTTGGCTAGTCGTAGTGACATGGTTCGTATGGCAAGTAATTAAACAGAAAGTCGGGAAAGAAGATACTGTTATCACATCAAAAGCAGGATAATCCAGAAAGCCGCTTAGCCCCCATGGGCAAGCGGCTTTCAGTTTTATTTCTTGTTAAACATAATGGCAGGATTGTGGAAGACTTGATTTCGAGACTTTTGTTGAGTGGATGGGGGCTGCGGGGAATGACTCGCTTTCCGCGGGAGCGCGGTGAGCCTCCTCGGACTGCGTCCTGTGGGGTCTCACCCTGCACTTTTGTTCTCGTAGATATCCGGTTCCGGCGCCAAGCGGCTAGTGAGACTTCCCTCGCTTCTGTACGATAAGTCAACATCGAATCACTCCGTTCTTCGTGTTTCCTTTATCTCCGCCAGCTCAGTCCAGTCCATACGCCGCTGACCAAGGCGCCTCCACACTTAAGATAGGAGTCTCGCCATTCCCCTCCGCCCCTTTGCCATGGAAGACTCTCGAAATCACTTCTGAACAATCAGCTTGAATGACTGAGGAGATTGAGGAAAGTGGATCATATAACCTCTCCACAAGCAGGTATTCAGAATCTATAAGCTTGATACAGAGCGCTTTATGCCTGCCTTAGGAGGGGAAGTGGGAGGAGACACTCCCTCTAGGTAAAGGGGTTCGTTTCTCCTTACTATGAAAGGGGTGGTTGGGAAGCTGCGAGACTCCCGCGGGAATGGATTGGCTGGCGAGACCCCACAGGACGAAGTCCGAGGAGGCTTGCCGTCATCCCCGCAGGAAAGCGAGTTGCTTCCCAGCCACCCCTGACGCTCAACCAGGCAACGACCCCCGGGAACATCTCGAAACGGAGTCTTCCACAATCGGGAGCGTTAGAGGGAGAGGGAATTTGCTGATAATGAGCTTATTCCTAGTAACCTTATCGGTTTTTTATGATATGATAAGTAACAAGAAGAAATGGAAAGGAGTCGGTTCGATGAGCAAAATTTATATCCTCCATGAAAATGACGAATGGACCGATCATTTGACAGAACGTTTAGAAGAGCTCGACTTGCCATATGAGCTTTGGCATTTAGATCAAGGAACGCTTGATTTGACCAGTGAGCCCCCGGAAGGGATTTTTTATAACCGCATCAGTGCTTCCTCTCATACAAGGAATCACCGTTATGCACCTGAATTTACTGAAGCAGTCCTTGCTTGGCTCGAACGTCACGACCGCACCATAGTAAATGGCAGCCGTGCATTAAGGCTAGAAGTCAGCAAGGTCAATCAATATATGGCATTAAATCAATCTGGCATTCAAACCCCGAAAACAATCACGGCTGTAGGAAAAGAGAACATACTAGAGGCTGCCCGGCAGTTGGACATGGAATCGTTCATAACGAAGCACAACCGTGCTGGAAAAGGTCAGGGAGTCCAGCTCTTTCATTCTACGGAAGCGTTGCGGGAATATTTAGATAGTGAATCTTTTGAAGAACCCGTCGATGGAATCACATTGATTCAACAATATATTGAAGCTCCAGAGCCATATATTGTTCGGCATGAGTTTGTCGGAGGGAAGTTTGTTTATGGGGTGAAAGTCGACACGTCTGAAGGTTTTGAACTGTGCCCGGCGGATGCATGCTCGATCGAAGATTTGTATTGCCCGACGGATGCAGAACCCCAAACGCCTAAAGCAAAGTTTGAAGTACTTGAAAATTACCGCCCATCTATCGTTGATGATTATGAAAAGTTCTTACAGGAAAATAATATTGATGTTGCTGGTATTGAAGCCATTCAGGATAAAGAAGGTCGCATGTACACCTATGATGTGAACACGAATACAAACTATAATTCTGATGCAGAATCAAAAGCAGGAACTTATGGAATGCTTGAGCTGGCGAAATACCTTGGTGGCCTTTTAGAAAAGGCACACGTATAACAAAAAGATCGATCACATGGATGTGATCGATCTTTTTTAGTGGCGCTTGCTTAACCAGAGAACCCCTGATTTGGCAAGGCGAGGTAGGACCCCTGTCATCGGTTTTTGAAGCATATTGCCAAATCCATCATTTTTCCCAAGAGAACCGAGGGCACCTTTTAGCTTGACCTCAGATGGTCGTTCAGGTACGCGGCCTTTGAGGACAGCATTTAGTACATCGGCAACTTTCTCTCCTTGTTGGCCGGCAAGCTGGGCACTAGGGGAGTGTTCAGATGCTGCACAATCACCTACAACATAGACATTTTGATGAGTCGGCACTTGGTAAAAATCATTGATGATGACTTTTTCCTGGTCATCCTTTTCAAAAGGAAGCTCTCTCACAAGAAAGTTCGGACGAACCCCTGCGGTCCAAACAGTCACATCGTTCAAATAGCAAACGCCATTGTTACAAACGCCATCTTTTTCGACATATTCGACGTTCGCCCCGTGGATGACTTCAACGTCATTATCCTTAAACCATTTCTCCACATAATCTTGAATCTTAGAATCAAAGGCTTTTAATACCGTATCGCCACGATCCAAGAGGCGAATGTTTAAATCAGGCCTGCTTTCCCGGACTTCTGAAGCGACCTCAATTCCACTAAGTCCAGCTCCGACAACGGTCACCTTCCCATAGGCTCCAAGGTTGTTAATTGCAAAGCCTGCACTTCTTGCTTTTGAGAATGTCTGCACACTTTCCGTGAATTCTCGTGCTCCCTCGATGCCATGATAGTTATCTTCACAGCCAAGGCCGATTAATAGATAATCGTAAGAAATACTTTTTTCTCCACCTTTGATAATAATGGTTTCATTTTCTGTGTCGATTTTCTCCACTTCGTCAAACACATAAGTGACTTGCTCGTGCTTCGGGAAGTCGACGCGTGCATGGCGGTCAGACTCCGTGCCTGCTGCTATCGTGTAAAATTCAGTTTTTAATGAATGGTATGGATTCCTGTCGACGACAGTAATATGTACATCTTCCTGGATTTGATCGAGCAATCCATGCAATGTGTTCATACCACCGTAGCCGCCCCCCAAAATAACGACTTCTTTCATCTTTGTTCCACCACCTTTTTCTTGATCCCTTATCGAAAACGCTTTCTGATTGTTACAACTTTTAGAGTACCAAAATTACTAGGGAAAAACTAGAATGATTAAGCAAATTCTCTCATCTTTCCTTATTATTCGATTCCCTATCCAAAAATATTTAAAAGTCTAAATACGCACATCCTTAACAATTTCTTTCACATAAGCTCTTTATTCTTGAAGACTCAGTATCGAGATGTTCCCGGGGTTCGTTGCTTGGTTGAGCGTCAGGGGTGGCTGGGAAGCTACTCGTCTAGCTCCATCGCCCAGACACTCGCGTCATAAGCAGAACAGCAAAGGAATGAAAAGCACATTCCGTTGCTGTTCTGCTTATGCCAGTCGTGTCTCCCAGGACGATTCCGCATTTGAACACTTTCCTGTGGGGGAGCGCCGAGCTTCCTCGGACTACGTCCTGCTGGATCTCGCCTGTCTCCTTCTCCCGCGGGAGTCTCGCAGCTTCCCAGCCACCCCATTCGATCATGTGAAAAACGAACCCCTTTACCATGAAGGAGCACCATCCACCATCACTATCTATAGCGAGATAGCGCCCTTTAACAAGCAGTTATGAGCTCTATTATACGATGGAGATTTATATTATAGCTCCCAATACGTATAGGAAGAACCTAATTCTGTAAGTGGTATCGAGACACATATATGGCAAAGGGGCGGAGGGGAATGGCGAGACTCCTATCTTAAGTGTGGAGGCGCCTTGGTCAGGGGCGTATGGACTGGACTGAGCTGGCGGAGATAAAGGAAACACGAAGAACGTAGTGATTCGATGTTGACTTATCGTACAGAAGCGAGGGAAGTCTCACTAGCCGCTAGGCGCTGGAACCGGATATCGAAGAGGAAGAGAGTGCTTGGTGAGACCCCACAGGTCGAAGTCCGACATCCACTCAAAAACCATCTCGAAATCGAGTCTCTCGCTATCCTAGAATTATGTTAAGGGATAGTTCAATTTTGATGTGGAATCTGGTACATTGAGGGCAGGACTGGATAGAAAGGAAACGATGATGAAAAAAATACATAGCGATCTTTTACAATTCAGAGGCACGCATTATGATTTTGGGTTTTATCAAGGAAAGCTGCTGAAAGATTCGTGGACAGTGAAAAATCGAGAGAAGCAATGGCGCGTCAGGAAACCCCGTTTCATTGTTGAAGAACAGGAAGTAAAGGACGCCATTACACGCTTCGCACCAGGGGTATGGGACGAGCTTCTGGGGTTGAGGGATGCTTTGGAATGGTCGATGGAAAAAGTGATGATGGAATTTGGCGGATACCGCATCGACTATAAACGGAGTGGATGTTCAATCATGACTGGAGACGGCTATTTCATTCGTAATTATGATTACATGCCGAAGACGTATGAAGGGCGGTACAGTCTGTTTCAACCAACGGATCAAGGCTACAGTATCATAGGGCCGACTCAACGCATTACCGGACGGATGGATGGCATGAATGAAAAAGGTCTTGTGATGGGCTATAATTTCATGCATCGGAAACGTCCAGGGGATGGGTTTATCTGCTGTATGATTGGACGTATGGTCCTTGAGTCCTGTGCAAATGTAACTGAAGCTGTTCAAATGCTGCGTGAGATTCCTCATCGCCATTCATTCAGTTACACAGTTTTCGATAAAAGCAATGTGACGTATGTAGTGGAAGCTTCTCCACGTGGAGTGGAGGTAAGAGAAGCGGACGTTTGTACGAATCATTTTGAGATTTTGAAAAAGGAAAACCGAAATCACCTTGTGGATTCTATGAAGCGTATGGATGCCATTCAATCGAATCGAAACCACATCAAGGGCGCCTATGACGCTTTCCGATTGATGAATGATACCGACCGTGGCGTGTTCTCGAAGCTCTACAGCAACTGGGCTGGGACGATTCATACTTCTGGATACTTGCCAAAAGAAAGCAAAGCCTGGTTTGCTTTAGGCGGGGATCAGGAACCAGTGGAGTTTGATTTCTCTGATTGGGTGAATGGGGCGTCTGTAGATAAAGAAAAGATTGACGGGGAAGTAGATACCGATATTCCTTTTGCTCATATGGAAGACGGCGCTTATTGGAGTGGGAAGCGATGACAAAGCCACAAGGCGTTGCATTTACAAGAATAATGGAGGGGGAGAAAGATGCCTGAGAAAGTCATGGTCTCTTGGAGTGGAGGCAAGGATTCTGCTCTAGCCTTGCATATGGTCATGAATGATGAAAAATATGAAGTCGAGGGTCTTTTTTCAACCGTTTCTGAACAGTCTTTGCGGTTACCTGTGCATGAAGTCAGTGTAAATCTGCTTAAGAAGCAAGCGGAGGCGCTTGGTCTACCGTATGAAATTGTCATGCTTCCGGACAATGCTTCTAATGAAGTTTATGACAACATCATGAACCGAACGTTTCAAGGCTTCAAGGACAGAAAAATCTATAAGGTAGTTTATGCGGATCTTTTCCTCGAAGACATTCGGGCGTTTCGTGACCAATTATTAACGAAGTATGCGATGGAAGGTGTCTATCCCTTATGGGGAATGGGTGCACACAAGGTGGCGTCAGAGGTCATCGAACAAGGGTTTCAGGCCGTCGTCACTACTGTTGATAAGGAGAAACTTGATAAAAGGTTTGCGGGGGTCCTTTATGATCAGGAGTTTTTGAATTCCCTGCCTCATGAAATCGACCCATGTGGAGAACATGGTGAATTTCACACATTTGTATATGACGGCCCTATGTTTCATAGATCTTTGAGGATTCAACAAGGGGAACGATTCGACACATGGAGTGGAAGGTTTTCTCATGTGGAAATAAATGAAAAGTAGACAACCCTCTTCGGAATAAGGTATAACTAAGAAAACACATGTTGGAGGTTACTATGGAAGATATTTTACAGATGAAAGATAAAAACATCGTTGTCATGGGAGTGGCAAACCAAAGAAGCCTTGCCTGGGGTGTGGCTAAATCCCTTTATCAGGCAGGAGCCAACGTTATTTTTACATATCGGAAAGAAAGAAGTTATAAAAAGCTTGAGAAGATGCTTACAGAAGGTGGATTGGATGCGAAAGCCATCGTTCAATGTGATGTGAACAGTGATGAAAGTATTCAGGAAGCTTTTGCAGAAATTGGTGAGAAAGTCGGAGTCATCCATGGTGTCTGTCATTCCATCGCTTTTGCTCATGCAGAGGATCTAAGAGGAAAGTTCGTTGATACTTCCCGTGAAGGGTTCGCCTTTGCACAGGATACGAGTGCGTATTCTCTTATTGCGGTAGCGAAAGCAAGTCAACCATATATGACGGAAGGTGGATCCATGATTGCCATGAGTTATCTTGGAGCTGAACGAGTGGTCGAAGGATACAACGTCATGGGTGTCGCGAAAGCATCTCTTGAAGCAACGGTCCGTTATTTGGCGTCTGACTTAGGAAAGAATCAAATCAGAGTCAATGCGATCTCAGCCGGAGCGGTTCGTACACTTGCCGCCAAAGGGGTTCCAAGTTTCAATGAAATTCTACACAAGATTGAGGAAACTGCTCCGCTTAAAAAGAATGTGACACAGGAAGAAGTCGGGGATATGACCCTGGCCATGATGAGTCACTTGTCCCGTGGAGTGACAGGTGAAATTGTTTATGTTGATTCTGGTTACAATATATTAGGTTAATGTAAAAAGTCCCCTGTAACATGGGGACTTTTTCTTTGTTGAAAACGTTTCATAGCTTTTGTTTGGGGAATGGACTCTTAGATAAGGAAATCCGCACAGGACCAATTCAGGAGAACGGAGGTTATTGGATTATGCAAAGACAACAAACCATTATCGAAGAATCATTAAAAGCCATCATGGAAGATGAAGACTTTCTTCCAGACTTAAAAGCTCAGACACGGGAGCAAGCTTACAAATCATTGGTAGCTCTGCTTTCGACCCCGAATCATATCCACAAATCCTTCCTGCGCATCGCCAAAGAAAATGGAACAATTGTAAGGATTCCGGCCTTCCGCGTCCAACATAGCGATACCGTGGGACCTTATAAAGGCGGCATTCGTTTTCATGAATCCGTTGAAGAAGGGGAAGTATCCAATTTAGCGAAACTGATGACCTTGAAAAATGCCCTGCATGAACTTCCTTTTGGTGGAGGTAAAGGTGGAGTAGTCATCAACCCGAAAGAATACAGCGTCAAAGAACTCAATTTGATCTGCAAAAAATATGTCCAATACTTCAATGATATCCTCGGACCGGACAAGGACATTCCAGCTCCGGATGTAGGGACAGGGGAGCGTGAAATGGATTGGATGATGGGAGAATTCAAAAATATCCATCCCGGTGAACCTTACCGAAACAGTTTTACTGGAAAAAGCATTGTGAACGGCGGATCCCTTGGTAGAAGGGAATCCACCGGAAAAGGGGTCTATTATACGTTCCGGTACATGATGCATAACTTCGTCAATGATAATAGAAAATGGTTAGGGGATACAGAAAACATTTTTGCCCATACGGCTCTGGACCACGCAGATAAAAAGTTGAAAATGGCCGTCCAAGGATTCGGTAACCTCGGTTCTGTGGCTGCTCTAGAAGCTTATCATTGCGACCATCTGCAAAACCGTGTGGTTGCTGTGAGCGATGCCAATGTTATGCTGCACAATGCTGATGGTCTCGACATCCCGGGTCTCGTCCAGTTTGCGAAAGAGCATGGGGGAGACCTGCCTTCAACAGAACAAGAACTGAACGAACATGAGCTTGTCGCAGAGATCAAAGAGCGTGATGACTTGTTGGAAATGGATGTCGATGTTCTGATCTTAGCAGCGTTGGAGGATCAAATCCACAAAGATAACATGAAGGATATTCAAGCGAAGATTATCGTAGAAGGTGCGAATGGACCGATTACAGAAGAAGCGGATCGGTATCTTGCCGATAAAGGAGTATTGATCGTTCCAGACATCCTAGCCAATGCTGGCGGGGTTATCGTTTCTTACTACGAATGGGTGCAGGGCAGAGAGGCGCAGTTTATGACGGAGGATCAAGTGTACGAAAGACTTTTTGAAAAGCTGAAACATACGATGGATACGATTCTTCCGCAATTTTTCGGTGATCCGTTCCCATTAAGACAAAACTGTTACATCCACTCAGTCATGAAACTATCCACAATTATGTACCGTCAAGGAAAACTATATTAAGTTGAAAAACTCAGCCTCGCGTCAGGCTGAGTTTTTTTGTACATATTTTCTTGGAAAAGGGAAAATTAAAGGAAGAGTGCTTATTAAAAAGGAGGAGTTGCAATGCTAGAAGGAAGATCAGCGTTAATTACTGGTTCTGGTCAGGGGATTGGACTTGAGATTGCCACAGAATTTGCAAAAGCAGGCGCCAAAGTCATGCTCAATGATATCAATGAAGAGACCCTCAACAAATCCGTGGAACAATTGCGGTCCCAAGGACATACAGCCGAAGGGGTTGTTGCCAACGTAGCGAAAGAAGAAGATGTGAAACATGCGATTGAGGAAACGGTCAGTAAATTTGGCAAAATTGACATTCTAGTCAATAACGCAGGGATCCAGCATGTTGCTCCCATTGAAGAATTCCCTAGTGAAAAATTCGAATTGATTCTGGATATCATGCTTAAAGGTCCGTTCTATGGCACGAAGTACGCGTTCCCGCACATGAAGGAACAAGGCTATGGTCGCATTTTAAATATGGCATCGATTAATGGACTGATCGGTTTTGCTGGGAAAGCTGGCTACAACAGTGCCAAGCACGGGGTTATCGGTTTAACGAAAGTAGCTGCCCTCGAAGGAGCGGACCACGGTGTTACGGTAAACGCCATCTGCCCGGGATATGTCGATACACCTCTTGTTCAAAACCAGTTAGAAGACCTGGCGAAATCGAGAAACATCGATAAGGAAAAAGCGTTGGAAGAGGTTATTTATCCACTCGTCCCCCAAAATCGCTTGTTGCAAGTTCAAGAAATTGCAGACTATGCGATTTTTCTTGTTAGTGAAAAAGCAAAAAGCATCACAGGTCAAGCAGCGGTCATCGATGGTGGCTATACCGTTCAATAACGAAGGAAAACACGTCTCATTATGTAGGGCGTGTTTTTTTATTTGTTCCAGCAAATAAAAAAGCTCCCCTCGTTATGAGAGAAGCTTTGGTTATTTAGTTGATGCCCATCATAGCAAGGAAGATAATCGCAATGGTTGCAATCATCGGAATAAGAAGACCAACAACGAAAACATCCTTGTATGAATCCTTGTGTGTCAATCCTGTAACTGTGAACAATGTTAGTAATGCACCGTTATGAGGGAGAATGGAAGCTCCAGAGGCTACTGATGTAATACGGTGAAAAGCTTCAAGACTCAACCCTTGATCGACAGCAATATTGTAATATTCTTGTCCGAGGGCTTCAAGAGCAATTCCCATTCCGCCAGAGGCAGACCCCGTAATCATCGCAAGTAGACTAACCGCAAAGGCTTCTGAGAAAAATGGACTTAGCGGGATGCTGAAAATCAATTCCTTTACCGAATCAAAGCCGGGTGACGCTGTAACGACAGTACCAAATCCAACAGCCGCACTCGTGTTAATGGTAGCCATAACCGATCCCGATGCGCCGCCGTTGATTGCTTTGATGAAATCTTTATACTCTTTCCAGTTAAACACCATGATTAAAATGATCCCAATGAGCAAGGCAGCTAATATACTGATGTCAAAGAGGTTCAACGTCAACACAACTGCAATAAGCGGAATGGTAGAGAGAATCCAGTTAGGCAGCTCTTCTTCATTCACACTTTTTACTTGGTTGTCGCCTTCAGGCTCTGTGAATTGTTCATCATTATTGTCCAGCTGTTTTTCACGGAATTTCAAATAAAAGTAACCGCCGACAGCCATGATTAATGCAGCCACAACACCCAAAATTGGAGCGGCCATCGTGTCTGTTTTAAAGGTGTTGATCGGAATGATGTTTTGAATTTGCGGTGTTCCCGGTAGCGCAGTCATCGTAAATGTGAACGCTCCGAGTACGAATGTTGATGGAATCAACTTTCTAGATACGTTCGCCTCACGGAACATAGCTACTGCCAAGGGATACACAGCAAAAACGACGACAAACAAACTTACTCCGCCATACGTAAGAATCGCTGCAGATAATAGCATTCCAAGAATCGCACGTTTTTTTCCAATGACGTTCGAAATCTTATGAGCAACCGATTGAGCAGCTCCAGTATCTTCCATTAACTTTCCAAAGATCGCACCAAAAAGGAAAATCGGAAAATAGTCTTTTGCAAAGTCAACAAATCCCTGCATATAGGTATCAGTATAAGCGGGAAGGATATCCATTCCGCTCAATATTGCGACAATACCTGATACGAGTGGCGCAATCCAAATGATGGACCATCCAAGATAAGCCAAAAGCATAAGTAATACAAGTCCAACTAGGATACTAATCATGATGAATCCCTCACTTTGTTTGATATCTGTTTTACTTTGTCCAAAACCAACAAATACATGAGGGATTCCATACAGAATCATAGGAACTTAATAAGTGAGCTTTTGTTTGTGGAAGGACAGTTTAGAGAAATTTGCGAGTGGGTAGAGTAGGCTTGCTCTTTATAACGAAGGAGCTATCTATAACTGACCATCACACAAAGATTGTGAGATAAGCTCGAGCCAAACGGAAATAAAAAAACCGAGGAAACCTGTTCAGGTTATCCTCGGTTTGGTATTCATTCATCAGCCTGTGTTACGAAGGCCGGCTGCGATTCCACTGATGGTGAGCAGCACTTCTGTTAAGATATCTTCGTGATCGTCAACTTGACGCAATTCCTTGATGAGTTCCACTTGAAGGAAGTTCAATGGATCGACATAAGGGTTTCGAAGTCGTACAGATTCTTTAATTGTCGGCTGGTGGTCAAGAAGCTCCGCATCCCCTGTAATTTGGAGGAGGATGTCTTTCGTGCGGTCGTATTCTTCCACGATGTTTTGGAAAATACGTTCACCGAGCTCTTGATCATTCACAAGGGCCTTATATTCTTTAGCCGTTTGAATATCTGCTTTCGTCAGTGCCATCTGCAAGTTGTTGATCGTGGAGCGGAAGAACGGCCAGTTCTCATACATTTGCTTGAGAATAGCCAGATTATCCTTGTCCTTTTCAACATAACTTGCCAGTCCTGTTCCTGAAGCGTACCATGCTGGGATGAGCTGACGGTTTTGAGTCCATGCAAATACCCATGGGATGGCTCTTAAGTTTTCAAACTTGGAACTGTCTTTACGCTTCATTGGGCGAGAACCGATATTCAGTTCACTGATTTCTTGTAACGGTGTTGCTTCGTTGAAGTAGGTTAAGAAGTCCGAATCACCGAATACAAGGGATTGATACTTCTTCAAGGATACATCAGAAATGTCTTCAAGCGCCTGCTCCCATAGATCTTCCCGATGATGGCCTTGTTCAGATTCTTTGGAAATATTCATGGCACCTTCTAAGAGAGTGGAAGCCCCTTGCTCAAGGCTTCGATAGGCGATATCTCTCAACAAGTAACGAGAAGAAAGGACCTCTCCTTGTTCAGTGATTTTAACACCTTCTCCTAGAGTTTCCACTGGTTGAGAAAGCAAGCTTCGGTTCAATGGACCGCCCCCGCGGCCGAGCGAGCCGCCACGACCATGGAAGAACTTCAGGCCAACATTGTATTCAATAGCCATATCGTGAATTTCTTGTTGGGCTTTGTATAGTCTCCAGTTCGCTGTAAGTGTTCCTCCATCTTTACTTCCATCCGAATATCCAAGCATGATTTCCTGGTGGTTGCCATGCTTGTCCAGGTGTTTACTGTAGACATCCATTTCAAAAAGGGTCTTCAGAATGTCAGGACCTGCGACGAGGTCATCCACTGTTTCTAAGAGCGGAGCCACGTTAATATTGCTTTCTACTGTGCCGTCAGCGTGTAGACGGTAGATGCCCGCTTCTTTTGCCAGGACAAGAACTTCAAGGAGGTCACTTGCTGATTCCGTCATACTGATCAAGTAGACTTCGATTGAACGCGGACCGAATTCCTTGTGCGCTTTGCGAATCATCTGAAATACATTCAACATTTTTTGAGTCGATTCTGAATAGTCTTCATTCAATAATGAAATCGGACGTGGATCCTTCAATACATCTTGAAGAACTTCAAGCTTTTCTTTTTCTTTCAGGGAAGAATAGTCTTCGACTATCCCAACTTTTTGCAGAAGCTCTGTAATGGCTGATTCGTGCTCCCCACTATGGTTTCGGATATCGAGTGTAGCGAGGTGGAAGCCGAATAGTTCAACTTGGCGAATCAGTTTACGCAGCTTCTTCAGTTCCCTTTTGTTTGGCTGGTGTGTTTGAGCACTTTCTCGAATTTGACGCAAATCTTCGAGTAGTTCGTCCGCATAACCATAGCCGATATCAGATTTACCTACTTGACGCAGGCGTTCAAGGATAATGGCGAATTTTCGGCGGTAGATTTCGCGGTCGACACGCCATTTTTTACCTTTCGGAAGCATCGGTTCTTCTTTTTCAATCGCATTTCTCAATTCATCGGTGACCGTCACCTGAGATGAAGAGTGGCTGAAGCGTTTCATCAGCTCAACGAGGACTTCATCGTATTTCTTCAACACAAGTTTGCGTTGTTTTTGCAGCGTCTGCCACGTGATTTCAGGGGTTACGTTCGGATTTCCATCGCGGTCTCCGCCAATCCAGGAACCAAAGCGAAGGAAGTTCGGTACGGTCCAGTCTTCATTTGGATAATGATCTTCCAAACGGGCCTCGAGCTCCTGGTGGATATCCGGCAACACATCAAATAAAGTCTCGTCAAAATAGTAAAGACCGTTGCGTACTTCATCCATAACGGTTGGTTTACGTTCGCGTAATTCGTCTGTCTGCCAAAGAACGGTCACTTCATTTTGCAGGCTGTCCTGTAAGCTTTCTTTTTCACTCTTCGTCAATTGAGGATGATCAAGCTTTTTAAGAATCGTTGCAATACGCTTCTGTATTTCAAGAACGGTCCGCTTTGTAGCTTCCGTCGGGTGCGCGGTAATAATCAGCTCCAATGAAAGCTTGTTCAAGACTTCCTGGATGTCTTCCTTAGAAAATTTATTGTTCTTCAGGTTCTGCACAGCGCTTTCGAGCGAAAATGGTTGAGCCCCATGATCTTCGCGTAATTGATACTCGCGACGACGGCGAATGCGGTGATTTTGTTCAGCGATGTTAACGAGGTGGAAATAAATTGAGAATGCGCGGATCACTTGGGAGCGCATCGGTGGTTCGAGGTTTTGAATTTCATTTTTCAGTTGATTATAAGTTGAGGGATCATGACTGTTCCTCAAATCTTTCGTTAATTGTCGGATCGTTTCTACTTTGTTCAGTAGTTCCTCTCCGCCGTGGTGGACGAGAATATCTCCAAGCATTTTCCCTAATGCATGAATGTCCCGGCGTAAGGGGGTTGTATGATCGCTAGAGTTTTTTACAGTAGTCATACTTTCACCTTCCTGTCAGTTAAGTAAGATAAAATTGCCTATGTGATTCATAATGTTATCAGAATAATTTGCATAGTCAAACACTTCGAACCATGATACCATCATTAGTTATGCCATTCTACTCACCAGAAGAATATGGCAAACACAAGAATGACAATACATGTAAGCGTTAACTTATAAAGTTGCATAAACATACTTCTTCTATTTTAAATTCTTTCCCCAAAAAACACAAAATGAAAATCTTCGATGTACTATTTGGAAGAATGTGTAAGACCTGGTCGCCCAATGATTGACAAAAACAAGGGGCATGACAGCCTTCCTCTGGATGGGTGTATAGGAATGGGGAGAGTATGAAAAAGTAAGAGGAAAGAATGTATGACGTTCTCTTCTCTTTGAGGGTTATGCATATTTATCGAGACTCATTTCATAAAGGCTCCAGGTTTCGTCTTTGAAAGGGCGATGGTTTTTCAAATAGTAGTCTGTGGTAAAACCGGCTTTTTCATAACATCGTATCGCTCCTTTGTTGAAGTCAAAAACACCTAAAGTGACCTTTTCAAGTTCGAGTGTCTGAAAGGCGTACGTGGATATCAGCTGGATCATATGGTTTCCATAACCTTTCCCTCTATACTCAGGAGATACAATCACTTTTCCGATTCGTCCCTCCTTTTTGTCTTTATTGATCCGGCCGATGGAAAGGTGACCGATGGTTTTATTTAGTTCCGGATCATAGACTTGGAAAGCCCGTCGATCTTCTGCATCTTTGTAATCCATGAGCTGTGTGTGGGTTAATGGATAGTCGAACATCGGCCCTCCCCACTGCATGAGAAATCTTGGTGAATCAATCCAATTGATTAAAGCTTGGAAATCTTCTTCTTGAAAAGGGATTAATTGCAGCATGTTCCATCTCCTTCCTAGCTTTTTTATCGATGATACACTATTATTGAAAAATTATGAAAAAACTCGTGACATTACATCTATACACATGGGATGATAATCTATTGTAAAGTTAACGTTGGTAAAGGAGGGAATCTAGTGGCAGATAAAGAAAAAGAACAGGTCATAGATGAAGCGGTAGGAGAAAAAGACATCCGGAAGTTAGAATTTCGTGGTGGTGTCTTTAGTGCTACCATTCCTTTAGTTTTTTTCATCATATGGGCGATTGTATTAAGTGTCACAGGCCTTGTGACAGAACAGGCCTTAGTTTTAGGGATGGTCATTGGAATTGCCATCGGTCTATTTTTATGTAAATCCACATGGTCCGACTATGCTCAAAGTTTGATTTCCGGCATGGCCCAGCCTGTAGGAGTCGTTGCGATTCTTGCCTGGTTTTGGGCAGGGATGTTTGCAAACATGTTGTCCGCTGGTGGATTAGTGGACGGTCTTATATGGGCCGGTTTTCAATCCGGGTTGGAAGGGGGAGCTTTTGTAGGAATCACCTTTC
Source organism: Halobacillus sp. AWM4_238 (assembly GCF_056158265.1). Lineage (NCBI taxonomy): Bacteria > Bacillati > Bacillota > Bacilli > Caryophanales > Bacillaceae > Halobacillus > Halobacillus sp. AWM4_238. The sequence goes on from NZ_JBSWSY010000002.1 coordinate 3,783,383, forward strand.
TTTTAGCGGGATTGTTTTCCACTGCTGTCGGTACGGGTTACGGTACGGTAGCGACATTTGGAGTCTTGATGTATCCTGCGGGCGTGATTTTAGGAGCAGATCCTGTCATTCTGCTTGCGGCCATTTTAAGTGGAGCCGTCTTTGGGGATAATCTGGCACCTGTATCAGACACTACAATTGTTTCTGCGACAACACAGGATGCTGATGTTCCGGGAGTTGTGCGTTCACGCTTCAAATATTCCATCACAGCAGCCATTCCAGCTTTCATTTTATTTGTGATTTTTGGTGGTGGTGGAGATATGGGCAGTCAGCAAGTGGTCACTGACCTTCAAAATGAAGTTTCACCTGAAGGGCTTCTTATGTTGGCACCCTTTGTACTCGTCCTATACTTAGCCTTAAGCGGTCATCATCTTTTGACATCACTGTCTTACGGAATCTTGGCAGCAGCTGTGTTCATCTTCCTTTCCGGAAATTCTTTGAAGGAAGTATTGCATATCCATAAAAACGATGCCGGTGAAGCAGTGATTGAAGGCGCGTTGATTGATGGAATCAGTGGCTATTTCAATATGGCTATTTTGATTCTCTTCATATTAGCTGCCGCTTACCTTTTGGATGTTGCAGGTACAATGGATGTCATTAAGAACTTCTTCTTGAAGCTGATCAATAATGTCGTTCGACGTGCTGAACTTTCCATTTTCGGAATTGTCGCATTCTTGAACGTGTTTATCACCATCAACACAGCGGCTGAAATTGCTGCGGCACCGTTCGTTCGTAAGTTAGGAACGGAAATGAAAATCCATGCATACCGAAGAGCAAACTTGCTGGATACGGTCACATCTTCTCTTGGCTATATCTTTCCTTGGAGTGGAGGTGTCCTGCTCGCATGGGCTACGGTCCAGGGAGCTGCCGATCAGTACGATTTCCTTCCGGTTGTCGGTCCCGGAGAAGTCTTTCCCTTCGTATTTCAGGGCTGGTTGTTATTGATTGTCATGTTCATTGCAGCATGGACAGGCTGGGGACTTCGTTACACCGGTGAAAACGGAGAAGAAGTAAAGCCGGCAGATTTTAATAAGTAAAAAGATAAGATACAAGTAACCCCCGAGTCATAGACTCAGGGGGTTGTTTTCATTTATGCATGAATGTGGGCTTTTACTTCTTTCATTTGATCCAAATGGCGTAGCTCGTGCCAACCGATAAACTCTACCCATTGTTCTAAGTTCATATCACCGAAAGAGGGGTGAGGATATACACGGTTTTGCAATGTTTCTTCATCCTTATTGTGGATGAGGAATAGAGTCGCTTCTCGCGTCTTTTTCAAGCCTTCTTTCGCATCATCCAATGAATTGAATTCCCCTTTTGGTTGAACGGCCTCTGGTGCCTCGACTTTATAATCGCGGTTAGTTGTCTTATGGATCGGTTTTTTTGTCGCTTGTTGAGTATCCCCTTGTTTGAGCGACTGATTGATCTGGTAAACAATTAATTGTTCCATTAAGTATAGGTGTTCTAAAACTTCAAGGATGGACCAGCGATTTCCTTCAGGCTTAACGGATGCTTCTTGCTCTGAAACTTGTTCAACAAATTGGAGCAGTTCACTTCTCTTCTCATCTAAGCCATACATACAAATTCTCCCTTTCAAGTGAAGTTAATTCGAGTCTATCACAACTCTAGTAAAAGTTTCTCTCCCCAGCTCCTCCAAAGTTGAAACCTTTCACACCACCTATCGTAAAGATAAGAACAGGAAAATATTGCATGACCAGGTCATACAAATTATTCCAATCGAATAAAGGAGGGGATAAGGTGAAGAAGCTGGTTGGAGCTTTCTTGGCTTTTCTTTGTTTCATAGGTGCTGTTGTATTTTTTGTAGATGCTAAAGAAGATACTGTTCTGCGGAGTAAGGAAGAGGTAGAAATTGGTGTACCAGGTGTTACAGGATATTCCATTACATACACTAGCGGTGGAGCTGAAATTCCGGGTCTCTGGATTGAGCCAGATGAAAAAGAAGGCCGTCTTCCGTTACTCATTCACAATCGTGGAGGGTTGGGAGAAAGTTCGTTGACAGATGCTCAAGAGCTAAAAAATCTTTCCTACTGGGCAAAACAGGGATATGTAGTACTAGCGACTCATTATAGGGAGAATGCCGAAGGAAAGTTTGAGCCATCCAATAAGGAAGACTTTGTCCTTGATGTGATGGATTTAAAGAAGGTGGGGGCAGAGTTGGATCATGTCGATGACGAACGAACGGTCATGCTTGGGTACTCCCGCGGTGGATGGATGAGCATGCTCGCGGTTCAACAAGACATAGAGGTTGATGCTGTTGCTGTGGTTGGAGCCATTAGTGATTTGAAACAATTGTACCTAACTCAACCAGAACCTGTTCAAGAGCAAATCGAACAGTTATTAGGAGAGCCTCGGGGTGATCAGGATTGGTATCGTGAACTTGCTCCAATCCATTGGGTGGAAGACATGGATGTCCCCACATTGATGCTTCACGGAGAAAGAGACCGGACCGTTCCGGTTGAGCAGGCGCGAATGTTTGCAGATCATATGGAACGTGAGCATGATCTTCATCGGTACATGGAATATGAGAATGGGGACCACAGTCTGAGCTTGCATTTCAAGGCGTATGCCCCTGAAGTGTTGCAATGGTTTGATTCTCATTTGGACGAAAAGTAGTGTAATTTCTATCGTCCCTCTACTTATAGGAGTAACTGTAAGAGTCAAAACGGATGGTTCGTGGTATAGAATGAAATAGATGTATAAATAACCATAGAAGACGATAAGGAGGAACAGATGATGAGCGACTACTCCATTGATGAATTTATTAGAAAAACAAAGCAGGATGAATCAGAGAATGATTATTTTGAGCTGGAAACCCCGAGAATTCTTGAGGTGAATCTACTTGATCAAGTGTGGGCTAAGGCGGGCGCGATGATTTCCTATAATGGAAACATCAAATTTGAAAGAGAGGGCATCCTTGAACATGGCGTTGGTCGCTTATTTAAAAAAGCAATGACCGGCGAAGGGAGTTCTTTAATGAAGGCTACAGGTCGTGGTCGTCTTTATCTTGCGGATCAGGGGAAGAAAATTACTATTTTTGATCTGGATAATGAGACCATCACAGTGAATGGCAACGATCTTCTTGCCTTTGAACCTAGCATTGATTGGGATATCAAACTAATGAAAAAAGTAGCCGGAATGGTTTCTGGTGGTTTATTTAATGTAACCCTTAGTGGTAGTGGACGCGTCGCTATCACATCGCACTATGAACCATTGACCTTGCTGGTACGTCCAGGGGAACCTGTCATTACCGACCCGCATGCTACTGTTGCCTGGTCCGGACACTTGGAACCAAACTTCAAAACAGACATCAGTTTTAAAACGCTGATTGGACGTGGAAGCGGGGAATCCATTCAAATGGAGTTTGAAGGAGATGGGTTTGTGATCGTGCAGCCGTTTGAGGAAGTTTACACAACAGGACAGAGCTAAACAGAAGCGGATTTTTTTACAGACAGGCATGAGCATGGTAGTCTTTGAATATAATAAAATCAAAAGAAAGACATTATGTGCTTTTATTAGAGATTTTTAACCTGTTATCCTTTACTTCGTTACAAATACGTAGTACTATGGGTACTAACAAAAATAAATAACGGAAACTTCTTATCCAGAGAGGCGGAGGGACTGGCCCTTTGATGCCCGGCAACCATCGAATCAATCTACGGATTGACAAGAACGGTGCCAATTCCTGTAGAATGTATTAACATTCTAAGAGATGAGAGGATCGTGCGGATATTAGCGACCCCTTTTCTTACTGGATAAGAAAAGGGGTCTTTTCGTGTAAGCACCATAACCGTCAAGGCTCTCGATAGAAGTTGCGTTAAGGGAAAGGAAAGATGATATATGGCGACAGCTATTTTCGGTGCAGGATGTTTTTGGGGAGTAGAAGCGTTTTTTGAGAAATTCGAAGGGGTTACAGAAACAAAGGTCGGTTATATTGGCGGCCACCTGGATAACCCAACATACGAACAAGTCAAAGCAGGTAAAAGTGGACACGCGGAATCTGTCAAAATAAACTACGATCCGACTGTCATCACCTATGCAGAACTTGTGAATATCTTTTTTGAAGCTCACGACCCGACTTCCCGTAACAAACAGGGAATGGATGTAGGTCACCAATACCGTTCCGTCATTTTTTATTCGGATGCTAGTCAGAAGTACATTGCAGAAGAAAAAATCAAAGAGTGGGAAGGAAAAGGGATCTTCAAACGTCCGATTGTTACAGATGTAGAAGAAGCATCCACCTTCTATGAAGCTGAAGAGTATCACCAGAAATATTTACAAAAGCACGGCTCTGCCGCATGCTCCATTGGCTAATAACAAAAGGACCCTCTAACAAGGGTCCTTTTTACATGTGTAATAATATCCCACTAAAGCTCCCGATTGTGGAAGACTCAGTTTCGAGATGTTCTCGGGGTTCGTTGCCTTGTTGAGCGTCAGGGGTGGCTGGGAAGCAACTCGTCTAGCACCATCGCCCAGACACTCGCGTCATAAGCAGAACAGCAAAGGCATGAAAGGACACATGCCTTTGCTGTTCTGCTTATGCCAGTCGTGTCTACCAGGGCGATTCCGCATTTGAACACATTCCTGTGGATGAGCGCCGAGCTTCCTCGGACTGCGTCCTGCGGGATCTCGCCTATCTCCTTCTCCCACGGGAGTCTCGCAGTTTCCCATTCACCCCTTTCATAGTAAGGAGAAACGAACCCCTATACCTAGAGGAAGTGTCTCCCATTTCGCCCCCAAAGGCAGGCATAAAGCGCTCTGTATCAAGCTAATAAATTCTGAATGCCTGTTGTGGAGAGGTTATATGATCTACTTTCCTCAGTCATTCAAGCTGCTTGTTCCAGAAGTGATTTCGAGAATCTTCCTTGGCAAAGAGGGCGGAGGGAAACGGTGAGACTCCTGTGGGAAGTGCGTGGTAGATGAGACCCCGCAGAGCTTTAGCTCGAGGAGGCTCATCACTCGCCCACGGAAAGCGAACCTTTTCCCGGAGCCCCTAAACTCCCACAAAAGTCTCGAAATCAAGTCTTCAAGAAAACTGCCATATTGTTGAAGCAGGATGCCGATTCTTTGATTTAAGCTATGCAAAAAGGCTGGCCATGGCAACAGGATACATATTCTCAAAACCCACACCGAACATTGTTTAACGACTGCAGCAAAGCATGTTCCAAAAGGTTGGGGCAATGGGGGATCTGAATGATAAACTAGTAACTAGAGAAATGACAGGGGAGAAAACCGTATTAGAATCACCCCTACCCTTCGTAGAATTTCAGGTGAATATGGATAGAAAAACGTAAGAAAGGGGCTGGGCCTTTGTGGGTAAATGATGCGATTTTAATGGTCATGTGCATGTTTATGGTAATCGGAGCGCTTGATTATTATGTGCTCAATCATCGTCTTTCTCTCGGATGGCGTTTTTATGAAGCCTTCATGATGATGGGGCCGCTTGCTCTCTCCATGGTGGGAATTATTTCCCTCGCTCCTGTGCTGTCCCAGTGGCTTGCGCCTGTCATCCGCCCTCTGTTTTTATGGTTCGGGGCGGATCCTGCCATGTTTGCATCCATGATGCTTGCGATTGATATGGGTGCTTACCCGCTGGCTGAATCCCTGGCAATGGAAGAGGGAGCGGCCACTTTTTCCTGGGCATTCCTCGGAACGATGATGGGACCTACACTTGTTTTTACCATTCCAGTCGCGCTGACGATTGTTAAAAAGGAGGACCGGCCTTACTTTTCCAAGGGAATTCTAGCTGGTTTAGTTACGGTTCCGATCGGATGCTTCGTCGGCGGGGCGGTAGCAGGATATGAAGCGATGTGGATGGTACGTAATTTGACACCGGCTATTTTGCTTTCGGTCTTTATAGGAGCGGGTTTATGGTTGTTCACCAACGTAACCATCCGATTGTTTTCTTATTTCGGAAAAACAATTGAAATCATCATCATTACTGGTCTTGCTCTCATTATTATTGAAACATTGACGGGGGTTGTTGTTTTACCGGGTATGGCTCCTTTATCCGAAGGGGTGGTCATTGTCGGGAGGATTACGGTCACATTAGCAGGCGCTTACCCTCTGGTCGCATTCATTAATCAGCGGGGAGAGAAATTCATTGGACGGCTGAGTGAAAAATGGGGCATGAATTCTACCTCGTTAACAGGTCTGATCGCTTCTACGGCTCATCACTTACCAATGTTAGCGACGATGAAAGATATGGATGTGCGAGGAAAGACGGTCAATGCAGCGTTCGCTGTCAGCGGTGCGTTTGTCATCGGCAGCCATTTTGCGTTTGTCGCTAGTGTAGAAAAGGACATGATTTTACCTGTATTGATTGGAAAACTAACAGCAGGGCTGTTAGCGGTAGGTCTTGCTCTATGGATGACCAGAGAAAGCAAATCATTTTCTTCACGTTTCTTATCTCTTTATAATGAAAAGTGAATCTATTGTAAAAGGAGTTTTTTCATGAAGACAGAAATGCGAGAAAATTTTAACGAGTATATTGAAAAATTCAAGAAAGCAGCTTCCGAAGAAACTCAAGAAAAAATGAAGCAGGCGATTGATGAACTGGAAGCTTCAGATGATGGAGAAGGCTTGTCTGCGGGAGTGAAAGCCCCGAACTTCGACTTGCCAGACGCTAAGGGAGAAACGGTTGAGCTGTATGAACAGTTGAAACGTGGCCCGGTCGTTCTTACATTTTATCGTGGTGGCTGGTGCCCTTATTGCAACATGGAACTGAGAGCATATCAGCAAATCCTTGAAGAAATTCATGGAGAAGGTGCAGAATTGATTGCGATCAGTCCACAAACCCCTGATCAGTCCCTGACGACTCAGGAGAAAAATGAACTGAACTATCATGTGTTAAGCGACGTTGGAAATGAAGTGGCTAAGCAGTACAATTTAGTGTATCAATTACCTGATTATCTTGTAGATGTGTACAAAGAAAAAGGGCTGGAAGTGGACAAACATAATGGCGATGAAACGTGGACCCTGCCTGTTTCAGCGACTTACATTATCAACACAGATGGTAGCATTGTGTACGATTATACGAAGGCTGACTATAAAGATCGAGCTGAACCATCTGAGGTTCTTGAGGAATTGAAAAAAATAAACAAATAAAAACAAAGCGTCCTCTTCATACAGAGGGCGCTTTCCTTTTACGTGCTTATTTTACATAAAGAGATTCAAGTTCATAAAAAAGAAATAGGCAGCAAGGATAAAAATAAGGATGCAAGACTGCAGGCAGAGCCCGAGGATACTGCAAATTTTACCGCCCAGGGCAAAACGGTACCCAGGAGCTTCGTTCGAAAGGTCACCAAGAGCTTGATTTGCAAAAAGAAGACCGATCCATCCAAGGATGAGGCCGACAAAGGGAAGAAAGATGGACATGATCCCCAACACACAAGAGGTCACGGCTTTTTGATACATCCATCATCACCGTCCATTACTTTGTATAACGATTGGCGTAACTGCTGGCAACTATGGAATCCGGCTTGATTTTCGCTTCCATTCCGAGCGATTCGATTCTTGCCATCATTTCATTTACATACACTCTTGTCCTGTTTCGCTCTCCACTCCCGATATCGATGTGTCCTTCAATGGTAAACGTTGCTCCTTTGTAGATGTAGGGGAGGACGACTTCGATGAGGTCATTCTTCTTTTCTTCCGTAAATAAGGAAGCTACTTGTTCTGTTAACGATGTCTCATAGGAGATGCGTTCATGTAATGTCGTCATTTCTCTGTGCACCAATTCTTTGCGGAAACAACCCCAGGCCCCTTTCCCTACGCGTTGGATAACGATGCCGGTAATGAAAAGGGTATGGGAGGGATGGACTTGGGAGTCTGTACCCATCATGAGCTTGTACTCGCCTATGGGGTCATTTTTCATAAAGGTCAATATATGAGAAAACACTTCTTCGAACTTCATTTTTTTATGGGTAAGGTTTTGAAATACATGGGATTGGTTCACAGTAGCCAACTCCTTAAATTTTTCAAAAGAAAGGGATTGTACGTCCATGAGCTAGTGACCATTCTGTTATTAAGATATTCATAGACCTACTCGAAAGATAACATGAATTTATCGAAAGTATGTGTCAGTGTTAAAAAAATTATGTGCTTTTTCCTGAATTTAGGTAGTTATTAAGCCGTGTGGCAAAGGATTCAGCACTGGAAAGCGAGAAAAAGGAAATCAAAGTTAAAAATTCCCATACAAGAATGTAATAAAGCTGAGGAAAAGGAGGGGACGGAACGGTGGTAGAGGAGATTCTTCGAAGAATTCCTTCATTAAAAGAAGGAAGAAAGTTCGTATTAGGAATCGATGGTTTGAGCCGTTCAGGAAAAACGACGCTTACCGAGAAGCTAAAAAACAACCTGCACCAAGCGTCTATTCCTGTCGTGACCTATCATATGGATGATTATGTTGTGAAAAGCGAGAAAAGGTACCATACCGGATATGAACCCTGGTATGAATATTATTTTTTACAATGGGATGTTAAAGGTTTACAGAAAGAGTTATTTGAATCACTAGAAAAAGAGGAAGCGTTCGTTGTAATCGAAGGTGTATTTCTGCAAAGGCAGGAGTGGCGGAGCTTTTTTGACCTTGTGGTGTACGTCCAGTGTTCAAGAGAAGAAAGGTTTTTAAGAGAGAGGGAGGAAACGAGAAAAAACATTGATCAATTCAAAGACCGGTACTGGAAAGCGGAAGATTACTACATCGCGACCGTTCAGCCTGAAAGACAGGCGGATTTTATTGTAACGTCTTCTTTGTGAAAACAAAAAAGGAGAAAAGGCGGGCCTTTTCTCCTTGCACCTATTAAAAGATAAAGATCCACATAAGAATGGCTGTAATGATAAACGTGATCGCGTAAATGGTCGTCAGTAAAGGGATACTTCCAATGTCACTGCCTGCGCTTTTCAACTGTTTGGCGTCATCTTCGGGGGAAGATGTGTTTTCAGGTTTGTTTACATTTTTAGCTATGACGATCGTGCCGATCAATGCAACGATCGAGACAATGATTGCAAGTCCATAATAAATCGGGTACATAGGATATGCTCCTCTCCCTCTTGTTACTTTTATTATAATGGAAGAAAGGGGAAAGTGCTAAACTTCTCTATGCTACATATTTTCAGGCGCCTGGATACCAAGAATGGATAAACCTTCGTTCAATTGAAATTGAACGGCATAAATCAACGATAGGAGTGCTTGTTCCTCTTCACTTCCCACCACCTTTGTATGTGAATAAAATTTATTGAAGTGACGCGCGACATCCAATAGGTGTTTAGCAAGTTTCGAAGGATCATACGCTTTATAGGCCTTCTCAATGACTTCCGGGAAGAGACGAATGGTTTTAATCAGTGGCCATGCCGATTCTGTTTGAACGTCTGTTGTAGGTTGATTTGGGTTGAAGTTTCCTTTTTCCAGTAAGGAAACGGTTCGTGCATGGGTGTATTGTAAGTAAGGAGCTGTATGGCCCTCAAAAGTAAGCATATCCTCCAATGAGAACTCGACATCGTTGCGACGGTCGTGTTTAAGATCGTGAAAGATGACAGCACCTACGCCTACTTGTTCGGCGACCTTTTCAGCATTCTTCAATTCAGGATTCTTTTCTTTTATATTTTTGGCAGCCTGCGAGATCGCCTCTTCCAACGCTTGTTCGAGCAAGACCGTCTTTCCTTGGCGCGTAGACATTTTCTTGCCATCTTGAAGCATCATTCCAAAAGAAATGTGTTTTAACTGATCCGCCCAGGGATAGCCTGCTTTTTTCAACACGTATTTAACCTGCTGAAAATGAAGAGTTTGTTCATGACCGACCACGTAGAGCGCTTCGTCAAAGTTATACGTCTGCTTGCGGTCGATGGCGGCTGTTAAATCTCTCGTTGCATAAATCGTCGTCCCGTTACTTTTTTGAATGAGACAAGGCGGCAAACCTTCCTCATCAAGACGGACGACCTGAGCACCATCAGATTTCTCCAACAATCCTTTTTCCTTCAACATTTCGATGGTCGCATCCATTTTGTTATTGTAATAGGCTTCGCCACGGGTCAAGTCGAAGGTGATCCCAAGGAGTTTATAAATGTTTTCAAACTCTTCCAGCGATACGTCTTTGAACCATTTCCACAAGGTCACGGCCTCTTCATCATTATTCTCCAATTTTTTAAACCATTCTCTTCCTTCTTCTATTAAAGATGGGTCTTCTTTTGAAGCATGATGAAATTTCACATACACACGCGTCAATTCTCGAATGGGATGGTTTTTGAGACTTTCTTCCTCTCCCCATTTAAGGTAAGCGGCTAATAGTTTTCCGAACTGTGTTCCGTAATCTCCGATGTAATTGATCTTGACTGTCTCATAGCCACATTTTTGTGCAAGGTTTGAGAGAGCATTCCCGATGACTGTGGATCGTAAATGCCCCATGGAAAAGGGTTTGGCAATATTCGGCGCAGACATATCAAGGACGACAGTCTTCCCTTTTCCAAATTCATGGGATCCATAAGCTTCCGGGTCCTGATAAAACTGATTCAATGCCTGGTTTGCCACAAACGTCTGGTCCAGAAAAATGTTGATATACCCGCCTACCGTTTGCACTTTTTGAAAGACCGGATGTTTTAATTGGTTGGAAATTTCTTCAGCAATCAGCTGTGGGCTTTTCTTCAACGTCTTGGCCAGTGGAAAGCAGGGGAAAGCCATGTCGCCGTAACTCGGCTGCTTGGGAACTTCAATCTGTTGTTGTACCCATTCTCGTGGATACTTTTCTCCGAGGATATGGGCGATTTGCAAAGCAAGAATTTGTTTTTCCATCAACGACACCTCCAAAAGTAAAAAAACCTCGTCTCTAAAAAAGAGACGAGGTTTGTGCTCGCGGTACCACTCTTATAGCTATCACATAGCCACTCGATGTTGTTAACGGGGACGTCCCCGGCTTTTCCCTACTCTATCATTCAGGAAAGCTTCTCAAAAGTCCGTTTCACTACTGAAATCCTGCTCAGGCTTCCACCACCCCTGAGTCGCTGATCTGTTTCTGGCAGCTACTCTCTTTTTCCTAGAATTTCTATATTTGAAAAGATTATAGCGGAAACGATTCTCTTTTGCAATCTCTTCCTTGCGAATAGCCTATTTAAATTAGGTGAACATACGAATAGAGGTGATGGGTGATGGATTGGATCTGGAAAGCTGTTCTCATTATTGTCGTAGGGACGATTATCCTGCGAATTGCTGGGAGAAAGTCTATTTCGCAGATGACGTTATCGCAAACGGTTATTATGATTGCGATCGGCTCTTTATTAATTCAGCCTGTGGCAGGAAAGAATATTTGGGTCACGTTTGGGGTGGGAGGAGTACTCGTTCTAACCTTAATTGCCATGGAATTCACGCAGGTGAAATTCGATTTTATGGAACGTTTTCTCACAGGCAGGGCTGTTTCGGTGATTGAAAATGGACAGCTGAATGAGAAAAATATTAAAAAGCTGCGTTTTACTGTCGATCAGTTGGAAATGAAGTTAAGACAAAGCAACATTACATCAATTGCTGATGTTAAGTCGGCGACCTTAGAACCCAATGGCCAGGTTGGCTTTGAGTTGAAAGAACACAAAAGGCCGGCGACTAAGCAGGATATCGATGATTTATCTCAACAGATCCTTTCATTAAAACAAATGTTGAACCCAAATCAAGCCACACAAATCCCAACGCCACCGCCGCCTGGAGAAGATTTATTTAAAGAAGTAGAAACAAAACAACACCAGCAGATTCATCCCGATCGTTTGAATTAAGGCCCCATGCAGGCATTTTGATCTATTCCTTGATATAATGGAACAGAGGTGAGAAGAGTGGAATCCATAAATACCATTGAAGAACTCCACGCATTCGTTAACGAACAACCACTTTCGATTGTTTATGTTTCTAGGACGGGATGTTCCGTCTGTCATGGCTTGCTTCCACAAGTAGAAGGTTTGTTGATGGAGTATCCTAAAATTGAATCCAGGCACGTAAACGCTGATGAAGTCCCGCAAGTAGCCGGGGAGTTTGCAGTCATGACGGTCCCTGCCGTTTTGATCTACGCCGAAGGAAAAGAACTATTCCGTAAGGCCCGCTTTGTTCCGATCGGAGAGCTGAACCAGCAACTGGCCAAACTAAATCATTTCATTAATGAAGAATAACCATCTGTTGAACCCCTCAACAGGTGGTTTTTTTATGCCATCTTATGCGGCATATATAGTCTGATAATTCGCTCAATTTTGCTTTCTCCGGCTTTTCTTGAAAATTCAATGCGCAAATATATGTCTGAGACGAGATTATTTGCGATGAGAAGCGATGAATAAGAAATATCTCTCCATGAAACCGTTTACACTAACTAATTGGCGTATATAGACCCGACTTGCAGAAAACCCCTTGAATAAGTATTGCTCAATGTTATGATGAAAAACGTCTTAAACAAAGCGAACAAAAAATGCGAACGGGAGAGATTAACCCAATATGATTAAACAAACGATTGCTTTTCTAGGTGCAGGCTCTATGGCTGAAGCGATGATTTCAGGCATGGTGGAATCCGGTAATATTCCAGCTGAGAACATCATCGTAACCAATAGAAGTAATCAAGAACGTTTAAACACAATCAATCATAAATACGGCGTACGCACGGTATTAAAAGATGAATTGAACTTTGCAGAAGTCGACCAATTCATTTTGGCAATGAAGCCAAAAGATATTGATGCAGTTCTTGCCGATTTAAAAGATAAATTGACACCAAACCAAGTACTTGTTTCTGTACTTGCGGGAATCTCAACATCTTATATGGAAGAACGATTGAATGAAGGACAGCAAGTCATCCGTGTGATGCCGAATACGTCAAGCATGCTTCGCGAATCAGCGACAGCCATTACGCCAGGACGTTTTGCAGATATGGACAATGTACTTGTTGCAAAAGAATTATTGAAATCCATTGGCGAAGTATTCGTCATTGAAGAAGATAAAATGGACGTCTTTACTGGAATTGCCGGAAGCGGACCTGCTTACTTCTATTACTTGATGGAGCACATTGAAGAAACCGGTCGTGCAGAAGGCATGGATCGTGAAACGCTACGCGAAATCGGAGCCCAAACATTACTTGGAGCAGCAAAAATGATGCTGGAACGTGATGAAAGCCCGACAGAATTACGCGAAAATGTGACATCTCCGAATGGCACAACAGCCGCTGGTCTAGACGCTCTAAATGAGGCTGGTGGAGGCCACGCGATCTCTGAAGCGATTAAAGGAGCAGCCAGTCGTTCGAAAGAATTGAGTAAAGAACTAGAAGGACTACTTGTAGGCAGTAAGTAAACAGACCAAATCGACGCGAAAATGTTAAACAGGAGTGATATGTTGAGTCAAGATAAAAAAAGGGTAGTAATTAAAATAGGGAGTAGTTCCCTCACCAGCATGCACGGTGAAGTTAGCCGCCGTAAACTAGAAAAATTAGTAGATGAAGTCGTTCAACTGAAAGACGACGGCCACGAAGTTCTACTTGTATCCTCAGGAGCCGTAGCTGCAGGGTATCGTAAGCTAGGTTGCCTTGAGCGCCCAAGCTCATTACCTGAAAAACAAGCAGCCGCATCCATTGGCCAAGGATTGTTGATGGAATCTTATTCCGATCTTTTCCTATCCCACGGTTATATGGGTTCTCAAATTCTCATTACACGTAGTGACTTCTCTGATGAAGATCGTTACAACAATGCACGTAATACAATTAATGTCCTGCTCGAACGCGGCATTATCCCAATCGTCAATGAAAACGACACGATCACGATCGACCGTTTGAAATTCGGAGATAACGATACCCTTTCTGCAAAAGTCGCAGGACTTGTCGATGCAGATCAACTGATCATCCTTTCCGATATTGACGGACTTTACGATGCAGACCCTAGAAAAAATGAGGATGCGAAACTACTCGATAAAGTCCACGAAATCACCCCAGAAATTGAAGCCGCAGCTGGTGACCCAGGTAGTGCTGTTGGTACAGGCGGTATGAAATCCAAGATTGACGCATTCAAAATTTCCATGGCATCCGGTATCTCTTCCTTCTTAGGAAAAGCAAACACACCGAACATCGTTTATGATGCTGTATACGGAAATGCAACAGGAACGTATTTTGAAACAACGACAGATTCTGAAAACCTTGATCAAAAGAAACAGTGGATTGCCTTCAACTCAGGACCAGAAGGGGAAGTCATTATCGACCATCGCGCAAAAGAATCAATCGTTGAAATGAAGAAGAGCCTTCTACCAACGAACGTTCACCACGTGAAAGGACGTTTTGAAAAAGGTGCCGTAGTCCACATTCACGACCTTGATGGAGAAGAAATCGGACTAGGCGTTGTTAATTATTCTTCAGAAGAGATGGAAGAAATGATCAGCCTGACTGAACCTGAACTCGAATCGTATGAACAAGCAGCAATCGAACGTAAAGATTTTGTCTGCCACTTAGAAGTTGCCCTGCCCGTAGGCGTTTAAAATAATCAAGGAGGTCTTTGATGACACTAACAACAAATGTGAACGTTGAAGCACAAGCAATTGAAGCGAAGAAAGCTTCGAAAAAATTGATGATTCTTACTGAAGAAGAGAAGAACGAGGCGCTTAATCACTTGGCCGATGTACTAGAACGTGAATATGAAACGATTCTGGCAGCCAATGAGAAAGATTTGGCTAATGGCCGTGAAAAAGGATTCACTGACGCATTTATGGATCGTCTATCCCTTTCCCAAGAGCGTGTAGCTGATTTTGCTCAAGGGCTGCGTGACGTTTCTAAACTTGAAGATCCAACAGGTAAAGTACTGACAGATTGGACACTTGAAAACGGTCTGCAAGTTGAAAAAGTCACTGCACCTCTAGGCGTTATCGGTATGATTTATGAAGCACGTCCGAATGTTACCGTTGATGCGACAGGCCTTGCGCTTAAATCCGGGAATGCGATTGTTCTGAAAGGTGGATCTTCCGCGATCAACTCCAACCAGGCCATCGTTGAAGTTATGCACCGTGGTTTGGAAGAAACGAAGATTCCAAAAGAAGCCGTGCAATTCATCGCATCTACAGACCGCGCAGCAACAAATGAACTTTTCAAAATGAAAGAACACATTGACGTCCTCATTCCACGAGGTGGTGGCAAATTGATCCAAGCGGTTGTTGAAAACGCGACGGTCCCTGTACTTGAAACAGGTGTTGGAAACTGCCACATCTATGTAGATAAGCATGCGGACGTTGAAAAAGCGATCAACATTCTCGTGAACGCGAAAACAGACCGCCCGGCGGTATGTAACGCTGCAGAAACACTCGTTGTCCACAAAGAGTGGTTGAACGAGAATAAAGATGCACTTATCGCGGCATTGAAAGAAAACAACATTGCTGTACACGGCGATGAGTATATCCTGGATATCATCCCTGGCTCTGTCCTTGCCGGCGAAGAAGACTGGGCGAGCGAATACTTGAGCACAGATATTGCCGTGAAAGCTGTTGACGATCTCACTGACGCGATCGCACACATCGAAACGTACGGCACGAAACACTCAGAAGCGATTGTGACCGAAGATGCAGAAGCAGCAAAGCAATTCTTTGCCCTTGTGGATGCTGCCGCTCTTTATCACAATGCATCCACACGTTTCACAGACGGTGGTGCGCTAGGCTTCGGAGCCGAAATCGGTATTTCCACACAAAAATTGCATGCCCGCGGCCCAATGGGACTTCCTGCACTGACAACAGTGAAGTTCTTGATGAAGGGTACCGGCCAAATCCGATAAGATTATTAGCAGAAGGGAAACTCTTAAGAGTTTCCCTTCTTTTTTATACTGTGGAGGGTAGGAAAGTGCCCTAACGGTTGTGGAAAGTGACTTAACGGTGCCACAAAGTGTCCTAACGAATTTTAAAGTGTCCTAACTAGTAAGGAAAGTGACTTAACGACTACTGAAAGTTACCTAACTAAATCTATCGTATATTTTCTTGCTTTCGAGTGACGATTGTTGTGGGTGCAACATTGGTTTAGGAGAGTACGAGCCACCTTCACAGATCCAATCTCAGCAGCCTCACGAAACTCTGCATTTGTAATCGTTTCTCCAATCAGCAATTGATAATCTCTCAACAAATGCAAATGCGCATCCTTCGATTTCCCTCCACACCGATCACAAAGCCAGTGATCACGGCGTCGGGCCATATCAAGAAAGCCGCACGAAGGACAGCGCACGCCCCAAATAAGCTCATCTTCAGCTATTTTATACTGCTTCATGACATCCGATTGGTAAAGGGTGTATTCTGCTTCAATACATGAGGGAAATTCATTCAAGTGAGCGTCTGTCCACACTTGTTCTCCTTTGAAACTATTCATAAAGGCTGTCAGGTGAGTAGGAAGTTGTTTAACGAGAAGGACCCTTTGTCGTTTGTTGTGGTCTTCTCCTTTAAAGGAAAGGGAGGCGTTCGAGTTAGCGATGACTATGAAAGAGTAGATAGGGATGGAGGGAAATGGAGAGCTTTGGATCCAGCGTTGCAACTGGAATTCCTGCAATTCTACTTGTACAAAAGGATCCTGAAATATCTCACTTTTTCCTTCTGTCGTTCTTATGAGCTTCCGTTGATCCAGATCGAACTGGAGCTCTCCTTTGTAGTTCTTCACCTCTAGAATGATCAAGCATTCGTGAGAAAGGAGGAGAGCATCGATCTGAAAAGGTCGGACGCCATCGTGAAGTCGGACATCCTGCAGGCTTTTCCCCGGCAAGTACTTCATGTAATGATCCGCTGTAGATTCGCCATAGTGTCCGGCAGATAAACGGCCCAGATGGTTTGCTATTTCGTCTTTCTGAGGGTGGTGGGAGGAGATCCTATGAAGAAGAGATTCAAGCTTCTGAAATTCTGGTGATTTTTCTCGTGACATATAAAAACTCCTTTTACAAAAATTTGATTCTACTATATGATGGTGTAATCTTTATTTTTAGGAGGGATTGGATGAGACAGAGAGAAGCAGTTGAAGCGATAACGGAAAGTTTGAAAAGCGATGATCTTGTGAAGGCTGTGTTTCTTAAAGGTTCAATGGGGCGCGGGGAGGAAGACGAACACTCTGATGTGGATCTGTATGTGTTGGTCGACGAGGAGGATAAGGAGTCTTTTCTGAAAAATAGGCAAAAGCATCTACAAAGCTACGATCGCATCATTTTTTATGATGATATCTTTATTATCGCTCCGCAAATCATTGCTGTATATGAAAACTTGCTGCATGTCGACCTTTTTACTGTTACAGACGAAACGCTCGTACATAAAGATTTTTTTCGTGTTCTTTACGATCCAGAAAAACGTATGGAGAAACATGAGACGCATCAGAACCTCGATTTGGATGCTCAGGACTTTTTATATGCGGTCGATGATGTGGCTTTCTTTTTTCTACAATACAAAAAAGCAGCAGAGCGTGGGAATGACCTTTGGGCTGTGAAGGTAGCCCAGGATATAGGGGTAAATGTAGCGAAAATCTTATTACAAAAATTCGCACCGGATCGAGCGCAACTGGGGTTGAAGGCTGTTCCGCGTTCGCTACCGTCCTCTCACGTGCGGGAGATAGAAAGCGTATATCGTCACATTTCATTGGACCACCATGAAAAAGCTGTCGTCCAAATGGCTGAGATTATGGATACACACCTGGAGTGGCTTGAAGAGTGTTGGGGACAAGAAACGTACACCCTGCCATTTTTGAAGAGAATGATTGCAGAAATGAAAAATAGAACTCCCTCGTAATGGGAGTTCTATCATTTAGAAAGATTGGCCGGCCATCGCCTGGGAGAGCGTCGCCGTTGTTGTGATATTTTTAAAGTCGACCCCGAGTTGAACCGCTGTCTGAGCGATTTCAGGTCGAATACCGACTACGGTTGAGGAAACACCGATCAATTGCAAACTATCGATCAATTGAAAAATTTGTTGAGCTACCATTGTGTCGACCAGATAAACACCGGAGAGATCGATGTAGAGGACATCAATGTCTTCTTCCGTACAATTTTTCAAAGTGTTTTCCAAAATGGCTGTAGCCCGCTCCGTATCAATACTACCCACAAGAGGAAGAAGGGCTCGTTCATTGGATAACTGTATAAGAGGTGAACTCAATTCATTGATCACGGTCCGTTGCTGATCAATCTTTTTATTCAGCTGATTTGATTTTTCTTCCGTGACCTTGATCATGATTTCATCGAAGACTTCGATTAATAACCGCTGCCATTCATTTTCCAAATCGCGGGAAATGGGGGCATCATGTTGAAGGATAAACTCTTCCAAAAAATCCATGTACTGTTCACGAACGCGCATGAACTCCCTGATGATTTCGTGTGTAGGGGTTTCTAGGTGGTGGGGATCACGCCCGACATCGATAATCCAGCCGTTGATCTGTTTAAAGAATTCATCGCGCTCCAAAATAAAAAGTTGACGCATATATTTATGAAATTCAAAATTTTGAGCTTTTAAATTGTTAATGGTTTCTGTATCCCGGGCTGCATATACCCCTGATACATCATGTTGATTTAACGAATCGTACCATTCTTCTGTTAAGACCTCTGCTTTCTCCAAAAGAAAGTCATGTAAAGCCTGGTTGGATTCCATTCACAAGCTCCTCTCTGTTCTATGAGCCTCTATTTGCGTGGGGTGAGAGGATCATCAGTTATTCCTATTATAAATGGTATAACTACTCATTTCCAATAGGATTGACTTAAGGTTTATAAAAAAGGGAACATACAAAGAAGGAGGTGGTGAAATGGCTTTAAGGGAAGTGTTAGTAGAGCAGTTGAAATCCATCCATGATGAGAATAGCTGGTTCGTCTGTTTCAATTATGCTGTAAAGGAATTGGAAGAACCACAGGCGGTAGAAAAACATCAAGATCAACCCCATTCGATTGCGGAGATCGTCCATCATCTTTATTTTTACAACGAACGGTACCTGAGTCGCTTCCGGGGAGAGGAAGTCGCCGAACACCCAAGACATTATGACACATTTCAAAATCACGGACACTTGGAGTGGCATGCTCGATTGGCTGAATTTCATAACGTTATGACGATGTTCAGACAAGAGCTTCTTTCCTGCAGTCAAGAAAAATTGGAGATGTGGGCAGAGACGCTTTCGAGTTTATTTATGCACAATGCTTACCATATCGGTCAAATTGTAACCATCCGTAAGCGCAACGGATGGTGGGGAATCAATCCAGTAGTGAAAGGTTAGCTTTTATGAAAAAATACAGTGCCACTCTTGCAGGCTTAGTCATTCTTATTATTGTCAGTTATGTCGTTGGGGAAGGAAGTGAAAAGCAGGGGGTTTTGAATAAAGATTCCATTCAACAAATAGCTGTAGAAATAAAAGGGGAGACCTATTCACTCGGTGGAAAAGTCGTCTGTACCCACGAAAAAAATTGTACGGCTCCTGAAGAGGAACGTTCCCTCACGCAGTTGAAGCATGAATTCGATATCAAAAAGTTTACATTGGAGCGAGGGACAGAATTGAAGCTTTCTTTTTCTAGTAGAGATCCTGACATCATCTCTTATGATGAAATAAAACCAGGTTCAGTCCGAACAAAATCTGTAAAAGGGATGAGTTTTGAAGTTTATGGCCTGGATGGAGTTGAAAAGTTCTACCGTATAGGGGTTCAGTGGAAGCATGGGGATGGAAAAACGACGCGAGCTTACTATCCGATCGCAGTAAAAATTATTTAAAAAACGTGCAGGAACGAGGTTCCTTGCACGCTTTTTAAATTATTCTTCAAATTGAGACATAGCGTCGTTCGCTTCATGACGTGTTGCCATCAATGGTGTCGTCGGCTCTAAACACGAAATGCTGCAGAAACAGTCAAGGTCTACAGTTATGCAGACGCCTGTCGCACGAAGGTTACGGATCGAGTTTCCTGGGAAATAGTCACAAACGTCTTTTTTCTTACAAGATCTCTCTGGTTGTGACCCCTCTGTATTTACAGGAATTAAAAGCTCAAGTTTGACGCATTTGCCATCGTTCGTGAATTTTTTCGCTCTAAAAATAGGAGAGCTCAAGCAATCAAGATATGTGCTTTCAGACATTCTTACGTGCTTACGAATTACTCCACTACCGATGAATGGTTTGCAGTCTTTGCAGTACAAAATGAACGGGATGGTTGTGTTGCGTGGTGTCTCATCAGCAGGTGACAGCAGATCACGAATGGATCGGTCACAGCTGACATCACAGCAACCGTTGTCCATCAAAGCAGCCACTTCATCTTGTGCCTTGATGATTTCTTTAATAACATCACGCACACAGTCCTTATCTTTTCCTTTACAACTCATAAAAACATTCGCCTCCTTTATCTTTTTCTATACATTTTATGGAATTTAATAGAGAGTGCTTGTATAGAGGCCTATGATTCTAAGAATCTTCATAGATTGTAAAATGTTAGGTGAACGCCAAGGCAACGAGAGGATAGAGGCATATCTTATAGTACTAAGAGTTCATACAAGCTCAAGGTTCATGGTTTACCACAGACCATGGAAAATTTCCCTACGGTATGGATGCCAGCGTACACTGGCATCTTTTTTTTGCTTTTACAGTTCACATAGCCGGACGAAAATGGTCTATGAACGGCCTCTTCCACAGTAAAGGCCTTAGTTGGCAGCTACGAATTGATCAGCGTAAATGAATATTCATTCACTTTTGTTGAATTTTCAGAATAGTAGGTATAAAATGGATGCATACTAACCGTTTGGTATGTTTTTGGAGAAGGAGGGAAAAGGGTGAACTTCGATTACTCTGAGAAAGTGAAAGGGTACCTGGAAAAGCTCCAACGGTTTATGGATGAACAGGTTTATCCTAATGAGTCGGTGTATGAGGACCAGTTAAATGCACAAAAGAATCGCTTTTCTAAAGTGCCTCCAATTATGGAAGAGCTGAAATCGAAAGCCAAAGAGGAAGGGCTTTGGAATTTATTTTTACCTGATGATACATATGGAGCAGGCCTCTCAAATCTTGAATACGCTCCGCTCTGTGAGATGATGGGACGCTCGCTCATAGGTCCCGAGATTTTCAATTGCAATGCACCTGATACGGGAAATATGGAAGTGCTAGCCCGTTATGGAAGTGATGCTCAAAAAGACGAATGGCTGGAACCTCTTTTGGAAGGGGAAATCCGCTCTTGTTTTTCGATGACCGAACCAGATGTGGCTTCTTCTGATGCGACGAACATTACATCAAGCATCACACGAGATGGTGATGATTATGTGATCAATGGTCGAAAGTGGTGGTCTTCAGGAGCAGGAGATCCAAGGTGTAAAATAGCGATTTTTATGGGGAAAACAGATCCAGAAGCTAATCGTTATGAGCAGCAGTCGATGATTCTTGTCCCTTTGGATACAGAAGGTGTTCACATGAAGCGCATGTTGCCTGTGTTCGGATACGACCATGCTCCTCATGGCCATGCGGAGATAGATTTCCACGATGTCCGTGTACCGAAGGAAAACATGATTTGGGGAGAGGGAAAGGGGTTTGCTATTGCACAAGGGCGTCTTGGCCCTGGAAGAATTCATCATTGCATGCGATTGATTGGGGCTGCGGAACGAGCGCTTGAAGAATTATGTAAGCGCGTACAAAAAAGAGAAGCCTTTCATCGTCCTTTAGCCGAGCAGGGAGTCATCCGGGAATGGATTGCCGATTCCAGGATTGAGCTTGAACAGGCTCGGCTGCTTACTTTGAAAGCGGCTTATATGATGGACACCGTTGGTAATAAAGAAGCGAAAACAGAAATTGCGATGATTAAGGTAGTAGCCCCGAATATGGCATTGAAAGTCATCGATCGTGCGATCCAGGCTCATGGAGCGGCTGGGGTCAGTGATGATTTCACTTTAGCTGCTCAGTGGGCGAACTCCCGTACATTGAGGCTGGCTGACGGACCTGATGAGGTTCACAGGAGACAAATTGCAAAACTTGAATTATCCAAATACGAGGAGTGAAATCATGCATGTAAAAGATCTTTTTGACTTGAAGGGAAAGACGGCATTGATTACGGGAGGCGGCCGTGGACTTGGTGAGCAAATAGCAGAAGGTCTTGCGGAAGCAGGAGCGAATATCATTGTTTGTTCCCGCAAAAAAGAGGCGTGTGAGCAGACGGCGCTCCGACTGGCAAGTGAATGTGATGTGGAAACCCTAGCCCTTGAATGCGATGTGACGAACCCTGAAGATATTGACCGTGTTGTCGATGAAACGATCGCTAAATTCGGAGCGATCGATATTCTTGTTAACAACAGTGGGGCTACATGGGGAGCGCCGACCCTCGACATGCCGCTCGAAGCTTTCCAGAAGGTTATGAATGTCAATGTGACGGGGACTTTTCTTATGTCCCAGAAGGTCGGCGAGCATATGGTCAAGCAAAAATCAGGAAAAATCATCAACATCGCTTCTGTTGCCGGCCTGGGTGGAGCGGATCCAAGGTTTATGGAGACGGTCGGTTACAATGCGAGCAAAGGGGCGGTCATCACATTTACGAAGGATCTTGCTGTGAAGTGGGGAAGGCATAATATTCAGGTGAACGCGCTCGCACCAGGATTTTTCCCGACTAAAATGTCGAAAGGTGTGCTTGAGCACGGTGGAGATTTCATACTTGATCGGACCCCTCTCGGCCGATTCGGTTCAGAGGAGGAGTTAAAAGGAGCTGCTCTTTTTCTGGCAAGTCGAGCATCCAATTATGTAACTGGAGACGTTCTTGTTGTCGATGGTGGTATGCACGCCTCTTGTTAATGGATTTTGTTTAGTTAGGACGGTAGAGATGAAACAAAAAATGATGGACACGATTATAAAATTATTCGGTAAAAAGGGGTTCCAGGCCACTTCAATCCAGGACATTGTTGAAGCGAACGGAGTGACGAAGGGGACATTTTATTACTATTTCAAGAACAAAGAAGATGTGCTCGTTCATATTCATCAATCGTTTATTGATCACCTTTTGGAAGGGCAGGAGAGGATCATCAATAATAAGGACCTTTCCAGAAGTGATCAATTGTATCACATCGTAGAATTGTTGATTCAAAATATACGCACCAACGGTCATAGTGCGCTTGTCTTTTTTCAAGAAATGAGACATCTGAGTGATGAAAAGACAGCAATCATATTGCCGAAACGCCAACAGTTTCAAGCGAATATTCAGCATGTGTTGGAAGAGGGGATGAAGACTGGAGAATTCAAGAAAGACTTGCGTGCGGATATGTTGTCTTATGCGGTCTTAGGGATGGCAAACTGGAGTTATTTTTGGTACGAACCTGACGGAGAGGTGGATGAACAGTCACTGGTGCATGTATATATGCGTTTGATTTTCAGCGGAATTAAGGAGGAGACCAATGACCATTAAACATTTAGCGGTTGTCGGAGCGGGCAGTATGGGACATCAGATTGCTATGCTCGGTGCATTAGCCGGGTATGAAACCAAGCTTCAGGACATCAGTCAGGAATCTTTGGAAAAGGCTGAGGTGAAGCTGACAGGGATTATGGATCGGTGGGTGAAAAAAGAAAAGATTACTCAAGACGTACGTGAAGATGCTTTTGCCCGCCTTCAATTTACAACAGACCTGCAGGAAGCGGTATCTGAAGCGGACCTAGTTATTGAAGCTGTCGTTGAAAAATTGGAAGTAAAACGGGAAGTGTTTGCCGAGTTGGATGCGTATGCACCGTCTCATACGATCTTTGCGACCAATTCATCCACCATCGTCAGTTCTTTGGTTGCTGATGCAACGTCCAGGCCTGAAAAGGTGTGCAACATGCACTTTTTCTTCCCGCCACTCGTGATGGATTGTGTGGAAGTCGTCAAAGGTGAACACACCTCAGAAGAAACAGGAGCTGTTGCTATGAAAGTATGCGAAGACATGAATCGAACAGCAGTCCTCCTGCAAAAGGAAATCTCGGGATTTATCGCCAACCGCATTTTGTTTGCCATACAAAAAGAAGCGATGAGCTTGTATGAGGTTGGATACGCCGGTTATGAAGATATCGATAAAATTGTGAAGAAAGCACTGAACCATCCGATTGGACCGTTTGAATTGATGGATTTGTCGGGAATTGATGTTGGTTATTATGTCATGCAGCAACAATTTGCGGAAACAGGCGATCCGAAAGACCGTCCATCTAAAACGCTGGAAGAGAAAATGAAAGCGGGAGAGCTCGGTCGCAAAACAGGGAAGGGTTTCTACACGTATGAGAGTCCTGTAAAAAGTTGAGGAGGAAAGCGAATGCATGAAATGGAAGTGAACGTCAGGTTTTGTGAAACCGATTTATTGGGGCACGTGAACAACAATAATTTCTTTGTCTATATGGAGGATGCACGTATTCGATTTTTTAATGACTTAGCGCTGGTAGGAGACGATTGGAACTTCATTCTTGCTTCGACCAAATGTGATTTCATTAAGCAGGTGTATTTTAATCAGACGCTTTTGATTCAGAGTCATGTCGTAAAAGTTGGAAATTCCAGCTTTCATTTAGAGCAGGACATGTACGAAAAAGAATCGGGAGAGCTTGTCGCCAAAGGCTTGTCGGTCATTGTTCAATTTGACTTTGAGCAGCAAAAAAGTATCGCATTGACACCAGAGATGAAAGAGTCTTTATCATCCTATCAACTGGCAGCTAATTAAGGGAGGTCCTTCATGGTTTATACAGAAGATACTAGACCTGTCCGTCAAGGGGAGGAACTTGATGGAGATAAGATCGAGCGTTATTTGAGGGAGAATTTAGAAATTCCTACAGGAGACATGCAGATCAGGCAGTTCGGCGCGGGTCATTCCAACTTGACCTATGAACTGTCGGTGGGGAAGGAGTGGAAAGCGGTCTTACGTCGCCCGCCAATGGGGCCGGTGGCTCCCAAGGCGCACGATATGGAACGTGAATTTAAAGTTCTACAATCGTTACATCCGGTCTATCCTTTAGCACCGAAACCCTATCTCTATGAATCTGGCCATCTGATCGGACGGCCTTTTTTTCTCATGGAACGCAGAGAGGGTCTTGTTTTTGATCACACTTTCCCAGATGGGGTGGAACCGACGGAGGAACTGGGGAGACAACTATCAGAAACGATGGTCGACCGTCTCGCAGAACTTCATTCCCTGGATTATCGGGATACTTCCTTGAAACAGATGGTCAAGCCAGAAGGTTTTATGGAGAGACAAGTGCACGGGTGGATACAACGTTATGAAAAAGCGAGAACGGACGATGTGGTTTCGGGAGAGCGTTTGAAAAAGTGGTTGGCGGATCATATTCCCACTTCCAATGATGTATCCATCATTCATTACGACTATAAGTTGAATAATGCCATGTTCAGTAAAGATGATCCTTCTGAGATGGTAGGTTTGTTTGACTGGGAAATGACGACCGTCGGTGATCCTATGGCCGATGTTGGTGCTGCTATGAGCTATTGGATTCAAAAAGACGACCCGGAACTTCTGAAGACAGGACTAGGGAAGCCGCCGCTCACGGTTCGTGAGGGGTTCTATACAAGAGGTGAATTCATTCACCGCTATGCTGAAAAGAGTGGTCGTAATGTAGAAGATATCGATTATTACTTGACCTTCGCTTATTTCAAACTGGCCGGGATTGTCCAGCAAATCTATTACCGCTACAAAAAAGGACAAACAGAGGATCCAAGATTCTCAGGAATGCATGTTTTCGTCAACCAACTCATCCGTCATGCGGAAGAAACAGCAGGTCTATAGTATGGGAGAAGTCCAGGTCATCTTTAAGAAAGAAGATATACAGCCGGAAGAGCTGAAAGGGAAAGTCGTCGTTGTCTTTGATGTCTTATTCGCTACCTCAACGATCACAGCGGCTATCGCGGATGGTGCATCCAGTGTCATCCCTGTGTTCAGTGCGGAAGAAGCCCGGAAAAAAGCGGAACAATTCAACGATCCTTTCGTCATGGCCGGTGAAGATAAAGGGAGAAGGATTGACGGTTTCCTCCCACCGCTAAGAACCCACTTAAAGTCAATCATAAAGAATAAGCACTTAATTTTGACGACGACAAATGGGACGGTGGCTTTACACCAATCAAGGCTTGCTTCCTCTCTTTATGCATCTTCACTCTTGAACAATCCAGCGATGGCTGTGCATATGGCAGAGCGCCATAAAGGAGACCATGTCGTTCTTATTTGTGCAGGTTCAAGTGGAAAATATACGGTTGAAGATTTTTATGGCGTAGGCAGTTTAATCTATCACATGCAACAGAAGGGAAATTGGGAGCTCTCCGACGCGGCTGTCACGGCACTCGGATTTTACGAAGGGTGTGGTGCTGGAAAGGAATTATTAAGGAACTGCAGGATAGGAAAATTGCTTGTAAACGCTGGGCTTGATCCGAAAGAAATTGACTTTGTTGCTGAGGAAGGTTTATTCGATTCGATACTAACGTATGACCGTGAAAGCGGACAAATCAAGGAGGAAAATAATGCAACCAGTTCAGCATAACATTCGTGGCGGTGAGTTCTTATTTTCGGAAGTATCCGAGGAGTCTGTGTTCACACCGGAGGATCGGACAGATGAGCATAAAATGATAGCTTCCACTGCTCGACAATTTATTACCCGGGAAATCCACCCGAATAGGGAACGTATTGAAAACGGAGATTTTGATTTCGTAGCGAAAAAGATGCGCCAAGCTGGAGAATTAGGGCTTCTTGGTCACAGTATTCCGGAGAACTATGGGGGTTTAGGGTTAGATAAAATCAGTAAAGGGATCGTTGGTGAGGCCTTGGGAAATGCAAGTGGCTATAGTGTTGCCCATTCCAACCATACGTGTATCGCTACATTACCCATCACCTATTTTGGCAATAAGCAGCAAAAAGAAAGGTATTTGCCCAAGCTCGCATCAGGAGAGTACATAGGAGCTTATTGTCTAACAGAGCCTGAAGCCGGATCAGATGCCCTTTCCGCTAAAACGACCGCTGTCCTTAATGATACAGAATCTCACTATCTATTAAATGGGACAAAGATTTATATAACCAATGCGGCTTTCTCTGATACGTTTATTGTCTACGCGAAAGTGGACGGAGAACATTTTACCGCATTTATCGTGGAGAAGGATTTTCCCGGCCTTTCAATCGGACCTGAAGAAAAGAAGATGGGCATTAGAGGTTCCTCTACATGTTCAGTAGTCATGGAAGATTGTGAGGTGCCGGTTGAAAACCTGCTTGGAGATGTTGGTAAAGGACATCTGATTGCTCTTAACGTACTGAATTTAGGACGTTTCAATTTAGGATTTGCCACAATGGGAGCAGCTAAGTACAGCTTTCAGTTAGCCCTCACACATGTAAGAGAAAGGAGACAGTTTAATAGAAGTATTGCAGAATTTCCTGTAACGAAGGAGAAACTCGCCAGGATGGCTGCACAAATCTATGGCACAGAATCTTTACTTTATCGAACGGCCGGCCATATAGAAGCTTCGCTTTATAGTCACTATGATTCTGAGGATCGTTTAGCCACAGCTAAAGCGATGAATGAGCATAAACTCGAAGCGGCGATTTGTAAGGTTACTGGGTCTGAAACGCTGGATGAGATAGTCGATGAGGCTTTGCAGTTGCATGGAGGAGCTGGATTTATTAAAGAATATCCGATTGAACAGGCGTATCGGGATTCTAGAATCAACCGGATTTTTGAAGGCACTAATGAAATTAACCGTCTATTGATACCGGGTGCCTTTCTACAAAAAGCAGCGAAAGGAGAATTCGACGCCGCATCTTTAATGGGAAAAGCGGAACATTCTTTGAAAAACGGTGGTTTTAAACGCCCTGATCCAAGGCAGGAAGCTGTTGCTTTACTTAAGGATTTGTATCTCGTATCTGCAGGTGCTGCTTATCGCATGTACGGAAAAGGCATTCAGGAAGAACAGGAAATTTTAATGAAGCTCGCTGATCTTGCGATTGAAATCTATCGTGTCGAGTCAGCGGTTTTGCGGACAAGAAAAGCAGCACAATCGAAAGATCCAAACCTTCCATTAAAGGAGATGATGACCTATACATTAATCGAGCACTCTACTTTAAACGTACAATGTTCGATTTCACAACTCCTGTCCACTCTTTTAAAAGGGGAGGAACGGGTTCAAACGTTACGTCATATTCCCGCACTATTGAGTGAATATCAGTGGGAAGGATCGATAGAAAGAAACCGTGAGCTTGCCAACCGAATGATTGCAGCAGGTCAGTTTGTATCATAAAAAAGGAGATGATAGAAATGAAATTAGGAAATGATCACTTAACTGTCGACATTAAAGGACCAGTCATGTCTTGTGTGCTGAACAGACCGGATGCCTTGAATGCTTTTTCAGATCAAATGATTTTGGGATTGCAGGGAGCATTAGCTGAAGCGGAACGTAATGATGAAGTGAAAGTTGTGGTTCTTTCAGGGGCCGGTCGGTCTTTTTCAGCTGGTGGAGATGTGAAATCTATGGGGACGGGTGATGCCCAACAATTGTACGATCACGTCGGAGAACTTAATCAATTGATTTTAAAGATCAAAGATTTAGCTAAGCCGGTGGTGGCTGTCGTGCATGGGTATGCAGCGGGAGCCGGATTCAACCTCGCCCTTGCCTGTGACCAGATTCTCGCAGGAGAAGAGAGTAAGTTCGTTCTCAGTTTTGCACAAGTTGGACTCGTGGCGGACGGTGGAGGCCATTACTTCTTATCTAGATTGTTGGGTCCTTACCGGACGAAAGAATTGCTATTCCGTGCAGAACCCATTCCTGTTGAGACCGCAGCTGAATGGGGACTTGTCAATCGTGTCATACCACTAACTTCTTTAGAAGAAGAGGCGATGAACTATGCCCTTGCTCTTTCAAAAGGTCCGGGTAGAGCGATGGGGATGATGAAAAAGATCGTTGATCAGGCTGAACGCTCAGACTTAGCTGCGATTCTTGAGCAAGAGAGAATGACACAGACCATGATGATCTCAACGGAAGATCATAAAGAAGGCGTGCAAGCATTTAAAGAAAAGCGAAAACCTAATTTCGTAGGGAAATAAGGAGGAATACAATGAGAGCGATTCAGTTTAAAGAATATGGAGGACCTTCCGTATTGGAAGAAGTGGATGTCGACCGTCCAGAGCTTGAGGAGGGAGAAGTTCTCCTCAAGGTTCATGCCATTGGAGTGAATTATGCGGACACAGCAAGGCGTGAGGGGGCGTATGTTGTACCCACACCTCTTCCTTTTATTCCTGGTGCGGAAGTAGCCGGAGTAGTGGAAGAAGTTGGCGAAGGGGTGAACCGTGTTTCTAAAGGAGACCGTGCCGTCACTCTTATCGGATCAGGTGGCTATGCGGAATATGTGAAGACGAAAGAAAGCACTTTGATTCCTATTCCGAATGAGGTTACTGATGAAGCGGCTGTTGCTTTACCCTTACAAGGTCTAACCGCTTATCATATTCTCACAACTATGGGAAGGTTGGAGAAAGGAGAAACTGTTCTTGTTCATGCAGCGGCCGGTGGAGTTGGTTCGCTTGCCGTTCAGCTTGCTAAACATTTCGGCGCTGGAAATGTCATCGCGACAGCAAGCTCGGACGAAAAGCTGAAGTTAGCCCGGGATTTAGGAGCGAATCATGCTATTAATTATACGAATGCCAATTGGCGTGAAGAAGTCCTCGAGGCCACTGATGGGCGAGGAGTCGATGTTGCGCTCGAAATGGCGGGAGGAGATATTTTTCACGAGACCGTCAAATGTATGAGAGCATTCGGGAGAGTGGTTGTTTATGGAGTGGCAAGCGGAGAGTCTGCTCAAATGTATCCATCAGGACTCATGAATCGGAATTTATCAGTGATCGGATTCTTTTTGCCACAGATTATGAAGAAACCCGTCCTTTTTGAAAAAAGCTTGAATCATTTATTGAAAATGGTAACGACCGGTGAACTGAAGTTGACTGTAGGCGGAGTGTTTCAATTGGAAGAAGCGGCTCATGTGCATGAGGTCATGCAAGGAAGGAAGACAAAAGGAAAGCTTGTCTTGAAGCCATAACATGAAAAGTGCGGCAGACTTGTTCTGTCGTATTTTTTTGCAGGAAGAAGAGAGGATTTTGTCGAATACAAGTGGTCACAGATAAAAAGGGGGAGAAGACCAATGTTTGAACACAGAATCGATAAAGATTTATCACTTAAATTGATTGACCACCGTGACGCGGAAGAGTTATTTGCCCTCTCGGATCGTTCCAGGGACCACATAAAGACGTGGCTGCCTTGGATCCATTTTACGAATGAAGTTGAAGATACGAGAAACTACATAAAGATGAGTTTGCGCAGGTATGCAGAAAACAACGGTCTGACCGTTTGTATTCTTTATCAAGGAAACCTTGCAGGCGTGGTGGACTTTCATGAATTGGATGAAAAGAACAAAGTTACAAGCATCGGCTACTGGATGGGAGCCGATTACAAGGGAAAAGGACTGCTTACACGTTCCTGCCGAGCCCTGTTCGACTATGCATTTGAAAATCTGGGTATGAACCGTATTGAGATTCGGGCGGCATCTGAAAATAAAAAGAGTCGGGGAGTACCGGAGCGATTGGGTTTCAAGCAGGAAGGTGTTATTCGGCAGGCAGCGCGTCTCTATGACGAATATACGGACCATGTCGTTTATGGCATGTTAAAAGAGGAATGGATGAAGAAGGAGGATGTCACTTGACCATCACGTCTGTTCAACAAATTCAAAAAAAGAGCCCGGTTAAAAAGGAATGTGAAGATGCCTATGTAATGAACGAGCAGGCTTGCATTTATGGCGTTTTAGACGGAGCTACTCCCCTCGTCTGTTTTGCGGACGAAGCAGGTCATAATGGAGCATATCTTGCCGCGCAAATTTTCAAAGATCAATTAGAAGGGTTAAAGGGTGGAGAAGGATTAACAAGAGCAGTAGAAGAGGCGAACCTCCATCTGAAACAAGAGATGGAAAGGTACTCTGTAAAGACAGATTTCGGAGAGGAACGCTGGTCCACATGTGTGGCCGCAGTTGAAGTCATGGATGAACACATTCATTATGTTCAGCTGGGAGACTCTATGATTCTTGTAGAGGATGAGCATGGAAAGGTTGCTGTCGTTACCAAAGACTCTGTAAAGGGGATTAGCGGAAGGGCGAAGCAAAAACGTACCGAAGCTCGAAAGCGTGGGGAAAAACTCCCTCCCGAAAGCTACTTTGATATACGAATGAACCAACTTCGTTATAATCGACGGCTCGCGAATGTGGAAGGTGGGTATACGGTCGCGAATGGAATGCCTGAAGTGATGGACTACATAGATAGAGGCGTCATAGATAGAAAAGGGATCCGAAGCCTATTACTGATCTCTGATGGTCTTTTTCATCCACAGCTTACCCTAGAAGAAACCTTTCGTAACATTCGTGAAGTAGGGTTGGAACCCTATATTGATGAGTTGACCGACTACTTGAAAAAACATGACCTCCATATAGATGACAGAACAGCTGTGTGGATTAAACTGAACTAAGTGTACCTTGTTTAAGGTACACTTAGTTTTGGTTGCTCATGTTACGACAGCCAGGACAAACCCGTCATACCCTTTGCTTCCAACCGTTTGAAAGGCTGTGGAATCAAGGTGTGGGTGGTTTTTTAATAAATCGAACATTTTCCGGATGCCGACAATACTCTTGTCGGTGCTTTCTGAATCAAGTACTTTTCCATCCCGGACCACATTATCCACTAAGATCGTCGTTCCAGGTCTGGATAACTTCATGACTTCTTGAATGTAGTGGGGGTTATTATTTTTATCAGCATCGATGAAAATGAAATCGTAGGGTTCACGTCCCTCCAAGGTAGGCAGGGATTCTAGCGCGGGTCCGACAATTACCTCTATCTTATCTCTCACTTCTGCCTTTTCCATGTTCCCGGTTGCAACTTCCGCATGTTTCGGATTGAATTCTAGAGTTGTGATCTGGCCATCTTCAGGCAGGGCTTTCGCCATCCAGATCGTGCTGTATCCGCCGAGTGTACCAATTTCCAATACATTTTTCGCCGCTTTCATTTTCACAAACAGCTGCAGCATCTTCCCTTGGGTTGCCGACACGTCAATGGAAGGGAGTCCTGCTTCTTCGTTTGCTTTTAGCACACTCTCCATGACAGGATCTGAGGAGATTAACTGATCAACAAAATACTGATCCACTTGCTTCCAGGTATTCAAATTACTCAACCAAACCACTCCTTATGAACAAGTTGATTCTAGTGTAATCTTCCTTCATTAAAAATACGAGCGAAAAGCTACTTCTTATAAACAGTTCTTTATTAAATGATGGAGCAGTCTTGTTTAAGACGTGGTTTCGAGTATTACTGGAGTTCGCTGCTATGTTGAGCGGCAGGGTTGGTTGGGTAGTGGATGTACACCTCTAATATCTGTGCGTTAGTCGTGGTTCTCTGTCATTTGATAGTCTTTGTTTCAAGATACTTATATGGCAAGGAGCTGCGAGGGATGGGTAGACCCCTATCCATATGTGTGGAGGCGCCTCGATCAGCGGGAATGGACTGGACGGAGATAAAGGAAACACGAAAAAAAGGAGCTCAGTTGGCCTGAGCTCTTTGGGAGGTTAACTGAAGAGTCTTGGTATTCCCTGGATGAGGGACATGCCGCCCATGTAGGACATGGCAATGACGATAAGGACTCCGAAGATAGTCAACCATAGAGGGTGTTTGTAATCCCCGACGATTTTTTGTTTATACGCGGCTATCAACATGACACCCAACGCAATAGGTAGGATCAAACCATTTAACGATCCAACAAGGATCAATACTTTTACAGGTTTTCCTACAGAAACGAACACGGTCGTTGAAATGACAATAAATGCGACAATGAACCACTTGTGATGTTTGTTGATGGTTTTACTGAATGTACGAATGAATGAAACGGATGTATAAGCGGCTCCTACTACAGAAGTTACGGCAGCGGCCCACATGATGACACCAAAGATTTTGTATCCGACATTTCCTGCGGCTGCCTGGAAAACAGATGCTGGTGGGTTTTCAGGGTTCAGTGTGAAGCCTGAAGCTACAACGCCTAAGGAAGCAAGGAAAAGGAAAATTCTCATGACAGAAGCAATTCCGATGGCCGACACGGAACTTTTCGTGACTTGCGGAAGTGCTTCTTTCCCTTTTACGCCAGCGTCTAGGAGGCGGTGCCCACCTGCGAAGGTTATATATCCTCCAACGGTTCCCCCTACGAGCGTGATAATCGCAAGGAAATCGATCGTATCAGGGACGAAAGTTTTCGTGACGGCTTCCCCAACAGGAGGTTGAGCTGAGAACATAACGAAAATCGTTAATGCAATCATGATGAATCCCGCAATTTGTGCGAAACGATCCATGACTTTACCAGCTTCTCGAACAAGAAATACGGCGACAGCTACAATGCCGCTGAATAATGCACCCATTTCAGGGGAGATTCCGAAAAGAACATTGGTACCAAGGCCTGCCCCTGCAATGTTTCCAATATTAAAGGCCAATCCACCGGCGACAATGAGCACAGATAAAAATACTCCAAGGCCGGGGAGGAGGCTGTTGGCGATGTCCTGGGCTGGTTTTTCTGATATGGCAATGATCCGCCAGATATTCAGTTGGGCCCCGATATCTATAATAATGGAAATTAAGATGACGAATCCAAAACTAGCTGCAAGTTGTTGAGTGAAGTGAGTCGTTTGTGTTAGAAAGCCAGGACCAATGGCGGATGTCGCCATCAGGAAAGCGGCTCCTAACAGGAGACTTCTTGTAGATTGTTCCTTCATGGAGTAGCTCCTTTGCTGTGTGTATTGTTCTATGGTTTGCTTATCTTTGAATGAAATCCCCGATAGATTGAAGGGTGATATCCGATTCTTTCAAAGCTTTTGTAATGTAATTGGCAAAATCGATGGCGCTCGCTCCGTCACCATGGATACAGATGGTTTGAACATCAATATCAATATCGGTTTCCTGGATGGTCCGAACTTTGTTTTCTTTAATCATACGAATGACTTGTTCTACGGCCTGCTTGTGATCAGTGATAAGCGCGTTCGGTTCTCTCCGGGAAGTAAGAGATCCATCATTTTGATAGGTACGATCTGAGAAAACTTCATTGGCTGTCTTCAGTCCTTGTTCGTGTCCGGCTTTTACGAGTTCACTTCCTGCCAGACCAAAGAGAATGAGTTCTGGGTCCACATCGTAAACGGCTTTGGAAATGGCACGGGCCAACACTGGATCTTTTGCAGCCATGTTAAACAGGGCACCGTGAGGCTTGACGTGTTGTAAACGAGCTCCTTCGGTATCCGCAAACCCCTTGAGTGCTCCGATTTGATAGACAACCATATCATAGGCTTCTTCTTCAGAAATATCCATAGGTCGTCGTCCGAAGCCAGCTAGATCTGGCAGCCCTGGATGGGCGCCGAGTCCAACGTTATGCTCCAATGCCATCTGAACTGTTTTTCTCATAGTGGATGGATCACCAGCGTGATAACCGCATGCGATGTTGGCGGACGTTACGTATTTTAAAATTTCTTCGTCGCGGCCGATGGTATAGCGACCAAAACTTTCTCCCATATCACAATTCAAATCGACCATATGCATGGAATCTCCTCCTTAACGAAGTTTCGTTTCTATTCCTCTTTGTAATTGTTTTAAATTACTTTCTTTTTCTAATAGGAGGTGTTGAGCTTCTTCATGGGTGATCCATGAGAAACGGATTTCCTCTCCAGGACGCATTTGTGCGATTTTCGGCAAATCAATGGAAACCACTTGTCCAATTTTCGGGTAGCCACCTGTAGTCTGGTGATCCGCTAACAATAGAATTGGATTCCCGTCAGGAGGCACTTGAATGGTGCCGAATGTGACAGCTTCTGAAACGATATCTTTCTTATTGTCAAGATGTAGGATCGTTCCGTTTAAGCGGTAGCCCATCCGATCTGATTTTGAATCAATTTGAAATGCCTCGTTAAAAAAATGTTCTTGGCTTTGCTTTGTGAATAAGTCAAATTCACGGCCGGGCATGACTCTGATCGGCTGATCGTTCTTCATGTAATCGGTGAATTCCGTACCGACAAACCAGGACGCTTCTTTAAAAGACTGAGACTTTTCTGCAGTTTTTGCTAGTTTTTCTAAATGAACAGATTGGGAATCACGATGTTCCAAACGGAGTTGGTCCCCTTTTTCTAATGTTCGTCCATTGAAACCACCCAAGCCTGCGCGCAGATAGGTGGACGAGCTCCCCATAATCTTCGGTACCTGAAATCCTCCTGCAATGGAAAGGTAGGTTCTGAACCCTTTCTTGGGTTGACCGAAACGAAGTTCGCTTCCTTTTTTTATGAACAAAGGCTTCCACATGGAAACACTGTCACCATCGATCATCGGCGTAAGGTTACCACCACAAATTGAAATGTAGGCATCCTCTTGAAATTCAAGGACAGGTCCCATGAGCGTAATTTCCATCGTAGCTGCATCGGGAGAATTTCCGACGAGGAGGTTTGCGATTCGGTGGGCCTGTTGATCCATGGCTCCACTGACAATGACTCCATCCTTTTGATAGCCAAACCGGCCTGTATCTTGGATGGTTGTCATCAATCCTGATTTTAATACCGAAATCATTAGTTCCCCTCCTTACATTGATCAAATTCCGCTTTATCAATACGAGTAAAACGAATGCGGTCTCCCGATTGAAGGAGAGAAGGGTGGTCTTTGTCTGGTTCAAAGAGTTTAAGTGGGGTTTGTCCGATTAACTGCCATCCACCTGGAGTTTCGATAGGATATACTCCTGTTTGCTCTCCTGCAATTCCAACGGAGCCTGAAGGGATCGAGAGCCTGGGATTGTCGCGACGTGGTGCGGCAATGTTTTTATCCATGCCTCCTATATAAGGAAAACCTGGTGCGAATCCTATCATATACACAAGATAGTTCCCCTTCATGTGCGTTTCTATCACTTCTTCTTCGCTCATGCTATTGTGTGAAGCGACAAAGGAGAGATCTGGTCCCAATTCTCCTCCGTAACACACAGGAATTTCTATCGTTCTTTCGTCAAATTGATAGGAAGAGGCCTGGGATAATAATGCGTGTACTTTTTTCCTTGCCCACTCGTAGGGGAGGGTATCTTGCGAACGCGTTTGTTTAGCTATGTAATAGGGGTTGTAGAGAATGGTTAGAGTAGTAAAAGCTGGGATGTATTCAATCATCCAGTCAGGCTTTTGTTCATCTAATTTTGCAGCAGCTTGACGTACCTGTTGATTGGTTTCCTCATTTATAGATTGTCCAAAATCAACAAGGAGCGCCTGATCTCCAAGAGGATGAATGCTTATATTCAAAAAAATACCTCCTATGCATAATAAAATGGTGATGATAAGCCCCTGAAAGATGAAAGGGTGTAAACATTTTTGTGTAAACCAGCCGTAGTTTCAATCAGAATATTTCACCGTATGTCATTTTTTCTAACTTATCGACGTTAATATCGTATCCTATTTTTTCTGCTCTTTCAATTCGACCAAGGACCCCATTGGTTTAATAACCCTTTATAGCAGGAAATATAACACAAAATGAATCAATAAGGAGGACAATGAAATGCCGTGGGATACGGACGATTATCCAAGCTCTCTTAAAAACTTAGAGACACCAATCCGAAAAAAAGCGATTGCCATTGCGAATGCTATGATTGATGAAGGGTATAAAGAAGGACAGGCCATTCCGATCGCTACAGAACAGGCAAAAGAATGGTATGAAAATGCAGATGAAAAAGAAATCAATTCTGTGAAGCAAATGAGCGATAAAAACTTGAAAA
Organism: Halobacillus sp. AWM4_238; assembly: GCF_056158265.1. Lineage (NCBI taxonomy): Bacteria > Bacillati > Bacillota > Bacilli > Caryophanales > Bacillaceae > Halobacillus > Halobacillus sp. AWM4_238. Next base: position 3,820,148 of record NZ_JBSWSY010000002.1, read on the forward strand.
CAAGGGATGGAGAAGGACCAAAGGGAGAGAGTCGTCCAGAACTTTTGGAAAAAGGACAGCATGTAGTCGCACACGGTGAAGGATGGGCAGTGAAAACGGAAAAGGCAAAACAACCGTCCAATGTTTTTGATAATAAACAAGAGGCCATTGAACGAGCGAAAGAGATCGCCAAAAATAAAGGAACGCAAGTAGTGATTCATAAAAAAGATGGTAGTATTAAGGAAAAAATGTCAATGGATGGAGAATCTTAGGTTTATATCTAATCCTAGCTGGTTATATAGCTTATATAATAAAAATTCAAGGAGGAATTCAAAGTGGCTGAAAGTAGAAATCAAGCTGAACATGTAGTTTCTCATGAAGATGGCTGGGCAGTAAAAGCAGAAGGTGCTGAACAACCGACGAAAGTTTACGAAAACAAACAGGATGCGATTGATCGTGCAAAAGAAATTGCCCAAAACAAAGGGACTTCTGCGGTCATCCATACTAAAGAAGGTAAAATTCAAAATCATTACAACTACAGCAGCTAATCACACATAAAAAAAGCACTCCAAAGCGAGTGCTTTTTTTATGTCTTTAATAGATAAAGCAATATTAAACAAAATGGCAGGATTCTTGAAGACTCGATTTCGAGACTTTTGTGGGGGTTAGGGGCTCCGGGAAAAGGTTCGCTTTCCGTGGGCGAGTGATGAGCCTCCTCGAGCTAACTCTCTGCGGGGTCTCATCTACCACGCACTTCCCACAGGAGTCTCACCGTTTCCCTCCGCCCCTTTGCCATGGGAGACTCTCGAAATCACTTCTGGGAAAATCAGCTTTGATGATTGAGAAAAGTGGATCATATAACCACTCCACAGCGGTCATACAGAATCTATAATCTTGATACAGAGCGCTTTATGCCTGCCTTAAGAGGGGAAATGGGAGACACTTCCTTTAGGTATAGGGGTTCGTTTCTCCTTACTATGAAAGGGATGGTTGGGAAGCTGCGAGACTCCCGCAGGAAAGCGAGTTGCTTCCCAACCACCCCTGGCGCCCAACACGGCAAACGAACCCCGGGAACATCTCGAAGCTGAGTCTTCCGCTAAAGGGAGCTTTGGTTGAATAAGGGTGATGGGATAGGGAAGTGTGATAGAATACGGAGTAGACTGAATGTGGAGGTTCCAAAATGAATGGACAAAAAAGAAGTGACATTAAAATAGGGGCAGAAGTAGACATCGTCCTGAAAAAAGACCAACGAACAGGTGCGCTGACAAGCGGGAAAGTGAAGGATATTCTGACGAAGTCCCCAAATCATCCCCACGGAATAAAAGTACGACTGGAAGACGGTCAAGTTGGTCGAGTGAAAAACATACATTCTTAACCCTCAGTTTTTAAGTAACGTCAAGGAGCCCATGTGCAAAACATGGGCTCTTCTGTATAAAAATTTATTTAAATGGACTCATCTGCTTTTCAAAAATTCTATAAGGCATTTCAATCGTGAAAAAAGCACCATCTTCATCTTCTGTAACCGCGAGGATGGTGTAATCTGTACCGAAAATTTGCTCCATGGCATAGTCTCCGTTGTCGAAAGGCTCATGATCAATGGAAAAACCGGTCTCGAGCAATGTGTGGTGATCTTTTCCGGTGAACTTACTGTTTTCATTGAGTTCGACCAAAGGCCGGATAAGCGTGTCCCCTTCAGGTTCTTTCAGAAGATCGTAGTTGATCTGTAAGTTGACTAAATGCTGAGCTTCACCGAGCATTTCTAATACGAAAGTTTTGAATTCAGACACGTCCATAAGAAAGCGGACATCTTCAGGTTCCATCCGTTCTAGGTAACGAGACATTGAGTAAGCCTCCTTCTATATATCTAAGGCTTATATTACCATGAAATATCCTCTTTAAACCTATGTAAATTGGAAAAGCGAGAAGGACTGCAGTCCTTCTCGCTTTGTATACTTTCGGAAAATATCAAGTTTTACCTACTTGTGCTTATCACAAGTATTGTGGAACTTTGTCCATGTTAATGCCGCGGTTAAAAATTCTACATGGTAGTTTTTGGCAACTTAAACGACGCAATCCCTACCTCTATTGCATCCTTACAGCTCCGAAGCTGATCCAGTGTGATTAAGTTGTATCAAAACGTAGCAGAATGCCAGTCTCATACAAATCACTCTTTTCTTTTCCGAGTTACCTTCTCAAGAAGGCACTATCAAAACATTATAAACTCTACATCCGTAGATGTCAATAGTGTACGTTTTGTTATACTACCGTTCATTTGTAAGTTTCACAATCGACCGACCGCGAGTTTTTCCTTGTAGAATATTTTCGAGGGTTTCAGGAACTTCGTTTAGAGTATGGACAACTTTAATCCGGTCGAAGACCTCCTTGATTTTTAAGTCATTAGCCATCCGATGCCACACTTTTTTCCTTTGGTTCATTGGGCAATTAACGGAATCAATACCAATAAGACTAATACCCCGTAAGATAAAAGGGTAAACCTGTGTGGGAATCTTCGTTCCTCCTGTTAATCCGCTTATAGCTGCACCGCCTCCGTACATCAATTGACTAAGAAGGGCGGCGAGTTGTTCTCCTCCTACAGAATCGACAGCCCCAGCCCAACGTCCGCTTGCTATGGCTTGGAGTTTTCCGTCATAAACCTCTTCTCGAGAGATGACCTTAGAAGCGCCCAGATCTTTTAAGTATTCTTCGTGTTCGGGGCTACCCGTGCTGGCGTGTACGGTATAGCCTCTCTTGGCAAGCATGGCAACCTCAATACTGCCGACACCCCCGGAAGCTCCGGTTACAAGTACAGGGCCCTGTTCAGGTGTCAGTCCGTTTTCTTCTAATCGATGAAGTGACAGGGCGGCGGTAAAACCAGCGGTACCATAAATCATCGCTTCTTCTGTCGTTAAACCTTCTGGAAGAGGGACGACCCATTCGGCAGGGATGCTTGCGTATTCACTATATCCACCATGATGGTTGACGCCGATTTCATAACTGGTAGCGATGACGGCATCGCCCTTTTTAAACGATTCTACAGATGAACGCACCACTTCTCCGGCCAAATCAATGCCTGGTATGATTGGATAATCTTTGACGAGCGGGTTTTCCGGCTGGGAAACCATCGCATCTTTGTAGTTGATGCTGGAATAGTGGACTTTAATTAATACATCTTCAGAAGGCAAGTCCGAATAGGAAAGTTTTTGTATTGAACCTTCTACTCCTTCTTCTGTTTGATCGATTTTATATGCTTTGAATCTTGTCAATGTTTCACCTCATTTTATGATTAAGGACGAAGGTCCTCATCGTAATCTTCTTCCGTAATGGAGTCTTGTTTGGATTTTCTTCCTTTTTCCTGTTCTTGTTCTTCCTTTTTTACTTCCTGATCAGGAATGCCATCTATCAAGCGTTCTTTTTTTAGTTTTTCTTGGAAGCTTTGATCACTTTCAGTTACTTTGTTTCGTTTTTGATCAGCCATTGCTTTCACCTCCAGAAAATGGGTATCTCGAATATAATTCCTTTTTATATCAGGAGTTAAACGTTGGATCCTTCGTAAGAAACATGAAAAAAAGCCGGCCATATTAGGGCGGCTTTTATTTATCGGTGAATTTGCTTTTAATGGATTGAAACAGCGGGGTACGCATCAAATAATCAAACGTCGTGCTGATGACCAGTCCGTGTATGATGACTCCGAGAATAGTGAAAGCAACGATAATGATATGTCCCGCGGTCGTTTCTGGTTCAAATCCAGATCTCCCAAAAAAGGTGAGGGAAAGGATGGCGCTAATCCAAGCGTCTCCATAACTGTCCAATTCATTTTCAAGCAAATTTAAAGGAATAATCAAAAGGAACACAAGAATGAAGGTGGCGCCTGTGACCGTGAGGAGATGCTGTTTTTTAAGGAAGCGGATGAAGGGCATCGTATAATACTTTGTAATAGACTTCAGCCTCAACAGATGAAGGATTCTTGCAAATCTTGCAAACTGAAAAATAGCATCAAGTGGAATAGCGGCGATTACGATGAAAGGGTGTTTTTTAATGAAACCCCATTTGCTCTCGGCCCTATATAAACGATAAAGGAAGTCAAGGAAGAAGATGGACCATGTCGTCCACACGATGACGCTATTGTAGCCGGTTTGCTGCCAAATCGTTGCGACGGACAGGGCGGCTAGGGCGACCATGAATAACTCATAGAATGTTTTACTGGAATTTCTGCTTTGTAGTCCCATCGTCTTGCCTCTCTTCCTGATTTTGTCGAATCTCCACTAGTATATCATTCTATCAAGAGGAGAACATTACTCTTGGTGGATGTAATTGGCTCCGGCTTCGGTAATCTGAGTGCCTGCCCGCCCGCGTTTGATTGTAACGAATCCTCGTTCTTTTAACTTTTCCAGCACTCTGCGAATCTGTTGTTCTGATAAAGGATTGGAATCTTCTCTAGAGAGTTGTTCATAGATTTTTTTACGACTTGCATTGATCATCGATTCATTCAATGACAACACGATCGATAAAACTTTTTTATTCACTTGATCATCCACAAGGCTGGTTGTTCCCTGCTTCGTGTTTTTTTTCGGTTTCTGGAAAAAATCTTCACCGGGAAGATCATTGGTCGTAATTATGTCTCCTTCTGAAACCGTGAGAAGATAAGATATTGTATTTTTTAATTCACGAATGTTTCCGAACCAGTCGTAGCTCATCAAAGCTCCAATCAGACCTTTGCCCAACCCTTTATTAGGCGTGTGGTTTTCCAGTAAAAATTGCTCCACAAGGGAGGGGATGTCTGTTTTTCGTTCTCTTAGTGGAGGGACAGCCACGTAAAGAACTTTTAGCCTGTGGTAAAGGTCTTCTCTAAATTTTCCTTGATCGATCAGCTCGAGCAGATCCTTGTTCGTAGCAGCAATGATTCGTACGTTGATGGGGATGGTCTTGGAGCCTCCGATCTTGCGAATTTCCATCTCTTGGATCACACGCAACAGACGCGCTTGCAGCTTCAAACTGATATCTCCAATTTCATCAAGGAAAATGGTTCCGCCATCCGCTTGCTCAAAGAGTCCTTTCTTTCCTCCTTTTTTTGCACCTGTAAAAGCTCCTTCTTCATAACCGAACAGTTCACTTTCCAGTAAGTCTTCGGGGAGGGCGCTGAAATTCACAGCGAGAAATGGTTCATAGAGGCGGTCGGATTCATGGTGGATCGCATGGGCGAACAGTTCCTTACCTGTGCCGCTTTCCCCGTGAATTAAAACGGGAAGGGGAGTTTTCGCAAGCTTGAATCCGATGGTTTTCGCTTTTTGAATCGCTGGGCTGCTTCCGATGATATCTTCGAATGTGTACTTCGCAATATAGCCCGTTTTCAACAATTGCTTTCGGGCTGCTTTTTCCATGGTGATGGTTTCATCTGAGTTTTTGAAAATGAAAATCACATTGTCGCTTTCCTCCCACTGGACCCGGTAGATCATAAGATTGTAGCCATTTAAAGAAAAGTACATGCCTTCATCCTGAGGGGTCGTTATAAATTCTAGTAGCTTTGGGTCCTTGAACAATTGATGAACGGACTTTCCCATGGCGTGCTTGTGTGTGAGCCCACTGTATTTTTCGATGAATGGGTTGAACACCGTTACTTTTTGGTCAGAGTCAATCGCCATCACGCCATCGTTCACTCCGTCGACCACCTGTTGAAGGTGCTGGTTCAAAAGCTCGGTTTGCTTGTTCATTTCTGATAGTTTCTTGCTTAACTCAATAATTTTTCCTGTGTAACGGTTCGATATCATTCCGCCAAGCTCTTCTTTTAAATGGAAGTGATCGAGAATTTCAATCAATGTAGTAATATCGATCAGGCGGACGCCGATATCGATGATTTTCTCTACTGTCGTGGGAGCAAGTATCCCTTCACCAGGAGTAATGGCGGTCGATAGGTCATAGGTATTCCTTTGTCCTGGATAATAAGCAGTGAAGGAGAGGTGGTCCATCCCCATCTTTTTTAAAGTATCGATCGTCTCTTCCGCCATTTCGGACGTGTCGTTGACACACAGGACGGAGGTTCCTTCTTCTAGTTCTAACAAGCGCTCGATGTGTTGGTAATTGATTGTACGAATGGCTGTTTTACGTGGTGATCCCGGGGCAATATAGGGAGCGGCTTCTTTTTCAACTAAATAGGAAGAAAATATGATTAAATCATCGCTGACTTGATCAGGGACATATTCGTCAACGGCATAGCTTTTAATATGAATGAACTCACCTAAAATGTCTTCCAGCTGTTCGTGAAGTGTCGCTTTTGTTTCTTTCGTTCCTGTTATCAAGGTTAATTGGTATTTCATCTTACCACCCTTTTGGCTCTTATTGGTTAATATTATAACACCCAATTAAAACCTATAATAGGTAGATACCCTTTTTTGAGCGGGAATTTTCAGAAAATGTTTTTGGCATGAAACTTGCAAGTAGTATAGGAGAAGGATCATTAAGGGGGAAAACAAATGGACAAAAAGCGGAAAAAGAAGTTTGAGATGCCTCATACGTATGTCATTATCTTTTTCGTTGTCCTATTCGCAGCTCTGTTAACTTATTTAATACCTGCTGGGACATTTGAAACCAAAGAAGTGACGTATGACAATTCAGGCTCAGAAGAAACAAGGACCGTTCTGGTTCCGGATAGCTTTTCAGTGGCTGAAGAAAATGCTCAGCAAGGGACAAGTTTATTTGAACCATTCGGAGGAGCTGGTTTATTAAATTATGTATTTGAAGGTTTAGTTTCAGGAGATAAGTGGGGGTCTGCAGTCGGAGTCGTCGCTTTTATCTTGATTATCGGAGGTGCCTTTGGGATTATCATGAAAACGAGGGCTGTCGAAGAAGGCATTCTTTCCGTCATCGATCGAACGAAGGGGAAAGAAGTGATGATCATTCCAATCATGTTCTTCCTATTTTCCCTGGGCGGAGCTGTCTTCGGAATGGGAGAAGAAGCCATCGCTTTCGCTATGATTCTTGTGCCTCTTGTGGTGGCGCTTGGTTATGATGCCATTACAGGAATCATGATTACTTATGTAGCCACACAAATTGGGTTTGCGACGTCCTGGATGAATCCATTTGGTGTAGCGATTGCCCAAGGGGTTTCAGACGTACCTGTCCTATCAGGAACACCGTTCCGGTTTACCATGTGGATTGTTTTTACAGCTATTGGTACTTTTTATACGTGGAAATATGCCAGTTCTGTAAAGAAAGATCCGACCCGATCACTAGCTTATGAATCCGATCAATATTTCAGGGATGACTTTGAGCAAAAAGACTTGAAGGTCAATTTCAAATTGGGACACGTGCTTGTTATTTTGACCGTTGTCCTGGGGATAGCGTGGATCATTTGGGGAGTGATTCAACATGCCTATTATATACCGGAAATTGCGAGTCAGTTCTTTACGATAGGTCTTGTTGCGGGAATCATCGGCGTCATCTTTAAATTGAATAATATGAGAGTCAATGATATTGCAGAAGGATTTGCTCAAGGGGCGAAGGATTTGTTGCCGGCTGCATTGGTCGTAGGGATGGCTAAAGGGATCATCATCATATTAGGGGGAGACGATCCAGCATCAGCTTCTGTCCTGAATACCGTTCTTCATTCAGCGGGGCAGCTGTTCGAGGGCGTTCCTGAGGTCATCTCAGCCTGGTTGATGTTCTTATTTCAATCGGTCTTCAACTTTTTTGTTGTATCAGGATCAGGTCAGGCTGCTCTGACGATGCCATTGATGGCCCCGCTAGCTGATATTGCGGGGGTAACGAGACAGGTAGCCGTACTTGCTTTCCAACTGGGAGACGGTTTGACGAACATCATCGTACCTACATCTGCAGCCCTTATGGGTACACTAGGAGCGGCAAGACTGGATTGGTCCAACTGGTTTCGTTTTATCTTTAAATTCCAGTTGATCCTCTTCGGACTCGCATCTGTTTTTATCATCGTTGCTGTTATCATCAATTTTAATTAATGCAAGAACACAGGAGGTATGAGATTTGATCACTCTAATAAAACAGGCAACCGTATATGCTCCTGAGTTTTTAGGAGAAAAAGATGTACTGATTGCCGATGGACGAATTGCAGATATCCAAGATCATATAGACTTGACCGGTGAACAAGTGAACGTCATTGAGGCTAAAGGGGAGATTTTAGCCCCCGGGTTTATCGATGGTCATGTTCATATTACCGGAGGGGGCGGAGAAGGCAGTTTCCGGTCCCGCACACCAGAATTGATGCTCACTGATGCGACTTTAAGCGGAGTGACGACCCTTGTAGGTGTGATTGGTACAGACGGCACGACCCGGACCATGACAAACCTTGTCGCTAAAGCCCGCGCCTTGAGAGAAGAAGGGATCACTTGCTATTGTCACACCGGTTCCTATCAGGTCCCTGTGAAAACATTGACAGGTAACATAGAAGACGACATTCTATTGATTGATTTGATTATCGGGGCGGGAGAAATCGCGATATCAGACCACCGATCTTCCCAGCCTACGGTCGAAGAAATGGCTAAAATCGCTTCTGAATCCCGAATTGGCGGGATGCTTTCAGGGAAAAAAGGGATTGTGAACGTGCACGTCGGAGATAGTCCAGATAAATTAGAACTTATAGAGAGAGTCATTGAGACGACTGATCTACCCATAACACAGTTTTATCCGACGCACATCAACCGAAACCCTGACCTTTTTGAGGCGGGTATTCAATTCGCTAAAAAGGGAGGATACGTTGATTTTACAACGAGTACGATACCGAAATTTTTAGAGGACGGAGAAGTGAAAAGCAGTGAAGCCCTAAAACGGATGCTTGATCAGGGAGTGCCGGTCGAACAAATCACCTTTACTTCCGACGCACAGGGGAGCCTCCCGGATTTTGATGAATTAGGTAATTTGATTGGCTTGAAAGTAGGCAGGGTCGCCTCCTTGTACGAGGCTTTTCGAGATGCAGTCTTGGAACATAAGGTGAGCCTGGAAGATGCGTTGAAGGTTATCACCCTCAACCCGGCTTCTATTCTAGGGCTCTATACGAAAGGCAAGTTAGAAAAAGGCAAAGATGCAGACCTCGTCATGATGGATCCAGAGTCATTGGAACTTTCACGTGTCATCGCATTAGGCAAGGAAATGGCTAGAAATGGTGAACCTTTAGTTAAAGGAACATTTGAATAAGCCGAAAAGTAACCACCCTGGGGTAGACCGGGGTGGTTACTTTTGCTTATGACTAGGTTGATATGGATAGATCGGAAATGCTTTGATGGCCTGGTTTGTGAACGTACCTGTGTTTGGTAGCAGTAAGTAGATGGATATCATTGAACTCTCTCCAAATTGGATGTTTTTGTAAATATACTATAGGAAACTATGAAAAGAAAGTTATTCGTTTCTCTAACGAGTTCTGTGTGGTATTCTCAAATTAATTACTAATAGAATGGAAGGGAAGTATAAGTGCGGATTCTAACTAACCTCAAGGGCTTTTTCTATTTTGCCGGCATCGTTGCTCTGGTGTTTCTCTTTTTGGTCCCACAAGTAGAAAAGGAACTTCCTCAAGGTGTGTTCTATAAAAAAGATGTTCCCATGCCCACCAACCTTCACCCGACAGTAGAAAAGCGAAAAGAACAACTGGTTGAAAAAGTAGAGAGAGCAGGAATAAACATTGTCATTACGGAAGGGCATCGTTCTGTTCAACGACAGGATCAGTTATATGAACAAGGCCGTTCATCCGATGGGCAAATTGTTACGTATGCAAGAGGTGGAGAGTCTTATCATAATTATGGCCTTGCCATCGATTTTGCCTTAGAAAACCAAGATGGGCAGATCATTTGGGATACAGAATACGATGGGAATGGTAACGGTCGATCGGATTGGTTGGAAATTGTAGACGTTGCTAAGGATCTTGGATTTGAGTGGGGAGGCGACTGGAAGAATTTCAAAGATTACCCCCACTTGCAGATGGATTTCGGATTATCCATAAGGGAGTTAGAAAGAGGGAAGCGTCCTAAAGTTGATGAATATGCGGATAAAGAGTAGATAAAAAAGGTGCCCTCCATGGGGCACCTTTTTCATTGTTGGTATTCTTCGTAGGGCTTGATCATCGCATGAATGGTTTCGATATAAGGCATGCTTACATTGACTTCACTTCCTAAGCGTAAAGCTCCTCCATGAAGGTGCTCTACTTCCAGAGGAAGCCCTTTTCGTCTGTCTTGATGCATGGACGAGGTCATTTCGTGATCGAATCCGCGTAAGCGCTCGAATGCCTGATTCACTTGTTCATCCGTTAGACTGATGTGATGCGCGTTCGCAAGCTCCTTCATTTCTTTAAGCATACGCTCGGCAATACGGAAGGTTTGAGGGTAACTCCGCACAACACCAATGGGTTGATTGACAGATGTCGTAATTCCAGAAAAAGCAGTGATGAACATGTATTTCTTCCACATGTCTTCTAAAATATTCATGCTCAACGTTCCGTTTAAATTCGCCTGGTTGCAGGCAAGAGCAAGTTCTTCACAGATGGCTTGCTGGGAAGTATGGAGCGGACCAAATACAAGGTCATGAAACGGACTCGTGTGAACAACATGACCTTCTTCATCAAGGGTTGCAATGATGTAGGAAAGTCCACCAATGACAGCTTCCTCTCCCAATTCTTTCTGTAAAATACTGATGTGTTCCATACCGTTTAAAACGGGATACACTTTAGCCCCTTTGTTTACTAGAGCTTTAAGCCAGTCCAGAGTCCCGTGAAGGTGGTAGCCTTTGACGGCCAGAAAAACAAGGTCTGGGTTTTCAATTTCCTCTGGATTTCTAGCGATTACTGGATCGGGAACTTCGTAATCGCCCATTTCGCTATGTAGTTTCAATCCGTTTTTTTCGATCTGTCCGGCTCTTCCTTCACGGACAAGATTAATGACATCATGTCCAGCTTCCTGCCAGCGTGCTCCAAAATAGGCTCCTAAAGCTCCTGCTCCTAAGACTACGATTTTCATATTTCCGACACCTCCGAAGAAATTATGCTTCTAGTTCTTTGCTACGTTCTGTTGTGAAGCTTGATGTAATAATTCTGGTTGTATCTACAACATCTTTAATATGGTCATCCAAGTATTGGATCATATCATCAAAACCTGCTGTTCTCATAATTTCATAGTAATGATCTTCACTGTTGAAAATGGATTGGCCGAGAATGAGTTCTTCATCTTCCTCAACATCAACCACGTTCAAAAATCCCATGGACCCTTGGCTGCCAGTCAGCTTATTTGAGAAATAGATGTTATGGTCTAAAACTCCATGTGACATTAAAAGTTGACCGGATTTTGTGGTCAATTCCATGAATTGATCCAATTTTTGTTTGTTCACTCGAAAAAGACAAATGACCGTAAACATCTTGATTCCCCCTGCAATGATATAATCCCTCAGGATTTATTATCTAGCCTTGTAGATCGTCCGGCATCAATGAGAAGAACAATGGCTGTCACTGTGTGCATGACCCAGCCGACAAAAGGGATGGCTCCTATGGCGCTTGTGATCATACCAAGAATACTCCCTGCGTAAGATCGTTTATCTTTAGCTGATAGGACGAGTGTAATCAAATGGAATACAAACATGAATAAAAGTGGCAGCCAGCCGTTACTGAATATGAAGGCTCCCCCTGCAATCGGAATAGCTAAAAATGCTTCACTCCCACCTGTTAACCACTTGAGTAATGTAGAAAGTTTCATTGGAATCTGCTCCTTATTGTGTAAACTTTTGCGTGTGGATTGCCGAGTGGTTCTTTCGTACGCTACTCACATCTTTCCACTCTGGGGGTTGTTTCGAAACATTTTATCAAAACCTTGAATCATTCTTTACTTCTACCTGCGTTATTTCGACACAAATGGTGGTATTCCCTCTCTTATAAGAGAAATTTCTTCATGAAGCTTTTCTTCATTAGGAATGAAAGAGGTGGCTGAATCAACAAAACCCTCGGGAATCCCGAGGGTTTTGTCATCTTTTTATTTTTAGACAAGGTAGGGGGGACTTTCTAACGCCTAGTCCCTCGAGACATAAGTCGATGGCCTCCGTGAGGGAAAATCCCCTCACTGCGCCCCTCGCCTTATGCTTGTCGGGTCTCCCAAGGCGTTTCCGCATATCGGATTGTCCGGTTCCACCACCCAGACTCTCGAGACATAAGTCAATCGCCTCCGTGGAGGAAGAACACTCCACTGCGCCGCTTGTCTTATGCTTGTCGAGTCTCCCAGGGTGGTTCCACACTTTAGTCTGTCCAGCTCCAACACCTAGCCCCTCGAGACATAAGTCGATGGCCTCCGTGAGGAAAGGTCACCTCACTGCGCCCCTCGTCTTATGCTTGTCGGGGCTCCCGAGGCGTTTCCGCATATCGGATTGTCCGGTTCCACCACCCAGACTCTCGAGACATAAGTCAATCGCCTCCGTGGAGGAAGAACACTCCACTGCGCCGCTTGTCTTATGCTTGTCGAGTCTCCCAGGGTGGTTCCACACTTCAAATTTACTTACTTGCTTTTTGCAGTTTCTGTATCATCTTCAAGCTGCGGCCGGTTCCGATGGCTACGGATTCGAGTGGGCTTGGGGCCATGTGTACGGGTACGGAAATTTCGTTGGCTAGCCAATCCTGCATGCCGTTTAGCAAGGATCCGCCTCCTGTAAGAATGACACCATGATCTACGATATCGCCACTTAGTTCTGGTGGGCAATCTTCAAGGGTTGCGCGAATGGTTTCCAAGAGCTGTTCAAGGGACTCTTTCAATGCTCCTTGAATTTCCGTGGATTTTAGTTCAATGGTTTTAGGAAGACCTGTGACCATGTCACGCCCTCTGACTTCCATCGTTTCTTCCGGGTGGTCGATGAGTGCGTAGCCGATTTCCATTTTGATTTGCTCAGCTGTGCGCTCTCCGATTAATACGTTGTAGGCTTTCCGGACGTGCTGGATGATCTCCTCATCCATGACATCTCCACCTGTACGGATAGATTTGCAGGATACGACACCACCGAAGGAGATGATGGCCACTTCACTTGTTCCTCCGCCGATATCTACAACTACGTTTGCAATCGGTTCATCAACGGGTAGATCAGCCCCGATTGCAGCGGCAATAGGCTCTTCAATCAAGTGTACGTTTTTAGCTCCGTAGCTTTTAACCGCATTGTGAATGGCGCGGCGTTCTACAGAAGTCGAACCCGAAGGTGTGCAAATGACGACGGTCGGTTTACGCATGGATATACCGGATTTTTTGGACACTTTTTTCAGAAGCTCTTTTAACATTTGTGCGGTCATATCATAATCAGCGATGACACCATCTCTCAGCGGGCGGACAGGGATGATGTTTCTCGGTGTTTTTCCGACCATTTCTTTTGCTTCTTTTCCGACAGCTACGACATTTTTTGTTTCTGTATTGTAAGCAACAACTGACGGTTCGTTGAGTAAGATTCCTTTTGATTTTGAATAAATCAATATATTAGCAGTACCAAGATCGATACCGATTTCTGCGTTTGATAACATGTAGACGTACCTCCAAAGGTAAAAATATTCTATATATAGGTCTTCTCATATCATAGGATTTTTTTGGGGGTTGAACAACAGGAAATTCGTGGTCGGGGAGACAGTGGTGTCCGGTATCATCCTCCATGTATAATGGGACTAACGATACACAGAGGAGTTTTTTTATGAGTTATTTGAAACATGAAGAGATTATTAAGCGGTGCGAAAAAATAAACCAATCGTATGAAATTGATGCTTCTTTTTTCGATGAAATAGTCGATGATTTATTAGATAGTGAACAGGATACTGAAACCGTGATATTGAGTGGTTTTCAGCGTCTGCTTACCGAAGTAGACCACGAGATTGAGCGGATGGAGGAATTTACCTCCATGAAACCGAATTGTTTTATGGGGTGTGCTTTTTGCTGCTATTTCCCTATTGTCATTACAAAAATGGAGGCGAAAATGTTATTTCGTTCCATTGATCATTTCCCGGAAGATCGAAAAAAAGCAATCTATGCTCACTGGGAAAATTATTATGAAAAACAGCAGGGCAAATTACAAGCAGCAATGGCTATGGACTATGAAGCACCAGAGACAAAGCTTGAATACAAAAAATTGAACCTGCCCTGTCCGCTGCTGGACCCGGAGACTCAATTATGTATGGCCTATGAAGTGCGGCCGATTCCTTGTCGCACGTATTTAAATTATAGTGACCCACAGGTTTGTGCGGATCAGCACATGCCAAAAGAACCGTTCAGTTATGAATTTCTTTATCAATTTTATTTTGGAAGCATCAATGAGTTGATTCAAGCGCTATATGAAAATGGTGAGGATGTTTTTGTGGATTATCCGATGGATGCCTGGAGTTATGATTACCTCCCGGCCTGGATCAAGCAATGGAAAGAAGGGACTTTAAGTGAAGTATAAACTCTTATCTTTAAATGTCGGTCGTCCGGAAACATATAAAACAGATAAAGGCGAGTTAAACAGTGCCTACCGGAAAACCCCTGTCGATGGTTCAGTTCATTTAACTTATTTGAACTTTAAAGGTGATGAACAAGCGGATAAAAAGAATCATGGCGGACGGGATAAGGCCGTCTGTCTCTATCCTGCCCAACACTATAGACACTGGGAAAGTCATTACGGTCAAGAATTTACCTTTCCTTCTTTCGGGGAGAATCTGACGGTGGAAGGGATTGATGAGCGGGGCATCCGAATTGGTGATGTTTTCCAACTTGGAGAAGCGGTTCTGCAAGTATCAGAGCCGAGGAAGCCTTGTTACATCATTGCCCGTACTCATGGTATTGACGACTTTCCAGCTCGTGTCATGGAAAAAGGATTTTCAGGATTTTATTTGAGAGTGCTACGGGAGGGGGAAGTGACCCCGGGCGATTACATGACGCTTATTGAACAACATCCTGATGGAGTGACGGTAGAGGATGTCAATGAAGTGCGCTATCACGATCGAGACAACACAGGAAAACTTAGCCGGATTGTAGCTGTAGAACCACTAGCTGATGGCTTGAAGCAATCACTGACCACGCGTTTACAAAAAGTAGAGGGGGAGGGTCAATGAATCCTTTTTCAGAACGTGCCTTACAATTAGCTGTGAAAAATGTGGAAGATGGGGGTCACCCGTTCGGAGCTGTCCTTGTTTGTAATGGAGAAATCATTGCTGAAGGTGTGAACGAGTTGCATGTGTACCCGGACGTTAGTGCTCATGCTGAACTGGTAGCAATAAAGAAAGCTCAAAAAGCACGGGGGTCCATCGATTTGAGTGATTGCACGATGTATGCAAGTGCGGAACCTTGTGCCATGTGCCTCACCGCCATGTATTTCTCTAATCTGAAAGAAATTATTTATTCTCAATCCGTTGAAGAGGCCAGTCGTGTCGGACTCACCCTTTCAGAAAAAGTTTATCAAGACCTCAAAAAGCCGAAGGAACAACGGGAAATCAATATGATTCATGAACCCGTTGAAACTAAAGAATGGGATGCTATGCAAGCCTATGCTACGAAAAAAGGATAGGAGGCTTAAAGATGGACTTTGGGCACTTGGTTGAGGAAAAAATTAAACAGTCCATGGAAAAAGGGGACTTCGACAACTTGCCGGGGAAAGGAAAGCCGCTGCCAAAAGATGAATTTGCTCATCTGCCTCCGGAACTCAGAAACAGCTACCGTATTCTGAAGAATGCCAATATGCTTCCTGAAGAAATGATCCTGAAAAAAGAAATGGTAGAGATTGAAGACCTGTTAGCTGAGATCAAAGATCCACAGTTATCCGCCCACTATAAAAAGGAGTGGAAAGAGAAAAAGCTTCGTTTTGATATGATGATGGAAAAGAGGAAGATGAACCAATCAGGAGCGTTCAAGCAATATCAAAGGAAGATTGATCGCCGTTTTGGCTTCTGAGCCGCGCTCAAATCCGTTAAATAAGTGGAAGGGTAGAATGGAAAAATTTTTAATACTCTTTACCCAAAATGTCCAAGCTTAGAAACACAGAGACGAATGTCAATAGAGAGGATGAGGTACTCTTATGTGCGGAAGATACACCCTATTAGCCGAAGAAGCTGAAATCCTGAAAGAGTTCGGAATAGAACGACCAATCGATGGATATGAACCAAGGTACAACATCGCACCAGGTCAAAAAGTACTGGCGGTCATCCATGACGGCAAACAGAAGCGCGCAGGTTATATGAAATGGGGGCTTGTCCCTTCATGGTCCAAAGACCCTAAAATCGGCTACAAAATGATTAACGCCAGAAGTGAAACAGCTCATGAGAAACCGAGCTATAAAAGATTGATGAGTCGAAAGCGTTGCTTGATCATAGCGGATAGTTTTTATGAATGGCAAAAGAAAGAGTCAGGGAAACAACCCGTAAGAATTCAACCGGAAAACCGTACTCTTTTTGCTTTTGCTGGATTGTGGGATCAATGGGATGGAGATGAAGAACCCCTCTACACGTGCACGATTCTCACGCAGGATGCGAATGATTTCATGTCTCCAATCCACCACCGGATGCCTGTTATACTGCCTGAAGGAAAGCAGGACCAGTGGATTGAACCATTGAAATGGGCACCTGCAGACGCTAAAGGATTTGTTGAACAGCTGACCATGGAGGACCTTTGTGCCTACGAGGTTAGTGACTATGTCAATTCAGCAAAAAACGAAGGCCCCGACTGTATCACTCCAATAGACTAATCATCACTTTATTAAAGAATATGGCAGGATTGTTGAAGACTCAGTATCGAGATGTTTCAGGGTTCGTTGCTGAATTGAGTGTTAGGGGTGGTTGGGAAGCAACTCGCTTTCCTGTGGGGGAGTGGCGAGCTTCCTCGGGCAAACGCCCTGCGGGATCTCGCCGATCTCCTTTCTCCCACGGGAGTCTCGCAGCTTCCCAACCACCCCATTCGATATTGTGAGAAACGAACCCACCTACACAATTGGAGCATTTTCCATTAACACTGCTTTCCAGTAAAAAAAGCGCTTCATAGCAAGCGTTAAAGTGCAGAGAACTGCTTGTTTTTAGTTGGATTCACGAACTTACATTACGCTGGACAGCTGCTTATTCTGGAAGTAGTTTCGAGATACTTATATGGAAAAGGGGCGGAGGGGAATGGCGAGACTCCTGCGGGAAAAAAGTGCAGGGTGAGACCCCACAGGACGCAGTCCGAGGAGGCTCACCGCGCTCCCGCGGAAAGCGAGTCATTCCCCGCAGCCCCCATCCACTCAACAAACATCTCGAAACTGAGTCTTCAAGAAAAGGGAGCGTTTCTGAAGTAGAGGTCCATAAAAAGAGCGTACAACACAACTTTGTGTTGTACGCTCTTTTTGAATATTGGTTGTAAGGTTATCCAGCTTGGCGTTGTTCGCGTTCTTGCTGTTTTTCTTTTTTGGCGACTTTCAAGAACTTGTTCGTTTCGGCGGCTACAACTCCAGAGAGGAGCAATAGTCCGATTAAGTTCGGGAAGGCCATTAAGCCATTCATCACATCAGCGAAAACCCATACGGTACTCAGTTGCGATACGGCTCCGACGAGGACAAATGCTACGAACACAATCTTGTACACGCCGATGAATCGTTGATTCGTCAAGTAACCGAAACATTTCTCTCCATAATAGGACCATCCCACAATGGTTGAGAAGGCAAAGAAGACTAAGCCGATGGTGACAATATACGCTCCTGCATCACCAAGGAAGATCTGGAATGAAGTAGAAGTCAAGTCGGCGCCGTCCAGCCCGCCTTGATATTGCCCTGCCATGACGATTGTTAATCCTGTCATTGTACAAACAATAATGGTATCAATGAATACCTGTGTCATAGAAACGAGTGCCTGGCGCCCTGCATAGTCTGTGCGGGCAGCAGCTGCTGCAATCGGCGCAGAACCGAGGCCAGCTTCATTGGAGAACACCCCACGTGCGACACCATAACGAATAACTGTTCCAAGTAGACCGCCCCCGAGGGCACTAGCTGTAAAGGCATCATTTAAAATCGTACCAAATGCCGGGATGACCATGTTGTAATTTAGAATAAGTATGATTAATGCACCAATTACATAGAAGATAGCCATAATTGGAACAAAGAAGGCCGTGACTTTTCCGATACTTTTTATTCCTCCGAGTAACACTAAGCCTGCTAAAAGAGTCAGCAGAACTCCCGTCACCCATGGAGAAACATTAAACGTGCCTTCCATGACGTCAGAAACTGAATTAGACTGGACCATGTTGCCAATTCCGAAGGCAGCTACTGCACCGAAGATCGCGAATAAGAAACCGAGAGGCCGTCCAAGCCACTTTGTCTTCAAACCGCGGGACAAATAATACATCGGCCCGCCGGACATTTCACCGTTTTTTCCTTCAATCCGATATTTGACGGCTAGCACGGCTTCCGCATATTTGGTAGCCATACCGAACACAGCGGTGACCCACATCCAGAAAACGGCTCCAGGTCCACCTAAGACAACTGCTGTTGCTACACCAGCGATGTTACCTGTCCCGATGGTAGCAGCAAGAGCTGTAGTAAGTGCCTGGTAATGGGAAATATCTCCCTTTTCCTTTTTGTTCTTCTCCTTGCTTGGTTTGAAAGCAAGTTTCAAAGCGTACGGCAGTGTTTTAAACTGAAGAAAACCTAGACGAAGTGTTAAATATACCCCTGTTCCGACTAATAAAACTAAAAGAAACGGTCCCCATACGATTCCACTCAATTCACTTAAGAAACTGTGTAGAGCACTATCTTCCCCCATTTTCTTCCCCCTATCTATATTGTTAATAATAGTCCATATATTAAATATTCCGAAAATTACAAACAAAAGTCAAGGTCATTTGAGCACAAAAATTAAAAAAACGGTTGATTTCGACATGGAAAGGGAAGATATTTAGGTGAACTGTTTTTATTCGGCAGGATTTTCTACGATTTCATAGAAAATAAACAGATGAGAAATACTACATTGGAGGAACAAAGTTATGATTCGTGTATTATTTGTCTGCCTCGGTAACATTTGTCGTTCACCTATGGCAGAAGCTATTTTTAAAGACTTGGTTAAAAAAGAGGGGTTAGAAGAGAAATTATCTGTCGATTCTGCAGGAATCGGTCATTGGCATATTGGCGCCGAACCTCATGAAGGAACGCGAGCAATCCTTGATGATAAGAACATTTCGTATGAGGGGATGAGTGCAAGACAAGTAAAGGAATCCGACTGGGATGATTTTGATTACTTGATTGCCATGGATAATAAAAACATTCAGGATTTGAATGGGATTCGAGAAAAGAATGATGTGGTGGTCGGTAAACTGCTGGACTTCGCTCCTCATTCGAAGGAAAGCGAAGTGCCGGATCCATATTTCACCGGTAATTTTGAATATGTGTATGAACTCGTTCATGATGGGTGTTCGAATCTTCTAGAGAAAATAAAAAACGATCATAATCTTTGAGGAGGATGTTTATGGGACAGAGTAAACTTTGGAAAGGTGTCCTTTTAGGAGCTTTGGTTGGAGGAATTGCTGCTCTTATGGATAAGGAAACCAGACAGTATGTAGGAGAGAAATCACGAGTAACAGGGGCAAAGTGCCAAAGTTATGTGAAGCACCCTTCAGAAGCAATTCATACAATTAGAGTGAATTATGAAGCTTTTTCTTCTCAGATAAATAAGGGCGTGGAAGATCT
This sequence comes from Halobacillus sp. AWM4_238, assembly GCF_056158265.1. Classification (NCBI taxonomy): domain Bacteria; kingdom Bacillati; phylum Bacillota; class Bacilli; order Caryophanales; family Bacillaceae; genus Halobacillus; species Halobacillus sp. AWM4_238. The sequence continues at coordinate 3,839,756 of NZ_JBSWSY010000002.1, forward strand.
TCTGGAATTATTAGACAAGGCAGAGAGTATGCTGAATAAAGTAGGGGAAATCAATCAAGAAGTGAAAGAACAGCTTAAGGCTGTCGACGATTCAAAAGAAGCTTCTTGATCACAAGAGGTGAGGGAATGTCGTGAAAATCATCAAGAATTTTGGCAAAGAGCTGTTTACTCGCTTCGGAGAAGATGATGTCGGAGGGATGGCAGCTCAATTGTCCTATTTTTTTCTACTGTCTTTGTTTCCTTTTATGATATTCCTGCTTACACTGCTTGGGTATTTACATATTGACGAAGAACGAGTCCTTGCTTTCGTCAGTACCTATGCACCACCCGAAACATTCGATTTGATTACGGAAAATGTTTCGTCTTTATTGAGCAGCGAAAATGGAAGTTTACTTTCCATCGGTTTACTGGGAACCCTTTGGGCCGCTTCTAATGGAGTGAATGCCATTATGCGAGCATTCAATCGTGCTCATAACGTAAGGGAGAACCGGTCGTTTTTCGTATCGCGAATCATCGCTATTGTTCTGACCGTAGCCATGGTTTTCGTCATCGGCATTGCTTTTCTGCTTCCTGTACTCGGCCATACGATCGGCATCCAACTCTTTTCGGTATTTGGACTGTCAGAAAACTTCCTGACGTTATGGAATGGGATGAGGTGGGTAATCTCATCCATCATCTTTTACATCGTTTTGTCTTTTTTGTACGTCATGGCACCAAATAAACGGTTAAAATACCGTGATACCGTCCCCGGAGCAGTGTTTGCCACATTCGGATGGCAGTTAGTTTCCTTGTTGTTCTCCTTCTATGTGAGCAGTCTCGGCAATTTTTCTGCGACATATGGGAGTTTAGGTACGGTGATTGTACTTATGATCTGGTTATACCTTTCAGGCGTTGTCATTATTCTGGGAGGGGAGATCAACGCTATGAGTCACCATCGTAGAACAAAAGAAACATGGGGATAGAGCATATGTGTAAAGGCGGAGCCATCTATGGTTCCGCCTTTACTGTCTTTATTTTAATAATCGGAGCCCATTCAATATAACAAGGATGGTACTCCCTTCATGTCCAATGACTCCTATAGGAAGATCAAGGATTTGTAAGAAATTACTTACGATCAAGAGCATGATTACGGTGATGGAAAAAATGATGTTCTGCTTAATGATTTTGTTCATTTTACGAGAAACTTGTATAGCTTCCCCGATTTTCGGGAGGTCATTTTTCATTAAGACAACATCGGCTGTTTCCAATGCGACATCCGTACCTTCACCCATCGCGACCCCGACATCCGCTTCTGCCAGCGCTGGTGCATCATTGATCCCGTCCCCGACCATACCAACATGAGAAAAATGTTCTTTTAAGGTTTTCATTTCCCGCAATTTTTGATCAGGCATACATTCAGCGATGTAGTTATCCATTCCGACTTCATCAGCGATGGCTTTTGCTGTGCGATCATTGTCACCTGTCAACATGATGGTGTATATACCGTGCGCTCTTAATGTTGAGATCGCTTCTTTCGCTTCTTTTCGGACCGTATCTTTCAGGGCAAAGAGGGCGACAATCGACTCATTCTTTGCCACAAAAATGACGGTCTTTCCTTCTGTTGCAAGGGTTTCTGCATAGTTATCTTTGTAGGCAGCAGCTTTTTCTTTCCCGACGAAATCAGCTTTGCCGACTTTCCACTCTTCGTTTTCGTAATGGCCGCTTACACCCATTCCACTATGATCTTTGACGTTTTCAATGGAAGATATAGAGCAGCCATTGTTTTTTCCATAACCCACAATCGCTTTGGCAAGAGGGTGGTTGGATTCATTTTCAATGGAAGAGACGACAGAAAGAATGGAAGGTTTCATGTCCTCTTGTAATGGAATGAAGTCTGTGACTTCCGGTTCCCCTTTCGTCAGGGTGCCCGTTTTATCAAAGGCCACCGCCTTGAGATGGGAAAGGTGTTCGAGGTGTACGCCCCCCTTGAATAAAATACCATGACGTGCCCCCTTAGAAATTGCTGATAATGTTGCAGGCATAATGGAAGCAACAAGGGCGCAAGGAGAGGCTACAACGAGTAGAATCATCGCCCTGTAAATGGTTTCCATCCACGTCCATCCGAATAGAAAGTGAGGGAGGAATAACATGAGCCCCACCACAACCAATACGATTTTTACATACGTACTTTCAAACTTTTCGATGAACAATTGTGAAGGGGATTTTTCACTTTGAGCATTTTGGACCATTGCAATAATCTTTTGAAAAAGTGTTTCATTTGATGGTTTGGTGACAGTTACGACGAGGCTTCCGTCAATATTCATCGTCCCAGCGAAAACTTCTCCGGTTTCTGTTTTGCTTACAGGAAGGGATTCACCTGTGATGGCACTTTCGTTTAATGTTGAGCTCCCTTTCACAATACATCCATCTGCAGGAACACGTTCTCCAGGTTTGATTAAAATTTGATCACCGATTTGCAGCGTTCTTACAGGGACCCACTCATACCCGGCATTCGTAATAAGGAAGGCTTCTTCTGGCTGTAAACTCATCAATGAAGAGATCTCTTTATGACTTTTGTTCATAGTATAAGTCTCCAGAGCTCCGCTTAGAGCAAAGATGAAGATAAGGATTGCTCCTTCCATCCAATATCCAATCGAAGCAGAGCCTATAGCGGCTAGAATCATAAGTAATTCTACATTGAGTGATTTTTCTTTAACGGTTTCCTCCAAGCCTTCTTTCGCTTTGGCAAACCCCCCAATAAGAAAGGCAGTTACATATAAACTGACATAAACAGAAGATGCCCAATGGTGTTCTCCATACCACGCGAGTAAAATAAGGAATCCGCTGATGACAGCTGCAATCAATTCAGTGTGTTCCTTCAGGGTAGACAAGGATGGTAATTTCCACCACTTCAAGGAAGAGAACGTTCGTAATTGTTCCATACAATTTTCAACTCCTTTTGTTAATTGAGAATCAAAGTCAATTAATGCGGAAAATCAGAGAGTTTATTTAAAATTATTTTAATTTAATATATATTATCATAATACCATGTAAGGGTGATAATACAAGTGGAAATAAAGGAATGTGTAAAAAAGAAACAAGGCAGTTGATATTACAGGTGTCAAGTTGCTATATTAGACAGGTGCAAAAAACATATGGAAGGTGGATACAACGAATGCGTAAAGGTCTTTTATTTATACTTATGCTTGTGCTTGCCGCATTCCTCGCTGCTTGTGGTTCAAGTGAAGAAGGGGAAAGCAGTTCAGATAGCAATGAAAGCGAAGAGGCTTCCGATAGCAAATGGAGCGAAATTCAAGAAGAAGGGGAAATTGTTGTCGGTACATCTGGAACGCTATTCCCAGCTTCATACTATCCAGAAGACTCTGATGAGATGACTGGTTATGATGTAGAAATCATGAGAGAAGTGGCTGATCGTCTTGGCCTGGAGCTGAAATTTGAAGAATACGGAGTGGACGGTCTGCTTTCTGCTATTAACAGTGGTCGAATTGATGCTGTCATCAATGACATGGAAGTGACGAAGGCTCGTCAAGAGCAGTTTACATTTAGTGAGCCATACAAATATTCTTATTCCACGATGATTGTCCGTGAGTCTGATTTATCTGGAATTGAGAAGTTGGAAGATCTTGAAGGAAAGACTCACGGAGGAGGAGCAACAACTGTTTTCTCTCAAATTGCTGAACATTTCGGTGCAGAGACAAAAACTTATGGGAATGTGACAAATGATGTGTACCTCCGTGATGTTGAAAACGGGAACACAGACTTTATCATCAATGATTATTACTTGCAGTCCCTTGCATTGAAAGCCCTGCCTAATATCGAAGTTCAACTTCACCCGGAATTGAAGTTTCATCCGACAAACTCAGCGATTGTACTCCCGAATGAAGCAACCGAAATGAAAGAGGAAATCGACGCTGTCCTTCAAGAGATGAGGGAAGATGGCACCCTGACGAAGCTTTCTGAAGAGTTCTTCGGTGGCAAGGATGCTTCTAAAAAACCAGAAGCGGATATCCGTGAAATCGAAGGGCTCGATCTGTAAGGAGCTCCCATATGTTAGGTATCGAATTTAACGAGATACAGATCGAAAAGCTGTTTAATGCAGAGCGCGCCTGGTCAAACCTTCCTTTTATTCTCGAAGGTGTGCCGCTGACCTTACTGGTCGCTTTAAGTGGTATGCTGGTCGGGCTCATTCTGGGTTTCTTTTTAGCACTCGCGAGAGGATCAGATTACGTCTGGCTCAGATGGCCAGCCCGATTTTATATTTCTTTTATGCGAGGTACACCGATCCTCGTGTATTTATTCGTTTTATATTTCGGACTTCCTGTCGTAGGTATAAAAATGCCGGCTACTGTAGCCGCCATCATCGGATTCGGAACAAACAGTGCAGCATACATTGCAGAAATCAATCGTGCTTCACTGAACAGTGTCCCGAATGGGCAATGGGAATCTTCCCGTGCACTCGGATTTACGTACTGGCAATCAATCAGAAGGATTATCATGCCTCAGGCAACAAGAATTGCTATTCCACCGCTTGGGAATGTCTTTCTTGATTTATTGAAAGCCACATCGCTTGCTGCTATGATTTCTGTTCCTGAGATTTTGAACAAAGCGCAGATTGCAGCGGGACGAACGGTCGATTCGATGACGATGTATATTACAGCAGCACTGGTTTATTGGCCGCTAACTATGATTTTCTCCGCTCTTCAAGATTACCTGGAGAAGCGTCACAACCGATATCTATAAACGATGAAAGCCAGAGAAGAATATCTTCTCTGGCTTTTTTCTGTCTTATTCATATAAAACTTGAACGCTAAATAATAAACAAAAGCTCCCATTTCTTGAAGACTCAGTTTCGAGACGTTTGTTGAGTGGATGGGGGCTGCGGGGAATGACTCGCTTTCCGCGGGAGCGCGGTGAGCCTCCTCGGACTGCGTCCTGTGGGGTCTCACCAAGCACTTTTTTCCTCGTAGATATCCGGTTCCGGCGCCAAGCGGCTAGTGAGACTTCCCTCGCTTCTGTACGATAAGTCAACATCGAATCACTTCGTTCTTCGTGTTTCCTTTATCTCCGCCAGCTCAGTCCAGTCCATACGCCGCTGATCGAGGCGCCTGCACACTTAAGATAGGAGTCTCGCCATTCCCCTCCGCCCCTCTGCCATATAAGTATCTCGAAACTACCTCCAGAATTAGGCTCTTTATACGTTTTAGGAGCAATAACACAAAACCTCCATTGTATAGATAGAGCTCATAACCACTTGTTATAGAGCGCTTTCTTACAATAGGTAATGATGGTGGGGATGCTCCTTCCTGGTATAGGGGTTCGTTTATCACAATATGGAATGGGGTGGTTGGGAAGCTGCGAGACTCCCGTGGGAGAAAGGAGATCGGCGAGATCCCTTAGTGCGGCAGACCGCCCGAGGAAGCTCGCCACTCCCCCACAGGAAAGCGAGTAACTTCCCAGCCACCCCTGACGCCTCCCATAGCAAACGAACCCCAGAAAGTCTCGAAACTGAGTCTTCCACAATCCAGCCATATAGTTGAATAGCTTTTTCGTAAGAGTAGCTTTAGGAGTGCTGTAGTGATGCAACTCTTGGATCTTTTTTGTAAAGAGTAGCTGCGAAGACGATGATCAGCAATGTGACGATGACGTAGAAAAACGAAAGGTTCGGCCAAAGGTCCAAGAAAAATCCGGACAAGAAAGGGCCGAGAATACTTCCTACACTAAAGGCCATGCCACACAAAATATTCCCAGCTGGAAGTAGGTCTTTTGGCAGCAAGTCTGTCATGAACGATATGCCAAGAGAGAACAAGGAGCCGACGAACAAACCACCGAGTGCGAATGTGATGAAAAGAGCAGCCACGGAATTTTCGAATAGGGCAGCGGCAAGGAAAGCAATGATTCCACCCGCTACAACGGTCAAAATGACTTTTTTTCGTCCAATCCGATCACTCAATGCACCTAAGGGAATTTGAGAAAATAAACTTGCGGCAGCGAAACATGGAATAATCAAAGATAACAAGTTCACTTCATGGCCAATCCTCATCCCGTACACAGGAAAAATGCCATGAAGGGTTGCTTCCAGGAATCCATAGGCAAGTGGTGGTAAAAAAGCGGCCCAAGCAAGCCTGATGGCTTTGGAGAACCTTTTGATTGAACTTGTTCCATAGGCTGTGGTATGGTCTTTTTCAGGTGTCTCGTTTCTAACCCAAATCATAAATATCCACACCATTAAACTTAAGAGTGAGGAAATGATAAACGGTACGAAGATACCAAAAACCAATAAATTCGTCATTAAAGGTCCTATTGTAAATCCGACACTGAAGAATAAACCGTAGTAAGCAATGCTTCGACCACGGTTGTGCTTTTCAGCAGTAGCTGTGATCCACGTTTGGGTCCCAAAATGCAGGATTTGATCGCCAATTCCAATGGTGACTCTTAAAATGAACCAGAACCATAGCGCCTGCCAGAATGGAAATAAGGCAAGAGATATGATGACTAGCGCTCCACCAATCATAATCATGGGTTTATATCCAATTCTTTGCAGAGGTTTTTCCATGAATGGAGAAGAGATCAGAATACCTATATAAAGCCCCGTGGCATGCAATCCATTGATGGAAGAAGATATACCGTTCTGTTCTAGAATGACAGCAATCAATGGTAGGAGCATCCCTTGGGAAAAACCTGATATGGTTACGAGTCCAATTAGAATCCAGAATCTCTTTTGTTTGGATACCATAAGCGGAAGGCCTCCTTTTTTCATACTTCCTTATCGTATAAGAAATGGATAGAAGGGGACAAGCCTTTCTTCTGAAAGAAGCAGGTTATTTCCTTACTAAAAACGGTTATTATAAGACTAAAGGCGCATCAAAAAGTCAAAGGAGTGAATGAATCATGGACTTTTATTTAAAAGAGAACGGTGTAAGAACATCGTTTGAGTACGGCCAATTGAATATTTCTGGGGATGAAACGTTTGGTTTCCGCCCATATCAGCTTATGGTTGCATCTATTGCAGGCTGTAGCATCGGTGTGTTCAGGAAGATTCTGGACAAACAAAAAACGGACTATGAGGATATTAAAATTACGGCTGAGGTTGAGAGAAATCCTGATGAAGCCAACCGTATTGAAAAAATCTACCTTCACTATGTGATTAAAGGGTATCACTTGAATCAGGATAAATTGTTGAAGAACCTGGATATTTCCCAGAAGAATTGCTCCATGGTTCAATCGGTTCAAAATAGTATTGAGGTAGAAGAAACGCTTGAGTGCATTCAACTAAGCAAGTAAAATGAAAGAGCCTTATCCTGAATTTGGATAAGCGCTCTTTTTTTGTGCTTTATTCTCTTGCGAATAAGCTCCCTTTTCTTTAAGACTCAGTTTCGAGGTGTTTGGGTGAGTTTAGGGGGTCCGGGAAACCGTTCGCTTTCCATGGGGCCGGCGGTGAGTCTCCTCAGGCTACGCCTTCCGGGGTCTCACCGCGCTCCCGCGGAAAGCGAGCTATTCCCCGCAGCCCCAACCACTCACACTAACATCTCGAAATCGAGTTTTCTACAACTTTTTTCATATTATGGAATTTTAAATTGGGTTAGTGAAAATGTGACAATGCTTCAAGGGAAGAGGAGAGGATGGAATGAAGAATATCGTAATCAAAGCTTTCTTTTATCTTATTGGGTTAATCATCATATCCCTTGGGATAACATTAACGATTAAATCAGATCTCGGAGCTGGGGCTTGGGATGCTGTGAATGTCGGTCTTTCTGAAACGGTCGGATTTACTGTGGGGAGCTGGGTCATGATCATTGGGGGCCTGCTGATTTTTACGAACGCTCTCATAGCTAGAGAAAAGCCGGATTTATTAGCGGTTATTACCATTTTTGTTATTGGACGATTCATTGATTTCTGGATGTTGTCGATATTTGATTCTTTCGGACTGACTTCATTCTGGCTGCAACTGACGGTGTTGGTTGGGGGCATTGCCATTATAGCCTTCGGCGTGTCTTTATACATACAACCGAAGTTTTCTCTGAATCCCATCGATGGATTCATGGTTGCTCTGCAAAAGAGATTCGGACTCAGTTTACGAACAGCGAAAACGTTGACGGAAGTCTTTGCGCTAGTGCTTGCCCTCGCTCTTGGAGGCCCGATTGGAATTGGCACAGTTATGATTCTGCTCTTAATTGGACCCTTCATTCAATATTTCGATAAAAAGGCGAATCACGCAATAAACAAGATGCTTTCGTGATTCGCTGTGTATAGTCTGGGCCATTTTTCACAAAATATAAAAAAAGAAAGGTGGCCCATGATGTGAAAAGAAAATGGTTAGGACTGATCATATTTATTGGGATTTTCATGTTCATCAGTGCTGGATCTATATCAGCTGAAAATAAGAAAACAGAAAAAGAAAGTGCGATTCCGAACCATGTACTGAACATATCCAAAGACAATACGTATCCGAATTCAACGGATGATCAAGAGTTGTTGGAAGCGGAAGAAATTACGAAAGAATTGCTGGAAAATACAGATGTCCGTATATCGAATCCGCAATTGATCGAAATGTTAAATGAAACGTCCTTAAAGCCTTCCCCGTTTGCTATTGGTTATCGAGGCGAAATTTTTTTAGGGCGATGGCCGCTTGCTTACGAATCCAAGGAAACAAATATCAATTGGGAGTACCAGGAGATCAATACGAATGAGTACAGCAACCATGGTGGTAAGCAAACAGAGAAGTTAGGTTATGTACAAAAAGAAGAAAAGCAGATCAAAGGTGGATTGACTTCGAGAATCAGTCACAGCGACCAAATGATGAAGCTTATTCTTCTGGAAGCACAAAAGAATACGAAGCTTCCACTTTCCTTCAACACCGTCATTGGTAAAGGGACCAAGCAGAACAATACCTATGGAGTGCCAATTAACAAAGTAGGGATTCTACATGCTTATGCTCCAGCAGTGAATGAAAAAGGGGAAGTGACCTTTGGTGATGTGTACATTCAACTGAAAGGTTCAAATAAAACGTTGAATATAAAAAACGTTACGAGACAAGGAATCGGGGCGTGGATCCCGATCCAAGATCACGTAAGTTTCTCTTTTGAAGTAAAATGATCCTCTTGAAAAGATGAAGTCAATTCTACGCGCTGTTCTGCCATGAAGATGTTGTTTTCAAACAACTCTTCAGCAAGAATGAGGCGCGTTTTTTTTGCAGCTGTCCAGTAGACCAGGTCATTGACTACACCAACAACAGTGTATTCATATCCACGATGTTCATGGTTCAATGATGACATGCCATACACTTGGAAAGGTTCATACGGCTTATCAGTCAAATCTTTCTTCAAGTACTCGTGCAATTCCGCATTGAGACGCTCACAGGCATTTTCTAAGACTTGATACGCTTGTTTCGGGTCTTGATGGAAACTTGTCGTCACTTTCTCAATGACACGCATATACTCAAAATTGTAGTTTTCAATCGAGTTGATCTGACCATTACTTATCGTCAGTAACTTTCCACTCCATTGGCGCACCTTTAAGAATCTGAGACCAATGTCCTCAACCGTTCCGTGAAAGGTGTTGTTGACAGAGATGAAGTCCCCTTTGTGGAGCTGCTTTTCATACAAAAGAAACAAGCCTGCAAAAAAGTCTTTGATCAGACTCTGTGCACCAAAACCTACAATGATACCGATAACTCCGGCACCAGCCAGTAATTTCTCAATAGATGTAAATACATCCAGTACGGCCAGAATGAAACCAATGACCGCGGTGTAACTGATGATGGAATTGAGCATGGATTCCAGAGTGTTTTCCTTTCTTTCCTCAATGAAGTCTGTTTTCTTAAAAAACGTATGAATGACTTTACGGAGAATGAGAACAACTACAAAAAGAATAGCTGCAATCACTAACAACCTGATTACAGGGTTCTCATCCAAGTAAGTATCGAACTCAGCTATAGACATTGGTTCGTCCTCCTATATGTTTTCACATGCATTATAGCATTAGTGGTGGGAGGATTTCTTCTATGTGGACAGTCATAGTGACATGTACTATGATGGACATGGTCAAAACGTGAATGAATGCTGATGAAAAGAGGTGCAGAGAAATGTCACAACAAGAGAGAATAGAAGATCTTAAAGTGCGCCTGGCGGATTTTATGGGACGTATTGAAAAACTAGACCCAGAAGAAACATCTGTTGAAGATATTGATCGTCTTATTTCCATGTTAGAGGACCTTGAAAAGAACATGGGGTAAGGGTTTATCGTCAGAATTGACTCTCATTTTTTTTGAGGGTTGATTTTTTTACGTTCGTGCTTTATCATGATAAATCGTTAATGCATGAAAAAGAGTGAGAGGAGAATGCTTTATGGCATGGGCAGTTGTTGTCTCTGTCCTGGTAATGACAATCTTAAGTTTGTTACGAGTGAATGTCATTATCGCCATTCTTGCCGCAGGACTGACCGCAGGACTTATGAACGGTGAAACATTAGTAAGTTCATTAGAATTACTAGTCGGCGGTATGGGCGAGCAGACGAGTGTGGCGCTTAGTTATATATTGTTAGGAGCATTTGCTGTAGCGATCAGCTATTCTGGGATCACGTCATTGCTGATTGGTTACCTGCTCCGAGTGTTAAAGGATAAACGAACGATGATGGTGCTTGTCATCGCATTTGTAGCGAGCTTATCCCAAAATGTGATCCCTGTACACATTGCTTTTATTCCTATATTAATTCCACCATTATTGAAATTGTTTGATGAAATGAAATTGGACCGCCGTGCTGTAGCTGCAGCGTTGACTTTTGGTTTGAAAGCTCCTTATGTGATGTTGCCAATCGGTTTCGGATACATCTTCCATGAAACGATTCAATCATCGATGAGCAGCAGCGGAATCGACCTCGGAATTGGTTCAATCGCACAGTCTTTAATCATTCCTGGTTCAGGTATGATCGTTGGTCTATTCATTGCCATTTTCTTTACGTACCGGAACAAACGTGAATTGCCGGATGTACCGACAGAAGGAGACGGGTTTGAAGTCGAGAAAGTACAAACAGCGACTTTCAACCGTCAACATTTCTGGACAATTGTCGCAATCGTTGTCACATTAGTGATTCAAGCGGTATGGCAGAATCTTATCCTAGCTGCACTTGCAGGAATTATTCTTATGTTCATCTTCCGTGTCGTTCCTTATTACAAGGGAGATAAAGTAGTAAATGAAGGAATCGGCATGATGGGCTTCATCGCTTTTGTCATGTTAGTAGCGGCAGGATATGCGAATGTATTGACTCAAACAGAGTCTGTATCGGCTCTTGTTGAAGTCAGTTCCGATTATCTCGGTGACAACCAGGCATTCATCGCCTTCTTGTTGTTGCTCGTCGGTTTAATTGTCACTATGGGGATTGGTTCTTCATTTGCTACCATTCCGATCTTGGCTGCACTTTTCGTGCCGATTTGTTTGGCAGCAGGCTTTTCACCAATGGCAACAGCTGCGTTAATAGGTACAGCTGGAGCTCTGGGTGATGCGGGTTCTCCTGCGTCTGATAGTACCCTTGGACCAACGTCTGGTTTGAATGCGGACGGAAAACACAATCACATCTGGGATACCTGTGTACCAACATTTTTACACTTCAATATTCCCTTGTTCATCTTCGGATGGGCAGCGTCACTATTTCTATAAAGGCTTGTGGGTAATTTTCCCACTTGCCTTTTTTTATATTCATCGGATGTCCACACATACTAAGAAAAAAGTGAGTGGTACGTATGTTGAAAAAATCATTCGCCGTTTTCATGGCGTTTTTCATCTTAGCTTTACCGAATCAGGCGTTCGCTGAAGGCTGGGGATTCAGTAAAAAGAAAGATGGTTCTGTCCCAGATGTCGGACGGTACGGACCCATGATCCAGAAATATGATGGCTTTTATGTAGATCCTTCTGGAGACCTGGTTGTTTATTTGACTTTTGATAATGGCTATGAACAAGGGTACACAGGTCAAGTTCTTGATGTATTAAAGGAAAAAAATGTACCGGCCACTTTTTTTGTTACCGGCCATTACATTGATAGTGCCCCGGAACTATTAAAACGAATGGCAAAGGAAGGGCACATCATTGGAAATCATTCCTGGAGCCATCCTGACTTTACAAAAGTATCGAAAGAGAAAATGAAACGTGAGTTAGAAAAAGTGGAACAGGCCGTCAAGGAGTTGACAGACCAGGAAGTGATGACTTACGTCCGTCCACCACGTGGAACCTTTAATGAGAAAACCTTAGCCTGGGCGCAAGAATTCGGATATACCCATGCCTTTTGGTCTCTAGCTTTCGTTGACTGGGAAACAGACAAACAACGTGGTTGGGAATACGCCTATAGAAGTGTCATCGATCAAATCCATCCAGGTGCTGTCATTCTTCTTCACACCGTTTCTCAAGATAATGCGGAAGCCTTGTCTCAACTGATTGATGAATTGACAAAAAGAGGGTATAGATTTGGAAGTTTGAATGACCTCATGATCAAACAGATGGTTCCAGCACCAGTTTGGGGACTTTAAGCCCAAACCACTGCACATTCCGTGCAGTGGTTTTTCATATTCATCAAAAGTTAGATTGTATGTGTATGATTAAGTTATTAAAGTATATGGCAGTTTTCTTGAAGAATTGATTTCGAGATGTTTTTTGAGTGGATGGGGCTGTGGGGAATGACTCGCTTTCCGCGGGAGCGCGGCGAGCCTCCTCGGACTGCGTCCTGTGGGGTCTCACCAAGCACTTTTTTCTTCGTGATATCCGGTTTCGGTGCCTAGCGGCTAGTGAGACTTCCCTCGCTTCTGTACGATAAGTCAACATCGAATCAATCCGTTCTTCGTGTTTCCTTTATCTCCGCCAGCTCAGTCCAGTCCATACGCCGCTGATCGAGGCACCTCCACACTTAAGGTAGGAGTCTCGCCATTCCCCTCCGCCCCTTTGCCATGGAAGATTCTCGAAATCATTTCTGGAAGAATCAGCTTTTATGATTGAATAAAGATGAGAATGTTAACCTCCTGACGTTTGGTATTCAGGACCTAAAAGCTCGGTACATAGCACTTCATGCCTGCGTAGGAGGATAAAAGCAGCTTATCCCGGATGTAGTTTCGAGACACTCTTATGGTCAAGGGGCGGAGGGAAACGGTGAGACCCCGGAAGGCGTAGCCTGAGGAGGCTCACCGCCCGCCCCATGGAAAGCGAACTGTTTCCCGGAGCCCCTAAACTCTTACAAACATCTCGAAACTGAGTCTTCCACAATCAGGAGCATATATGCAATTGAATGTGTGCTGAAAAATGATTGGACAGATGTATGGGAATGTAGAACAATGTTTGAAAAAGAACGAACGTGGAAAAGAGTAAAAGAGGTTATTAGGGCATAGTTCCCATTCTTAACAAATTATAAACAAATCGTCCGACAAAAGGGAGGAAAAAAAGTTTGTGGAAAGAAAAGTTTAAAGCAAATACTTTTTATGATTTTGATTATACCCTGCTTCGGTGGGCGTTTGACCCGACAACCCGTCTAAACCGGGAAGAGCGTTGGGTGGATGTTCCAGTGAAGCTGGGAGGAACTCATCATATTGTCCGTGTCCAGGGACTTGGCACTACAGATGATCCTGCTTTTGAAGTGTCGAGTGACAGTGAAAAAGATAAAGAAGCGTTACTCTCCCACATATCTGATTTATTTCAATGGAATATAGATATAGAAAAAGTGCACCATCACTTCTTAAATACAAGACTGAAAAAAATGTTTCAAGAGCATCCTGGTACACCTATTGTCAAAGATTTTCATCTTTATGACTGTTTGATGAAAGTGATTATTCACCAGCAGTTGAATATGAAATTCGCTTACACGTTGAGTACTCGTTTTGTAGAAACGCTGGGAACAAAAAAGGACGGGGTGTGGTTTTACCCGGATCCAGAGGTCGTAGCTGATACTTCCTATGAGACGTTAAGGGAGTTACAATTCAGCCAGCGAAAAGCAGAATACGTCATTGATACATCACGTTTGATTGTAGATGGAAAGCTGGATTTGGAGTCATTAGCGAATGAATCAGATGAGGAGATTATGAAGCACCTCGTAAAGGTTAGAGGAATTGGGCCTTGGACAGCCGAAAACTGGATGATGTTCGGAGTTGGTCGACCGAACCTTTTTCCAAAAGCTGATATTGGTATTCAAAATGCTTTGAAACTTTATTTCAATATGGACACGAAACCGACATACGAGCAAATGGAGCGGTGGAGTAAGGAATGGGAGCCATATTTGAGTTATGCTTCCTTAACACTATGGAGAAGTATTGAAGGGTGAAGGAAGAAGGAAGAAGAAAATAGTCATAACCTTGTCTTCTGTCTCATAATTTGTTGTAAATAGAAAAATAATAGTGTGAATTGTTTTGAAAATATTCAAAATTGTTAATGGTTACGTTATAATGATAAACGTACTGGTAAATATTGAACGGATAAAAGGAAAGAGGTCTTAATATTGGTGATTAGAGAGAGGTATTCTGACCAAGTGCATAGCGGCGAAATTCTGGATGTTCTTAGTTTGAATGGTACACCTGCATGCTTACTGGATTTGCGTCTACAAAAGGTTACGCTAAATCAGCAGATGCAAGGAACACTTCAACTGCAAGAGTCGGACATGTCGTTCTCTCAGTGGATCCGTAGTTTTGGTCACCCCGGACAACAACGATTGCAGCAGGTCTTGCACAGTCTCCTTACAGAAGGTCTCACGGAATCGTCTGTCCAGCTGACTGATATGAACAAGCATAAATATCAATGCAAAATGGTTCACCTGACAAATGGTCAGATTGCTTTTTCCTTCAAGAGCATTAAGGGCCTGCTCGAGGGTCCAGCCTCCATGACTCTCTCCTCGAAGCAAAAAGAAACGACTTTGTCATTGAACCCATCCGCCGGATATCGACACCAACGAAACAGGATACACATGTCTGAATCTAGGTCTTCTTCCATAAAAAAACGAATGATGCATCTGGTCGATAAATTCCCTCACGGCCTTGCATTGATCAACCACAATTGGGAAGTCACGTATGCCAATCCAAAAATGGAAGAAATGACAATGGTTCCTTTTTTACAAAACTACTTCAAAAAGTTGTGGGACATTTTTCCTATCCATGAACACTATCGTTTCTTTCAACAATATTTGAGGGCAATGGAAACGCAAGAGACTGTGGAGTTTGAAGGATTCCTTGAGAGAACCAAAACAGTTGTCCAGGTCACGGTTCATCCTACAGAGATGGGAATTACTGTGTTCCTTCAGGACATAACGGAATACAAAAATCAATTAAAAGCATTAAGAGCTTCAGAAGAAAGATTCGCTTTGCTGGCAAATAACATCAAAGATGTTTTTTGGATCAGCGAGCCTGACTTTAAAGAACTGCATTATGTCAGTCCAGCTTTTCAAGAAATGTTCGGCATTTCCCGTCGAGAAGCTTTCTTTGATCCAAATACATTTGTAGAACGTGTACATGAATCAGACCGTGCTTCCTTAAGAGCGGCTCTTGGGGAAATGGAAAAGAAAGAAAGTGAAGTCGAGTACCGTCTTGTAGGTCCTAAGCAAGAAACGAAATGGATCCGTACGAAAGGCTTTCCTGTCGAATATTACGGGAATTCTTATGTGCTCGGAATTCATGAAGATGTGACGGAATATAAAGAGATGCTTGAATTCAAGGAAAGATCTCAGCAGTTATCTACAATTACCCAAATGTCAGCAGGGATCGCACATGAAATTAAAAACCCTTTGACTGCAATTAAAGGTTTCCTTCAGATTGGGGCAGCTAATCCAGAGTTAAGGGATAACTATCAGGAAATCATTCTTGATGAAGTCAATCGCATTGAAGCCATCGTTCAGGATTTCATGATGCTATCCAAACCGAAGTCATCCATTCAGCTTGAACAGGTAGACCCGGAACAACTCGTTTCCTACGTGTTGCGTTTGTTGGAACCTGAAGCGAATGAAAAACAAATCTATCTTCTCTTTGATTGTGATCCGATTCAGGACAAATTCGAAACAGAACCGAAGCGGTTGAATCAAATTCTAATCAACCTTGTCAAAAATGCCATTGATGCTGTGGATTTAGGAGGAGAGGTCCGGGTAACTATTCGGATGTCCAGCACTCACCTAACGCTATCCGTTACAGATAATGGGCCTGGATTAACACCACAGGAACTTGCAAAAATTGGTGAACCTTTCTTTACTACTAAAGAAAAAGGGACCGGTTTAGGAGTAATGGTGACAAAGAAAATCATTTCAGACCTGAATGGAGAAATATCATACGAGAGTCAAAAAGGTACCGGGACAACGGTAACTGTCTCTCTACCAAAATAGATACTTTTAAAAATCATCATCCAAAGGGATGATGATTTTTTTTGATTATTAGCGTTTTTGGAAACGAAATTAAAAAATTCGACAAGAAAAAACTAACGGAAACTTTATATGCAAAGGGTCCTTTTTTTCTTTTTCCTTGACAGAGTTCATCCTATTTTGAAAATTAAATCCAATCACCACTAGTAATTATTAGAATTTTCTACGTTCAATCGCTTACAAAAAATAATATATATTTTTACATAAAAAGCTGTTTACAAACGTACTTATGGGATCTATAATCCCGATTGTACTACAATTTTCGTTCGACAAATTCTAACTTATTTCCACATAAAAAGGAGGCTTTCTGATGCTGAAAAAAGTATGGTCCTTTCTGTTGATGAACTTAGGTGCGCTCGGGGTAGCCATCAACGTCCATTTTTTCTTATCACCAAACGATCTTGCCACAGGAGGAGTAAGTGGTGCTTCAATTGTGCTCAATAAAATCATACCTGATCTTTCACTAGGTATGATTATGATCATCTTGAACGTCATACTCTTCGTTGTCGGTTTAATATTCTTAGGTTTTCAATTTGGTATCAAGACGATTTATGCGAGTTTTGCTCTGTCCTTTATGGTTTGGGGACTGGAAGCATTTTTCCCGATGCAGGAGCCTTTAAGTAATGATCTTCTGATTCAATTAATTATTGGTCAGATTATCGCAGCATCCGGAATGGCGCTTGTTTTCCATCAGGGAGCCTCTACCGGCGGAACAGATATTCTAGCTATGATCCTGAATAAATTCTTTTCTATTGAAGTCGGAAAAGGGGTCTTATTCTCTGATATTGCGATTGCAACCTCATCTATTTTCCTTTTCGGACCAACCGTAGGAATGTACGCGTTTTTCGGTGTGATTTTAAATGGTCTTGTTATTGACTACATGCTGCAACAGTTTGAAGACAATAAAGAGATCGTCATTATCAGTCGTGAGAGTGAGCAAGTCCGGTACTTTATTGTCAACCAGCTTGGCCGAGGGGCTACCATCCATCAGGCGAAAGGTGCGTTCAATCAGGAAGACAAAGAGGTCATCACAACAATCTTAAGCCGCAAAGACTATACGCGTTTGAAAAAATATATGACAGCTATTGATGAACAAGCTTTCATTACGGTGCACTCCATGAACGAGATTCTTGGTGAAAACTTTAAACGCTTGGCATAAAAGGTGGGATAACATCCAGAACCGCACGTTTACAGATACGATCAATGAGCGTCAATCCAGGACGGACGACGTCTATGAATACTTGAAGAACAACATTTTGTTTCGTCATCTACCACCAGGCACCCAGCTTGTAGAAAACATGATCGGGAAAGAATTACAAGTGTCACGCACCCCGATTCGAAATGCTATGAAAAAGCTGGAACAGGAAGGGTTAGTCAAAATTTATTCTAATCGTGGGGCTTTTGTGGTTGAACCTACACTTGAAGAAATAAGACAAGCCTTTGATATGAGGCGTCATTTAGAGAAAATGACGCTTGAACAAATCTATGACCAAATGAATGAAGAAGATTTCATTCACTTGCAAGAATGGATCGAACATGAAAGAAAAACCTACGCAAATCGAGATATATTAGAGTACCTTGATGTGAACAAGCAATTTCATATGACCCTTGCATTAAAAACAAAGAATACGTTTTTGATTGACTTTACTGAACGGATCCTCAATCAAATCAATGTATATCTTATGTTGTATGATGTGTTTGTAGATGAAGACCTGTACGAGAAGCAGCGATTTAGAGAACATGAACTTTTACTTGAAGCATTAAGGAATAAAAATTTCCCACGCTTGCTTCAACTGATCGATGAGCATATGGAAGAAAGCTTGAATTATATGTCGATTGGTAAAAGCAGAAATATGAAAGAAGAAAAGAAAAAGAGCCTTTGATCCAGATTACTACAGTCCGGATCTAAAGGCTCTTTTTCTTTGATGGCGTAACGTTTTAAGTAAGATACTGACATTAATAACAATGACTGTGACCAAAGAAGCGAGCGTATAATTGAAATTTTTCGTGATCATGGATACAGGTAAAAACGCGATAACCATGATGGTTGATATAAAAAACAATTGGTACATGCTAAGTCCAAGCTGTTTACGGACAGGGCGAGCTTCCACTACTGATCACTCCCTGAATATACTTATACACATTATATGAAAAGTCGAAATAATTTGTCAATTACATTGTATGCTCCATCTTTAACACTAACCCTACATCATTCAACTATTAGGCAGATCTTTGAAGACTCGATTTTCGAGATGTTTGTGAAGGTTCAAGGGGGTTCCGGGAAACGGTTCGCTTTTCTGGGCGGGCGGTGAGCCTCCTCTGGCTGCGCCTTCCGGGGTCTCACAGTGCTCCTGCGGAAAGCGAGCTATTCCCCGTAGCACCCCATCCTAAACAAACGTCTCCAAACTGAATCTTCCACAATCGGGAGATAGTGTTGTCGGATTATTTTTATGATTCATTATTTGAAATATTAAGAAAAATTGCTATAATAGAATGGACAAACTGAACAGTCGCTCATTAAAAAGGAGGCCGCTATATGAAAAGAGAAGAATTGATCGCTCCTGAAAGATACAATGTCGTTTCTGAAATGGAGAAGTACGCGAAAGAATCGGGAAGAAAAGCTTTGTTATGGTTGAACGAAGAAGGAGACCAGAAAGAAGTTACATATGAAACGTTAATGCAAAACGCGAACAAAATTGGAAACGCTTTCCTGGAGCAGGGATTTAAACAAGGGGATAAAGTACTTGTCATGATTCCACGTTTGATTGAAGCGTACCAAGTGTATATAGCTGCTCTTAAAGTAGGTCTTGTCGTGATCCCAAGTTCTGAAATGTTGAGGACAAAGGATTTACAATATCGAATATCGCATGGCGAAGTAAGAGGTGTCATCAGCTATTATCCTTATACAGACCAATTCCATGGTGTGAACGAATTCGATGAACTCATTACTTTTTCTGTAGGTGGTGTTAAAGAAAATTGGCGTGATCTTGACTCTCTCATGGAGGACCAAAGCGAGGAGCTAGGTCTTGCAGATACTTCAAGAGAGGATATGGCGTTCCTTTCTTATACATCTGGAACAACAGGTAATCCGAAAGGTGTTGTGCATACACATGGATGGGGGTATGCGCATTTGAAGACGGCTGCTGATAAGTGGCTGGCCATACAAGATGGGGATACGGTTTGGGCAACAGCTGGACCAGGATGGCAGAAGTGGATATGGAGTCCTTTCCTATCCGTGCTGGGAACTGGGGCCGAAGGGTTGATCTATCAAGGGAAATTCGACCCCAAGAAGTATTTAAGCTTGATGGATAAACATGATGTAAATGTTCTCTGCTGTACACCGACAGAATATCGTTTGATGGCTAAAGTAGATAATTTATCTGACTATAAATTAGAGGGATTACACAGCGCTGTATCTGCAGGAGAGCCTTTAAATCGCGAAGTCATTGACACGTTCCAAAAACATTATGATGTAACGGTAAGAGATGGTTATGGTCAGACAGAAAATACTCTACTCGTTGGAATTATGAAAGATATGGAGGTCCGCCCAGGGTCAATGGGACGTCCAACGCCTGGGAATCAGGTTGAAATCATTGATGAAATGGGGACACCTGTAGAGGCAGGAGAGGTAGGTGACATTGCCGTTCACTTAGATACTCCTGCTTTGTTCAAAGAGTATTATAAAGATCCAGAACGCACGAAGATGTCTCGTCGAGGCAACTACTATGTGACTGGCGACCAGGCGAAAAAGGATGAAGAGGGTTACTTTTGGTTTGAAGGAAGAAGTGACGATATTATCATTAGTTCCGGCTATACCATAGGACCGTTCGAAGTGGAAGATGCACTAGTCAAGCATGAGGCTGTCCAAGAATGTGCCGTTGTCGCAAGTCCGGATGAAGTTCGGGGAAACGTTGTAAAGGCCTACATTGTTCTTCAAAAAGGGTATGAAGAAAACGATGATTTGGTTTCTGATCTCCAAAATCATGTGAAGGAATTGACGGCTCCTTACAAGTACCCAAGAAAAGTGGAATTCATACAAGAGCTGCCGAAGACGACTTCTGGAAAAATACGAAGAGTTGAACTTCGTCAAAAAGAAAATGTCATGAAATAGAAGATTCACCCAAACCTGAAGGTCGAGATTGGCCTTCGGGTTTGTTATGATTTAAAGGAAAATTATGTGAAAGAAACGAGGAGGGGAAGAGATGATACGGGATGTAAAGCTTGGGGATGCAGAAGGACTCATTCCTTTAATGAAGGAACTTGGTTACCCCTCAAATAAAGAGCAGATGAACCATAGATTGAAGAGCATCCTATCCCAAGAGCATTACCAAACCTTCGTCTATGAGGGGAATAACGAGGTGCTGGGCATGATCGGGATGACTTACAACGAAGCCTATCATACAGATGACCCGCACGTAAGGGTCATTGCATTCGTGGTACATAAATTCGAGCAGGGAAACGGGATAGGGAAAATGCTCATGCAAAAAGCCGAGGAGTGGGCGGTTGATCGAGGGGCGAAAACGATGGTATTGAATAGTGGAAATAGAGAGGAAAGAAGGAAAGCCCATGAGATTTACCATTCTTTTGGCTTCGAGGGAAAGGCAACAGGATTTTATAAGCGGCTCGATTAAAATCTCCAATTATGATCAGACTATAATACATACGTACAGCAAACAGGGATAAGGAGGGCGGATATTAGGTGAAAATCAGACTGGAAGTTACATATAAAACGCCGAAAAAAACGGAAGCTTTTTTTAAATCAGAAGAGATGACGATCGGGCAGGCATTGTTAATTACAGAAGATCTGGAAAAGACAGGACGTGCCAAGTCCGTTGCCTTCATCGATGAATACGATACGACATGGAAGCGGAAGGATTTACAGAAATACTTGGATAATCTTGAAACCGAGCCACACGATATCACGGTCTATTTTGATGGCGGCTACGAAATTAAGGAACGTAAGGCAGGGCTGGGTTGCGTTATTTATTATAGTCAGAGTGGCAAATCCATGCGTTTTCGAATGAATGCGCTCATCGATGAGTTGAATTCGAATAATGAAGCGGAGTATGCCGCCTTACATTTAGCTGTCCAGGAATTGGACTTCATGGGGGTGCATCACATTCCTGTTCGGTTTGTAGGAGATTCACAAGTTGTAATCAATCAAATGAATGATGAGTGGCCCACAATGGAAGAGGATCTGAATAATTGGGCGGATCGAATTGAAGAAAAGGTTAAGCAAATGGGGATTACGCCTAGTTTTGAAGTGATTTCGAGAAAAGATAATGGAGAAGCAGACAGACTTGCGACACAAGCTTTAAAAGGAGTGGAAGTAACAAGTCGAGCAGAGCTTGATTAAATGCTCAAAGACGATGGGGGTTCCATCGTCTTTTTTAACTTTTACGCTTGAATAGATACTGGTGTACCTAAAGGGATGATCTTTGCTAATTCTTCTACATCTTTGTTATACATGCGTATGCATCCTTTGGAAACAGCTTTTCCAATTGAAGAAGGGTCGTTGGTACCGTGGATCCCATAATGCTGCTTGGATAAACTCATCCACATGGTTCCGTATGGACCTCCAGGGTTTGGTGCTTTGTTGATGATGAAAAAGTTCCCAACAGGTGTAGCTGAGAGCATGCGTCCTACCGCTATAGGATACTCTTTTTGCAACGAGCCATTTTTATACAAACGTAAATGACGTTGCGATGTGGATACATTTATTCTATACGGATTGGTATCCGGGTTTGGAAATCCTGGGATATTGAATGGTTGACCTGGAAAAATCATATTTGGGTTTGCAATTTGGTTTGCAGCCAGGATATCCCTCAAAGGCGTACGATAATCTCTTGATATTTGAGCTAATGTTTCACCTGGTTTTACATAATGGATCATTCCTGTCACCTCGTTGAATGGGGTTATATCATTTTATGTGGGAAAACAGGAGAATTGCTCATCCATTATAATCACTTAAAAGGACCTGACACCATGAGTCAGGTCCTTGATTTGTTAGTGGTTAGTAATTTGTTATAAAACGATGGTTTTATTTTTATGAACAATCACACGATCCTCAAGAGCCCATTTGACGGCTCTATTCAGGACACTTCGTTCAATCAATCTGCCCTTTTTCTTTAAATCGTTCACACTGTTCCTATGGTCGACTCTAATCACGTCTTGTTCAATAATTGGTCCTTCATCAAGATCATCTGTCACATAATGCGAGGTGGCACCAATCAACTTCACCCCACGTTTGTAGGCACGTTTATGCGGATTAGCGCCAATAAATGCAGGCAAGAAGGAATGGTGGATATTAATGATCTTAGATGGATGGCTGTCTACAAACTTAGGGGTTAGGATCTGCATGTACCTGGCTAAGATGATTAAATCAATATTGTATTCTTCTAATAAATTCAACTGTTTCTCTTCTACTTCTTCCCGGATATCTTTATTTGCCGGAATGTAATAAAAGGGGATACCAAAAGACTCAACAATATCTCTCGCTGATTCATGGTTGCTGATAACCAGAGGAATGGCGGTTACAAGATCGCCGCTTTCCCATTCATATAAAAGCTCACGTAAACAATGAAGTTCTTTCGATACAAAAATAGCCGTGCGTTTCAATTCATGGAGGAAAGTCATACGCCACGTCATCTCGAATTGTTCGGCAAGAGCATGAAAATCTGCTCTCATAGTGTCTTCCTTTGATTTCATATTTTCTGAAGAAAATACGATCCGGAGAAAGAAGGTTCCTTCTTCATGATCGGTTGTGAATTGATTTGATTCCACAATATTTGCCCCGTGTTCGTATAGGAATGTTGAGATGCTGGAAACGATTCCTGGTTGATCTGGACAACTGACGAGCAAACGGGCTTTATCCTCATTCTTGTTTAAGTAATGTTGAATTTGTTGGTTGGTCGAAGTCATCAACACTCATCCTTCCTTTTTGTTCTACTCATTATAGTCGAGTCAAAGACGTTTGGAAAGCACAGTCATGTTTTGGAATGGGAAAATACGGATACATTCTTCTGTAACGAGGAAATGAAATTTTCTTTTTATAAAGGAGAAATGAAAATGCGTAACTATTTGAAGCACTATATAAACGGCGAATGGGTAGAATCTACAGGCAATGAAACAGAAGATGTCATTAACCCTGCAACAGAAGAAGTCATCGGTACGATTAGTCTGGGTACGGAAGAGGATTTGAATAAAGCGGTCCAGGCAGCCAGGGATGCTTTTCCGTCTTTCTCTCAGACATCTAAAGAAGAGAGAATCAAACTGCTGGAAAGCATAGCTGCTGAATATGAAAATCGTAAAGATGAGATTATTGAGACGATTACAGAAGAGTTGGGCTCACCCAAATCTGTCTCAGAAAAGGTCCATTATATGATGGGGTATAATCATTTTTCACAAGCAGCAGAATCGTTAAGAGATTTTTCATTTATTGAAGACCGGGGTGGCCATACGGTTATGAAGGACTCGGTGGGAGTTAGTGGCTTAATCACTCCATGGAATTTTCCGACCAACCAAATATCTACGAAAATTGCCAGTGCTTTTGCAGCGGGTAGTCCTGTTATCGCCAAGCCGGCAGAATTGACACCGTTTGCTGCCATTATTTTAACCGAAATCTTTGATAAGGTCGGCGTACCTAAGGGAGCGTTTAACTTAGTGAATGGATCCGGCTCTGTTATTGGTAATGGCATCAGTTCCCACCCTGATATCGATTTTGTATCTTTCACTGGTTCTGGTGCTGTCGGACAGAAAATCATGCAAAATGCATCTGAACGTATTGCTAACGTTGCATTAGAACTTGGAGGTAAATCACCACTTGTCATACTTGAAGATGCTGACGTCGAGGAAGCTGCTAAAGCTGCGATCAATCACATCGCAACCAACAGTGGTCAAGTTTGTTCAGCTGCAACAAGAGTCTTGGTGCCTTCCTCTATGAAAGATTCATTTGAAGAGGCTATTAAAAAAGTACTTCCTGAATTTCCTGTAGGTGATCCTCAAGAAGACAATCATGTGGGTCCTTTGGTGTCACAAAAACAATGGGACACGGTTCAATCGTATATAGAAAAAGGTCAGCAGGAAGGAGCCACGCTACTTGCAGGAGGTACTGGGAAGCCTGAAGGATTAGAGAAAGGTTACTATGCTAAACCTACGGTATTCACAAATGTGAGTAACGATATGGTAATCGCACAAGAAGAAATCTTTGGCCCCGTCACCTGCCTAATCACTTATGACACGATCGAAGAAGCCATTGAAATTTCCAACGACACTAAATACGGATTGGCTGGTTACGTTTTCGGTGAAGATGAACAGACACTAGCAAAAGTTGCCTCAAGCATCCGAGCGGGACGAGTTAAGGTCAATGATGCAGAAGCGGACTTTGCCGCACCATTCGGTGGATATAAGCAATCAGGAATAGGTAGAGAATGGGGCGATTATGGGATTGAAGAATATTTAGAAGTAAAAACAGTTTTAGGCTATCCAAAAAGATAAGAGTGAAAAGGCGGAGATTGCTCCGTCTTTTTCTTTTGGTAATAAAAGGAAATTTTTAAAAAAATGAAACCTTACCACCTTTTCGTTCGTATTAAGTGTAAATGAAGTCGAATGGACATGCGAAGAGGTGGAGGAATGGGAAAAAAGGGAATCATTTTTGGAGGGCTTATACTTGTCGTGTTTTTTGCATACATATACGTCGATCAAAGGTATTTTTTCAACCCTATCGCGTTCAGTCAAGATGATATTACTCCCTATCATTGGAGTGAATATGAACGGCCGGTCACGATTACTTACTACGATTTAGAATCAGAAAGAAAAGCATACAAACTGGACCAGGAAAAGCCAGTCCGCAAGTTTTTGGAAGAAATGAAAAACAGTCCACCTGTACAGAAACCGGCTGCAACATCAGAAGTAGAAGGAGCGCTGAAACTCTCTTGTGAAGGAGAGACTTTATTGGAAGTATATTTCTACGAAGGTTATTGGGAAATCCTTCGTGAAAGTGGCACGATGTATGAATTGACTCAGGATTTAAAAGGATTAATCGACACTCTTTAACCAGTTGGAACTCCCATTCCAACTGGTTTTCTTTATTTTTCAATCTTCAACGATAGCTCCCTATTTTTGAAGACTCAGTTTCGAGACTTTTGTTGAGTGGAAGGGGGCTGCGGGGAATGACTCGCTTTCCGCGGGAGCGCGGTGAGCCTCCTCGGACTGCGTCCTGTGGGGTCTCACCCTGCACTTTTTTCCCGCAGGAGTCTCGCCATTCCCCTCCGCCCTTTTGCCATATAAGTATCTCGAAACTACTTCCAGAATAAGCAGCTGTCCAGCGTAATGGAAGTTCGTGAATCCAACTATAAACAAGCAGTCCTCTGTTCTTTAACGCTTGCTATGAAGCGCTTTTTTACTGGAAGCAGTGTTAATGGAAAATGCTCCATTTGTGTAGGTGGGTTCGTTTCTCACAATATCGAATGGGGTGGTTGGGAAGCCACTCCCCCACAGGAAAGCGAGTGGCTTCCCAACCACCCCTAACACTCAATTCAGCAACGAACCCTGAAACATCTCGATACTGAGTCTTCAACAATCCTGCCATATTGTTAAATGAAAGGAGATAGTTAAGGTGGAGGGGAGTTGGATAAGGGAGGGTTTTGTTCGTTTCTTTATGGATGAGGTTGTAATATACTTGGAAAGGATAAAGATAAAAGAGGATGCAAAGGAGGTCTGTGATCATGAATAAATGGTTTACTCATATTTTTAATATTCTCGTCGGCATCTTAATTGTAGCCGAGGGTGCCGTATATATTTTCATGAACAATAAAGATGGGGAATTCCATTTACGAAGTATTGTGATGACGGCTCTGTTATTTTTAGCATGGGGAATGTCTTACCGCAAGCAACTGACCAGTGAAAATCCTAGTGCCTGGTTAATTGTGACGATTATTATATTGATTCCAATGATTCTCCCCTGGTTGTTTTTTATATAAAAATCAAGCGAGCCATTTGAATAACCCGATGCTTCCGAAAAGCAGCGCGGCCACTAAATAAATGTAACCGAAAGCTTTGTGCTTTCCTTCCTCACTGTTTGTTTCAACAGACCCTGCGAAAACTAAAAAAAGCACTCCGATAATAAACAATGACGTTTCCACCCCCGAAAAAGGAGGGGGTTTGAGTGTAAGCCATCCTTCCACTGGAATGGCTGTGAAGAGTGGGAGATATAAAGGATCGAGATGATCATCCCACTTTTTCTTCTGTTCAGACAAGAGATTCCCACCTCATTTCAACGATTTTTCCTACTTTTTACTTTCCGCTTTTTGTTCTAATTTGTCAAATTTCGAAAAAGTCCGTTACTTTTTCCCTAGATAGGGTATAGAACATACAAGTCCATTTGCCTCTGTCTATACACTTTGTTACAATGATGCTCGTGTTTCTCTCCGGTACATAGCTCCGCAACATTGAATGATTTGCCTCTTGCAGAACAAACTAAAGAATGAAGAAGTAGAAAGGATGTATGTCATTTGAAAACAAAATTAATTGATTGGCCAACGTTTATCGGCGCTCTCGTGTTGCTGCTCGGTGTCACGTTACCACTGATCATCTTCCCGGAAGCGGGTAAAGAGGTTGTATCCCAAGCGAATACGTTCATGACGGAAAACTTTGGTGTCCTTTATATGATTATGGGCTTCGTTATTTTCGCTTTCCTTGTATATGTTGCTTTTAGCAAAAACGGATCGATTAAACTGGGTGACGAAGGTGAAAAGCCAGAATTTAATACGTTCTCCTGGGCAGCCATGTTGTTTGCTGCCGGAATTGGTTCCAGTATCCTTTATTGGGCGGTTATTGAATGGGCGTATTATTACCAGGGCCCTCCGTTTGGCGTAGAAGCTGGTTCGAAAGAAGCGATCCAATGGGCATCCGCATATGGAATGTTCCACTGGGGACCGATCGCCTGGGCCATTTATACACTGCCGGCTCTCCCAATCGCTTACTTTTACTATGTTCGAAAAAAACCTGTACTTAAGGTCAGTGAGGCTGTCCGTCCTGTTTTAGGTGATTCGGTAGACGGTCCTCTTGGAAACATCATTGATGTGTTATTCATGTTTGGACTTTTAGGTGGAGCAGGAACGACACTTGCCCTTGGTACACCGATGATTGCGCAAGGGGTTAACAGTTTGACTGGTATCCCTGTAACGTTAGGGCTTAAAGCAGGCATTATGTTACTTTGTACATTGATCTTTGCAATCAGCTCGTATTCAGGACTGAAACGAGGAATCAAAGTACTTAGTGATGTGAACTTGTGGTTGTCGATCTTCCTACTTGCCTTTATCTTCATCTTTGGACCGACGCGCTTCATTAGTGAAACAACTTTCAACGCGTTGGGAATATTAGCAGATAATTTCTTCGTTATGGCGACATGGATGGAGCCATTTGGAAACTTAGGGCAATTTGAAAAGACCAGCTTCCCTGAGTATTGGACAATATTCTATTGGGCTTGGTGGCTTGTTTATGCTCCATTCGTCGGGTTGTTTGTGGCACGTATTTCCAGAGGTCGAACCATCCGTCAAATGGTGCTTGGAACGATGGTTTACGGTACGCTCGGTTGTATCCTCTTCTTCGGAATTATGGGGAACTTCGGATTGTACATGCAGTTGACTGGGCAATTCGATGCGATCGCATTCATGGATGCGAATGGTGCCCCTGCGACCATTGTTGAAATCATCAATCAGCTTCCGTTAGCGAAGTTCATGGTATTGATCTTTACCGTTCTTGCGATTATTTTCCTTGCAACGACTTTCGATTCTTCTTCTTACATCCTGGCTTCTGTTGTACAGAAGAACGTAGAAGGAGAGCCTTTGCGTTGGAACCGTTTGTTCTGGGCCTTCGCATTGTGCTTGATGCCTCTTGCGCTTATGTTCCTCGGAGGGTTGGGAACTTTGCAGACAGCAAGTATCGTTGGTGGATTTCCACTGTTAGGCATTATGTTCCTGCTTGCATGGTCATTCATGAAGGCTTCCAACACGGACATACGTGAATCGGATGATTATGAACCGAGTACGATTCACATTAGACGTTGGAAAAACCGTAAGAAGAAGAAAAAACGCTCGGCTCTTGAAGCACTCGAAGATAAACCTGATCAGGATTAATAAAAAAGAGGTTTCCCTAAAGTTAGGGAAACCTCTTTTTCGTTTTTATTTGAAAAAAGATTAAAGGGGTAGATAGGATGGGGCAGAGAGAACTTCATAATCTCCGCTATCTGTTAAGCATTGATGGAGCAGGTGCAGGTGATCCCCTCCAATAAGAACGAGGATGCGGTCATCTTCTTCAGATATTCTTGCGATGTTTGCAGCAATCGCCAGATCACGATGATACCACTGTTTCAGCCATTCAACCCCGACTTGGTGCTGCCTGTCCCCGACACGTGAGAGTTTCATATAGACTCTTTGGAGTTCTTTTACATAATCTGGATCATTAATGTAGCGTAAGATGGTTTTTATTGTTTCATTGTCTTCCATTGTCTTGAGGCTTTTTTGTACTTCCATAATTTCTTTAAACAAAGACTCTTGATGTTCTTTCGCCCATTGAAAGACCTGGTCTAAAGAAGGCCTTGACATGTCTACTACTTCATCGACAGGATAAATAGACGGTAAGTCCAACTCATTAGCAAGACGAAAAGCAATTTGTTCGATTTCATCGTAAGTTGGCGTAAGCGTATCATCCTTAAAAGCGTTGTATTTACGGTCCAGTTCTTCTTCAATGAGGAAGGGTTTTTCCACGGCTATTTTAGTTGGATTGAAATCTTTCAGGGAGTGAACAACCTCCTGGATTTCCATTTGTTGATCGTTGACCATTTCGGGATTCATGGCCATATGAAAAGTTCCTACAAGTAAAATTTTTGGTTTGGTCAAAGCGATAGCTCCTCCTTTATGATTGATTTATTTTGAATGAAGGGAGGACTTCTTCTCCAAGCTCCTGCACAATTTCCTTCACAGGTCTCTGGTTTTTGGATAATCCAAACATCAAATGATTAACGCCGATGGAACGATACTGTTCAATCAAATCCATCAGTCCATTTCTCCCCACTTTATATCCAGCTGGTATTTTTTCTACAGGAGCATCTGGGTCTTCTTGGAGTTGCAATGGAAGGGGCATAAAGAAGGGACGAAACGCTTCTTCACCATGGTACTGCTTCACTTTCTCTCTGAACTGAGAAATGGTTTCTTTCTGTTGAGCTGGTCGTTGGGGATAAAACATCCATCCATCTCCATGTTCAGCAACCCAATCCAACGTCTGTTGGCAATAGCCTGTCATAAAAGTGGGGATTCGTTTTTCAGGCTTTGGCACAATGTTTGATCGATTCATCGTACCAAAAGAGGAGTGGACCTCAGGGAATTCATTGTAAATTGCTTCATTAAATAAATGGAAGGCTTCCCTGAACCATTCACTACGCTCCATAATTGGAATATTCAGCCCTTCGAAGTCCTTCCGTCGATCCCCTGATGAAATTCCGAACATTAGTCTTTCAGGGAAAAGTTTTTCAATACTTGCCAATTCTTTTGCTGTCCTTAAAGGGTGACGGAGCGGCATAACAAGAGCTGCTGTCCCCAGGTTGATTTTCTTTGTATGAGCCGCCAAGTACGTCAGGTAAATCAAGCTGTCAAAGATCTGGCCTGTCGCGGGATCTTCAAACGTAGGATCTTCTAAAAGAACGTCCTGGAACCAAAGACAATGAAAATTCAAATCTTCAGCTAGTTGAGCCATTTGAACTTGATTCTTCATCTCTGGAGGGGCTTGGTCGTAATTTTCAATAGGTATGGTTAAACCGAATGAGATTTGGTCTGGTTGCAGCATCTGCTGATAGCCACGGTGGTCTTGAAACAAAAGGAATCCTCCTTCATTGTAATCGACTATTTTCTATTATAATGAGAACTCCTTCAGAAAACTAACCAAAAAGGTTAAAGAAGTAAGGATATTCAACTATATGGAAAGGATTGTAGAACACTCGGATTCGAGATCGTTCGGGGTTCGTTTGCCATGTGAGGAGTCAGGGGTGGCTAGGAAGCTACTCGTCTAGCTGGATCGCCCAGACACTCGCTTCATAAGCAGAACAGCAAAAGAATGAAAAGCACATTCCGTTGCTGTTCTGCTTATGCCAGTCGTGTCTACCAGGGCGATTCCGCATTTGAACACTTTCCTGTGGGGGAGTGGCGAGCTATTCCCCGCAGCCCCTATCCACTCAACAAAAGTCTCGAAACTGAGTCTTCAAGATAAACAAGCTTATATGAAGAAAGGATAAATGATAAAAGCTCCCTTAGAGAGGGAGCTTTTGGCGTTATTATATGATGTAGATGGTTAGATAGAGAAGGAAGGTAAGAAAAGCTGATCCTCCTGCTACACTTGCGATTTCGGTGGCATCGTATTGAATTCTTTTTTTCATGTTTGGTATCCCCTTTCAAATGACTGGTCTTAAGAACAGAGCGGACAAGTTTTGAACATTCTACTTAGTAATACGATTGAATAGTCAGAAAGGTTTCATTTATATTACAATAACATATCAAAAACATTTCAACCAAATATGACAAAATCCGGGAAAAAAGGATAACAAGACGATAGGAGAGAAGGTTAGAAAATTCTGATATAATAGAAATGGTGCTTGATGGAAGAATCTACATAGACGAGAGGGGAAGTTTGAATGGGAACATACAGCACGACTTGGGATTTAGATGTTATTTTTCAAGGAGGTAGCCATTCAGAAGAGTTGAAAGATTATGTTAGGCAGACGGAAAGTCTGATGGATGACTTAGAAGCATCCATTCATACGTTTATGCCTCCAAAAAATACAGACCAAACGGAAGAACTTAATAAGATCGTAGAAGTTGTGCAAGTAGTGATGAAACGATTAAGTGAATTCAGCGCCTTTGTGAGTTGTTTAAATGCACAAGACGTTACTGATAAAAAAGCAAGTATGTGGTTATCGAAAAGAAGTGAACTGGGTGCGCGTCTGGGGAATGCCCTAACCAAAATGGACCAGGTTTTTGTCCAGGTGGATGATGATGTTTGGAAATCCATAATGAATCAAGCCCCTTTCAAAGAGATTTCCTTTGTTTTGAATGAGAGACGTCGTCTTGCTAAGGACAAATTAGAAGTAGGAAAAGAATCTCTCATTAATGACTTGGGCGTGGACGGTTATCATGCGTGGGGGCAGATGTATGATGCTCTTGTTGCGAAGTTATCCATCGAGATGAATGGGGAAGAGTTATCCGTGGGACAAGCATCTAATCAATTGGATAACCCTGAGCGTTCGGTGAGGAAAGAGGCGTTTGATAAACTGCAAGAAACATGGGGAGAGGCTTCAGATCTATTTACAGAGACATTGAATCACTTGTCAGGTTTCAGGCTGCAAACCTATAAACACCGTAATTGGGAGAATGTTTTAAAAGAACCACTCGATTACAATCGAATGAGCAACAAAACACTGGAAGCTATGTGGGAGAGCATTACAGATTATAAAAAGCAATACGTTCCCTATATGAAAAAGAAAGCCGAAATGTTGGGGCTTGAACAATTGAGTTTTTATGATGTAGAAGCTCCAATAGGAGAGGCTGACCAGAAAAAGAGCTTTCAAGAAGGCGCGGAATTCATCATTCAGCAGTTCAGGAAGTTCAGTCCCAAAATGGCGGACTTTGCTGAAATGGCCTTTGAAAAGAATTGGATTGAAGCAGAGGATCGTCCTGGAAAACAACCGGGTGGATTTTGTACAAGCTTCCCGGACAGCGGGGAAACGAGAATTTTCATGACGTACTCTGGTAGTCCGTCCAGTGTAGCAACTCTGGCTCATGAACTTGGTCACGCCTACCATCAGCATGTCATGGATCAGTTACCCGTGATGAATCAGGGGTATGCCATGAATGTTGCTGAAACGGCATCGACATTTGCTGAAATGATTGTTGCAGATGCAGCAGTTAAAGAAGCGGCTACAGAGGCGGAAAAAGTTGTGTTATTGGAGGATAAAGTCCAGCGTAGTGTTGCTTTCTTCATGAACATTCATGCAAGATTCTTGTTTGAAACGCGTTTTTATGAAGAGCGCAAGGAAGGAGTCGTTTCACCGGAAAGGCTGAACGAGTTGATGACAGAGGCTCAACAAGAAGCCTACGTCCAAACGTTAGACGAGTACGATCCGACATTCTGGGCTTCCAAGTTGCATTTCCACATCACGGATGTCCCTTTTTATAACTTCCCATACACCTTTGGTTATCTCTTCAGCATGGGGATCTATGCCAAAGCCCTTGAAGTGGGGCCTGCGTTTGAAGACCAATATATTTCCTTGCTTCAGGATACAGGGAAAATGACGGTAGAGGAGCTTGCAAAGAAACATTTGGATGTAGATTTAGAAAAGAAAGATTTCTGGATGCATGCATTGGAGTTGTGTCTTTCTGACCTAGAGTCATTCATGGATTTGGTTTGATCTTAAGGAGGAGTTTATGATGGCAGAAAAGCTGATTCCGGAAGAAGAAAAAGAGCATCGGGTCTCACAGTTGAACGGTTGGAAACTTACCGATGAAAAGTTCATTGTTAAGCGGTATCGGTTTCAAGAATTTCTCACAGGCGTACAGTTCGTCAATCATGTTGCTGAGTATTCGGAAGATATTCAACATCACCCTTTCATTAGTATCGATTATAAAATGGTTACACTTAAGCTGACCTCTTGGAATGCGAAGGGACTCACCGAACTAGACCTTTCCTGTGCTGAGAGATATGACGAACTTTATGATTCAATCAAATGAAGAAAAGCCGCTCTGTTCAGGAGCGGCTTTTCTTATGTTGAAGGTGATTGGTCTAACGCCTTTACCTGCTCATCTGTAAATAATGGGGAGTCTTTTGCAGGCATGGCCAGGCACTGAATTTCCTCTTCTGTAAAAGGGTGTACCAACGTAAGTCTTGCCGCATGTAGGGCTTGTTTATAATCAATGCTTCCTTTTCCACCGTACATTTCGTCGCCTATGAGAGGGTGTCCGATATGACTGAGATGGACCCGGATTTGGTGGGTTCTTCCGGTTTGTAACTGTAATTTTACGAGGGAAGCATCGTGGATTGAATCGTATGTGAGAACTTCGTAATGAGTTTCGGCATGCTGACCACCCTGAGAGACTCTTCTTCTTACTGGATGATGGCGGTCTTTGCCGATCGGCTGTTCAATTTTTCCACGACGTGGCTTCAACTTTCCGTGTGCCCAGGCCAAATATGTCCGCTTAATTTTCCGTTCCTGCAGCTCTTTTCCCAGCATCGCAATAGCAAGGTCATGTTTGGCGAATAGAATTGCTCCTGAAGTATCACGGTCGAGGCGGTGGACATATTTAGGGGTGGATTCAATCCCATTCATTTGGAAGTAAAAGGCCACTCCATTCACCAGAGTGTCATGTTCGTGTGGTGTATTCGGATGTGTGAACACACCGGCTGGTTTGTTGACGACAAGCATATGGTCATCTTCGTAAACGATATCAATATCCATATAAGTTGGGGTCACTTCAAGTGGTTGCGGTCGGAAAAGCCGGACACGTAAAAGATCGCCACTTTTGACTTTAGCCGTCTTCCAGTGTGGATTTTCATTGTTTAACGACACTTCTCTGTTGGAACGGAAACTATGCATCAATTTCCTTGGCACATTCCATTCTTTCTTCAAAATCTTTTCTATTGTAAGTCCGTCCCATTGATCAGGGATGATGACCTCAAGCCAATCCCCCATACGTTTCGTCTTCATTTCTACACCTAATTTCCTAAAATACTGAATACCTGGTGCATTTATCGCGCATATTGGTACCAGGTACGAACTGCCCTTTATTTTACTCTTTCCTGTACCGTTTACGCAATCACCTTATCATTGTGTACCTGGTACACATGGGAATAGATGGAGGGTCAGGTTTGGAATCAATGAGTGAAACATCGGTTGCAGCTGGTCATGGAAGAAGATGATCTTTGGCTTCCTATGTTAATGATGTGTAAAGCTGGTATCTATGGGAATAGAACTATGTTATAATAGAAGGGTTGAATAATTTGTGATACGAAAGAGGTGTGTGCTTCATGCAACACAGAGATGATATTCGTAATATAGCGATCATCGCGCACGTTGACCACGGAAAAACAACGTTGGTCGACCAAATGCTTCACTATTCCGGAACTTTCCGTGATAACGAGCATGTCGATGAGCGCGCAATGGACTCTAATGATTTGGAAAAAGAACGCGGAATTACGATTCTAGCAAAAAATACCGCCATCAACTACAATGATGCGCGTATAAATATTTTAGATACCCCTGGTCACGCAGACTTTGGTGGGGAAGTTGAACGTATTCTTAAGATGGTTGATGGTGTACTGCTTGTCGTTGATGCTTATGAAGGCTGTATGCCACAAACTCGATTTGTTTTGAAGAAAGCATTGGAACAAAAATTGACACCAGTTGTCGTATTGAATAAAATCGACCGCCCGAATGCCCGCCCGGATGAGGTTGTCGATGAAGTTCTAGACCTGTTTATCGAGCTTGGCGCTGATGATGAGCAGTTGGAATTCCCAGTGGTCTATGCTTCTGCGTTGAACGGTACTTCTGGAGATGAACCAGAAGATCAGCAAGAAACAATGGATCCAATTTTCAAATTGATCATGAACAACATTCCAGCCCCAGTCGATACGAAAGAAAACCCATTGCAATTCCAGGTGACGTTGCTGGATTACAATGATTATCTTGGTCGTATCGGAGTCGGACGTGTCTTCAATGGATCAATTAAAGTTGGACAGCAAGTATCCTTAATGAAGAAAGATGGATCTGTGAAGAACTTCCGTGTTTCCAAGTTGTTCGGTTTCATCGGTTTGAAACGTGTTGAAATTGAAGAAGCAAAAGCAGGAGATATTATCGCCCTAGCTGGATTGGAAGATATTAACGTGGGTGAAACGGTCTGTCTCCCTGAACACCAAAATGCGATGGAAATCCCTCGTATTGACGAACCGACACTACAAATGACATTCCTTGTCAACAACAGTCCATTCGCTGGTCGAGAAGGGAAATATGTAACGTCTCGTCAAATCGAAGAGCGATTGATGACACAGCTTGAGACAGATGTCAGCTTGCGTGTCGATCCTACAGATTCTCCGGATGCCTTTACGGTTTCAGGACGTGGTGAACTTCACCTTTCCATTCTGGTGGAAAACATGCGTCGTGAAGGGTATGAGCTACAACTTTCCAAACCGAAGGTAATCTTGAAAGAAATTGACGGACAGACGTGTGAACCGGTAGAACGCGTTCAAATTGATACACCTGCAGAATACCAAGGTGCGGTTATGGAATCCATTGGTTACCGTAAAGGTGAAATGCAGGACATGGTCAACGATGGAAATGGTCAAGTGCGTCTTGAGTTCCTAGTACCATCTCGTGGTCTAATTGGTTATTCCACAGAGTTTATGACACAAACACGTGGATATGGAATCTTGAACCATACTTTTGATGGCTATGCTCCACTTGTAAAAGGTCAAGTCGGCGGCCGTCGTGAAGGTGTTCTAGTATCCCTTGATAAAGGGAAAGCATCCACTTACGGTATTATGAACCTGGAAGACCGTGGAACAATTTTCGTTGAACCTGGTACAGAAGTGTACGAAGGAATGATCGTTGGGGAGCATAACCGCGAAAACGATCTTACTGTCAACATCACGAAAGAAAAACATCTGACTAATATCCGTTCAGCGAACAAAGATACCACAAATACGATTAAGAAAACTCGCCAAATGACTCTTGAAGAAGCTATTGAGTATCTTGATGATGATGAATATTGCGAAGTAACACCTGAAAATGTTCGTCTTCGTAAGAAGTACTTGAATAAGAACGAACGTGAAAAAATGGCGAAGAAGAAGAAACTTCAAAACACTGAAGTATAATGAAAAAAGAAAGCCCGCGGCATCCATTTGCCGCGGGCTTTCTTTTGTTTTTTACTTCTGGAATCATAGGATTCCTTGAGATGCTGCAGAGTCGAAAAAGCAACATCCATTCAATTTTATCGTTTATTGGACAACTTCGATCGTCTCTACTTGGTGTCCATGGATGTCCTCTGCTGGTTTCTCGTAATGAATGTTGATGGTATAGGACCCGGATTCAGGGAATGTGTAAGTAGCAGTGTACTCTCCAAGTTCCTTTTCTTCAGCATCGATGAACATGTGTTTCTCCATTTGCTCTGAACTTATTTCGAACCGTACAAGCGCTTCAGAAAAAGGTTCTTCCATATGGTTGACATGTGCTGTCAGCATGGATGGTTCTCCCGCTTTAAACGTTTGCTCTGTCATTAAGTGGACCATGAACTTTCCATCTATATCATCATGTTTATGCCCACTAGGTTCTGCTTGCTGTCCAACGGCCACCTCTTTTTGAGGCATTGTATGGAGGTCATCTACCTGAGTATGAGCAATGACCTGATACGTGCCTTCTTTTTCAAAAGTGTAGGGGAGGGTGTAGACACCATCTTTTGTATGTTTGGCTTTCATCGTTTCAGATGCATCCTGTCCATCTTCACTGGCCCATATTTCAAATTTCACATACTCTGCATCCGGGACGGGTTCACCCCCCTGGGTAACCAATGCTTGAATTGTCGTTTCTTTATTCACGGGGAGTGGTTCATGCTCGAATTTCACTTCGACTTCAGGAACTTCAGCCGCCTTGTTCGTTTCCTCCGCTGTTGATGAATCCTGCTCGTTATTGGTCTCTCCACAAGCACTCATCACTAATAACATAATGAGGGTTATAAATACTTTTTTCATAAGGCATCTCCTTTTTCTGTGTATTGGAGTCTTTCATAGTCGACACCTATAATTAGAATATCATCTAAAGCTTTGACAATCTTGCCTGATTTTAGACTATCCTGTGACAATCCCTGCGGATGATAAAAAAATAGAGGGGAGCTTATTAAAGCTTCCCTCTATTCGACAACGTCGTTTTTCCAATCATACGTATAAAAGCGTTCGTCCGTTACCCATTTTAACGCTTCCGGATCATTGACTTTAATGCCTTCTTCAAGCATCTCAAGCATTCTTGCGGTTTGAGAAATATGGGCGCGCATGGCTGCCAATTTTTCATTTTGAACAGAGCGGATGTCATTGATGACATCCGGTTGGCCGAGCTTTTCTTCTGTATCATTGGCAAAAGCTACCGCGTGAAATTTCGGGCGGTCTTTTTCATCTATTTCCCTTAAAGCCCGCACAACGGCGCGTGCCGTTGCTTCATGGTCAGGGTGGACGGCAAATCCAGGATAAAAGCTAATGACTAAAGATGGTTGCAGTTCATCAACTAACTGACGGACCATTTCCTTCATTTCACCATCATCTTCAAATTCAAGCGTTTTATCCCTCAGCCCCATCATACGAAGGTCTTCAATGCCCATCTCTTCCGTAGCTTTAATCAATTCCTTCCTTCTGATTTCAGGCAGGGATTCTCTTGTCGCGAAGGTCGGTTTTCCGAGATTGCGTCCCATCTCTCCTAGCGTTAAGCAGGCATAGGTAAGTGGGGTTCCTTGTTTTATATAAGATGTAATTGTCCCCGAAACTCCGAAAGCTTCATCATCGGGATGCGGGAAAATAACGAGTACATGTTTTTCTTGTTCGATCATTTTCTTTCACTCCTTCAAGAGGATCACTAACCTTCATTATTGCTTAAATCAGAAAAAATGAAAAGTCATTTGTTTATAAGCTTGCTACGATCACCCTATAATCATTCACCAATCGCTCCCTATTCTTGAAGACTCAGTTTCGAGATAACCGGGGTTCGTTTGCCGTGTTGGGCGTCAGGGGTGGTTGGGAAGCAACTCGCTTTCCTGCGGGGATGACGGCAAGCCTCCTCGGACTTCGTCCTGTGGGGTCTCGCCAGCCAATCCATTCCCGCGGGAGTCTCGCAGCTTCCCAACCACCCCTTTCATAGTAAGGAGAAACGAACCCCTATACCTAGAGGGAGTGTCTCCCACTTCCATTCCTCAGGCAGGAATAAAGTGCTCTGCATCAAGTTTATAAATTTTGAATGTCTGCTGTGGAGAGGTTATATGATTCATCCTCAGTCATTCAAGCTGATTTGTTCCAGAAGTGATTTCTAGAAGCTTCCATGGCAAAGGGGAATGGCGAGACTCCTAACTTAAGTGTGGAGGTGCTTTGGTCAGCGGCGTATGGACTGGACTGAGCTGGCGGAGATAAAGGAAACACACGAAGAACGTAGTGATTCGATGTTGACATATCGTACAGAAGCGAGGGAAGTCTCACTAGCCGCTAGGCGCTGGAAACGGATATCTAAGAGGAAAAAAGTGCATGGTGAGACCCCACAGGACGCAGTCCGAGAAGCGTCACCGCGCTCCCGCGGAAAGCGAGTCATTCCCCGCAGCCCCTACCCACAGCACAGAAGTCTCGAAATCAAGTCTTACAGAATCCTGCCATATACTTTAATAACAAGTATATGGCGTGAGGTGGGTACCGGAAGATGGGGAAGCTTTTGAGTTTAAAGAAGATAATGAGAATGCCTTAGGAATTATGAAACGATCATTGGCTGCCAGAACAGATTCAATGGATATCCATCTTTTGAATAACATTTTCAGTAGTTGACAGTACGGAATAGCTGTCATATAGTAAAGGGGACACAGGTGATGGTTTCACGAATGTAACTTTCAACCGTGAAGGAGAAATGATTTATGAGTGTGGTTGTTCTTAACTAATCCATGAACTGGATACGTCCTGAAAAAAGCGTGCGAAAGCAGGCTTGGTTTGCTATACCATTTTTCAGGAACAGTTAAGAACAAGCATAAGCATAGCCGGATAAAACGATCCTAAAAGCTATGACTGGCTTATTCAGTCATAGCTTTTTTTCGTACATTCGTGGAACGACATTCTTTATGAGTCCCTACGGAGTCCGCAGCGAGCTATCTTCAGCTTGTTGCGGACTTTTTTATTTTTGATCAGCACCTGTGAATCAGAGGAGGAAAAACATTGAATCAACAAACATTCGAAAGTCTAGGATTAAACAGTATTTTAACAAGGGTCAGTGAATTTGCTCATACTGATCGAGGAAAGGAAACGTTACTCCACCTGCACCCATCCAATGACCAAAAGAGATTGGAACGAATGCATGAGGAAGTGAAAGAAGCTAGAGCGATAATCGATAGTCACAGTCATGTGCCCATTCATACCCTCGGTGACATTCAGGTCATGATTGATCAAGGGAATAAAGGAGTCTATATGCGACCACAGCAATTTGGTTCACTGGTTTCTTTTTTGGAGCATTGCACAAAATTGAAGAGGTTTATGAAGGATAAACATATTCTAGCCCCTACCATCTCTGTTTATGTCGATTCCATTGCAGATTTATCTCGGTTGGAAGAGGAGATTCATGGGACAATACGCCATGGTCAAGTGGATGAGTCTGCTTCGAAAGAGTTAGGGAAGCTGCGAAGAAAAATAGACAAATCACTCAGTGATATGAAAACAAGGATGGAAAGTTCAGCGAAAAAGTATAGTTCCTTCCTTCAAGAGGCACGGCCGGTGGATAAAGGTGGGCGATGGACCCTTCCTGTAAAAAGAGAGAACCGATCTAAAGTAAAGGGAGTCATCCTCGACCAATCTTCTTCTGGAGCGACGTTATTTGTAGAACCGGGTGAAGTGACGTCCCTTCAAGAGCAAGTCCAGCTTTTGAGAATGCAGGAAGAGCAGGAAGTGGAACGTCTTCTCTACTCGTTGACGGCCTCTGTTTTGGAAAAAGAATATGAATTGAATATCGCTATGGAAACGATGCATCAGTATGATGTACTTTTTGCAAAAGCGAAATACAGCAAATTGATCGATGGTCATTCCCCATCCTTTTCTCAAGGAGAAATTGACGTCAAGGAAGGGCGCCATCCTCTATTGGGAGAAAAAGCCGTCCCGCTCAACCTTCATATGGGTATAGATGATCAAGCCCTCCTTATTACTGGACCGAATACAGGTGGGAAGACGGTAACGCTGAAAACGATAGGCTTGTTTTGTTTAATGGCTCAAAGCGGTCTGCCGATATCTGCACAACCTGGGACCAGGTTACCTCTCTTTCAACATATTTTTGTTGATATTGGCGACGGGCAAAGCATTGAGGAGAATTTGAGCACATTCAGTTCAAGGCTCACAAACTTGATTCATATTTTGCAACAAGCCAATGACCATTCTTTGCTTCTCCTTGATGAAATCGGTTCTGGAACAGATCCTGGTGAGGGAATGGGATTAGCGACTGCGATTTTGGATCAACTTGCCAACAAAGGCTCGACCATTTTGGCAACCACTCATTATAGTGAAATGAAAACCTATGCCATGGAGAAAGAAGGATTTATCAATGGAGCCATGACCTTCGATTTGGAAACTCTTAAGCCTACGTACCAGCTGCAAATAGGAACAGCTGGAAAAAGTCAGGCCTTTGATATCGCCTATAAATTAGGGCTGCATCCAGATATATTGAATCATGCTTATGAGATCACATATAAGCAAAAAGCGAGCTTTACGCAAGAGGAGAAACTTTTGAAAAATCCATCCTATGCCAAGCAAATAGCGATCAATAGGTATAGACAAAAACGCAAAACTCAGAAGAAGGAGAAAGCAGGTTTGCAAATGGGGGATAATGTTTGGATTCCTGCAGAGGAAGAAATGGGTATTGTCTATAAAGGTCCTGATGCTCTTGGGAATTATGTCGTTCAAGTCAAAGGGGAAAAGAAAGAATACAATCATAAGCGCTTGAAACTCCATATTTCAGCCGAAGAACTATACCCCGATGATTATGATTTCGATATTATCTTTAAATCCAAGGAATATCGGAAAATCAAAAAAGTGATGGATCGAAAACATGTCGATGGCTTAACTTTAGAAGACGAAGAATGAGTGTTCACGTAAAGAGAGGGTTTGGATTTCTATTGCTGCAGAGAAACGTGTTATTCTGATACAAACAGCTGAAAGAGGTGAAGGGTGTGAAGAAGCAGACGAAATGGATGATCACGATAGTCGTATTTTCATTACTTGCTGTTTTTGCCTTCCCGGAAGCTTATGCTTATTTAACCAAACGAAATTATGATAGTGAAGTTGTCACAGCAAATGAGATTCCAGACAAATACCAAGTGGCGACGCTCGCGGGAGGGTGCTTTTGGTGTATGGAGCCGCCCTTTGAAAAACTGAAGGGCGTTCATAGTGTCGTATCCGGTTATACGGGAGGAGGAACAGCAAACCCTTCTTACAATGAAGTTTCTTCAGGAGGCACGGACCATATCGAGTCTGTCCAAGTCTATTACAATGAAGACGTGATTTCCTATGAACAAATTCTTGATGTCTTCTGGAGACAAATCAACCCGACCGATGACGAAGGGCAGTTTGTGGACCGAGGCTACCAATATACGACCGCCATTTTCTACCACACTCCTGAACAGCGGGAAATGGCTGAACAATCGAAACAGGAGCTTCAAAATTCTGATCGCTTTCAGGAGGAGATCGTCACACCGATTCGAGAAGCGAAAGAGTTTTACAAGGCTGAGGAGTACCACCAGGATTATTACAAGAAGAACAAACTAAGATACGATTTCTATCGTGGAAACTCGGGGCGCGATCAATATTTAGAAGAAAAATGGGGAGAAGACTTAGAATTGAACCTTCCTAAGAAATAAATGTTCATTAAATCCTACTGCCTATTTCACATAAGCTCCCTTTAGCGGAAGACTCAGTTTCGAGACTTTTGTTGAGTGAGTGGGGCTGCGGGGAATAGCTCGCTTTCCGCGGGAGCGCGGTGAGCCTCCTCGGACTTCGTCCTGTGGGGTCTCACCCTGCACTTTTTTCCCGCAGGAGTCTCGCCATTCCCCTCCGCCCCTTAAACAAAGGAGTATCTCGAAACTATTTCCAGAATTAGGTGCGTTCTATACGTATGTTGTAACAGAAAGCCTCCATCGAATGGATAGAGCTCATGATCGCTTGTTATAGAGCGCTTTTTACAATAGGTAGTGATGGTGGAAGATGCTCCTTCCTGGTATAGGGGGTCGTTTCTCACAATATCGAATGGGGTGGTTGGGAAGCTGCGAGACTCCCGCGGGAATGGATTGGCTGGGGAGACCCCGCAGTGCGAAGCACGAGGAGGCTTGCCGTCATCCCCGCAGGAAAGCGAGTGGCTTCCCAACCACCCCTGACGCTCAACTCAGCAACGAACCCCGAACCATCTCGAACCTGAGTCTTACAGAATCCTGCCATTTAGTTGAATAATTTTCTTAAGGTAAAACAAAACCCCTTCGCTTTTGCGAAGGGGTTTTAATCAAGGACGATCATCAATAACTCTCTGTTTCTTTAGGAATGGAAGGATTCGCATCCGTATCCATACTTGTGTAGCCAACATAACTGAAACCGATGACAATGATCATTAGAATGGCAAGTAGTACTCTTCTCATTACATTTCCTCCATCACTACAAACGACATAAAAACGAAAGTTCTGTCGAATATTGTAGATTGTTGCTTCTTCTATTGTAAGCATTCAAAATAAAGATTACAAGTCTATGAACAGTCTATGAAACCATTTTTAACCCTATGACACCGGCTACGATACAAGAAATGAATAATAGTCGCTTTCGATTTGCTTTTTCTTTAAAGAAAAAGATCCCCAACAATACGGTACCTGCCGATCCGATTCCTGTCCATATACCATAAGCGGTTCCAATAGGAAGATCTTTTAAGGATAAAGAAAGGAAATAGAAGCTCGCTGCACCTGCAACCATAGCCATGAATGCAGGTTTTCGTTTTTGGAAGCCTTCGGATAGCTTCAAGAAGAACATAGCCGTCATTTCACCTACTCCAGCCATCATTAAAAATACCCACGCCATTCTTATCCCTCCTGCTGTCCCTGTTCTGTCGTTGTCTCAGACATTTTTAAGCCAATGATTCCTGTAATTAGAAGAACAATAAAAAAGACTTTCCCAGCTCCGCCTTCGTCGCCAAGAAAGAACATTCCAATTAAAGCTGTACCAGCTGCACCAATTCCGGTGAATATAGCATAACCTGTTCCAATATCAATCACTTTTAGAGCTTTGGTGAAAAAAGTAAAACTGATAACGATACAAATGATGGTGATGGTTGAAAAGAGAGGATCGGTGAACCCCTTAGACAATTTCAACCCGACGGCCCAGCCGATTTCAAAAAAAGCACCGAAGAATAGATACATCCATGCCATCGTTCATACCTCCCTATTGCTCCGGGTTTTGAATTCCAAGCCAGAAAATTTGCCAGCTTGCTTCTTGTCTTTTTTCAAAAACATCCCGGTCATAAAAGTTTTCTTCCAGAAACAAACCGTCAATCAACGTATAAAAAGCAGAAGTTAGCGTATTTGTAGAAAGAGGGCGAATGATTTCTTTTTCTATCCCACGTTCAAATACCGGACGGATAATCTCAGTCATACAGTCTTCCACAATTAAGAAAACCTTCTTAATTTCATCCGCGAACTCTTCGGGTGGAAAGAAAGTGACACGCTTGAAAAACAGGCCTTCTGTTGAATGTGCCATATGATTGAGATACACACGATAGATATCATGTAGATGATCAGCTACTGAATCTTGTTGAATGGAGGCTGCTTGTTTTATCAAATGACTCTTTTCTCTTTCTCCCACGTCATAAAGAACATGCAGAAAGATATCATCTTTATTTTCAAAATGGTTATAGAGTGAAGGTTTTTTTATCCCAACAGCATCCGCTATATTGGCAA
The DNA here is from genome assembly GCF_056158265.1 of Halobacillus sp. AWM4_238. Lineage (NCBI taxonomy): Bacteria > Bacillati > Bacillota > Bacilli > Caryophanales > Bacillaceae > Halobacillus > Halobacillus sp. AWM4_238. The sequence continues at coordinate 3,883,858 of NZ_JBSWSY010000002.1, forward strand.
GGGTTGTATTTTCGTAACCATAATTGGCAAAGAGCTTAAGGCTCTCTTCCATAATTGTTTCTTTTGTCATTCTGTTTCTCCTTTTACTAACTAACGTTTGTTAGTCTAATCTTACCACATCAGTTGTAAGGTGTCCAGAATTCTAATTTCGACATGTTTAGTCATGAGTAAGTAAGGGAAAGCTTTGTAATAAGAGGACTTATACCATAATAGGAAATGGTAAGAACAAAGGCATTCATAGTATCACAAGGTGCCTGAAACTAAAACAGAAGGGGATTGAATCGGTGAACCAATACAAACTGGATCGATACGAAGGGGCTTATGCGATTTTGGTCGAAGAATCCGAATTTAATAATGAACTTTCTGTACTAAGAGAAAGGCTTAGCTTTGTGAAAGTAGGAGATTACCTAGAAATAGAGTTTGATTCCATTGGCAACCTAAAGCATGTAGCAGTTCTGTCTAAAAGTGACAAACTGGAAAAAGCTTAAGAAGAAGTGCGTCAGCGGCTCAGTCATTGAACCGTTGACGCACTTCTTCTTTTTTTAAAAAAATTTTATCCATATTGCAACGCTCAGTTTCAAGATGTTTGGTACCCCTTATGCTTGAAACGGTGTGCAGGTATGATTCTGAAAGGCCCTGCTGGGTTTGCCTTCCTCTCCTTTTATCTAGTGAAACAACGGAGACGTCCGTATGCCTCATGTGCTATAATACAAACAAATGTTCTTGAAAGGTGATCAATATGGAAGAACTACTGGACGGGCTTAATCCATCACAGCAAGAAGCTGTCGTATCTACAGAAGGTTATGTTCGTGTCATTGCTGGTGCAGGTTCCGGAAAAACCCGAGCCTTGACTCACCGGTATGCATTTATCGTGAATGAACTGGGGATCGACCCTGCAAATATTCTATCTGTAACTTTTACGAACAAAGCTGCTCATGAAATGAGACGACGCGTTAAGAAATTGATCGGGGGAGAGCAGGATACAGGGTTTATTACGACATACCACGGGTTTTGTGTCCGGGTTTTACGTGAAGATATCCACCGATTATTTTATCCAAAGAATTTTGTCATTTTAGACGTAGAAGATCAGAAAATTCTTCTGAGGGAGATTTTTGAGGACCGAGGATTAAAACTGAATGATAAAACGTTTAAAAGGATTCTTGATAAAATTGGAATTCTGAAAGGAAACACACATTATGTACAACAGATGATTTTACGTGGAGAAATGCCTTCCGTAGAAGATTCGGGCGATCTCGACAGTCAAATTATTCAACAATACCTTAAAAAGCAAAAGCGTGTATACGGGTTGGATTTCGATGATTTACTCAACTTTGTCTTCACACTTTTCGAGCAGAATAAAGAGGTGCTTGAAAAGTGGCAAAATCGACTTTTCTACATACAGGTCGATGAATTCCAGGATAGCAGCATCAAACAATTCGAGCTTGTGAAGATGCTCGCTGAGAAACAGGAGAATCTATTTGTAGTTGGTGATCCTGATCAAACCATATATGAATGGCGGGGAGCAGATCCTAAATATATGGTTGACTTTGAAGGTTATTTTCCTGAGGCTCAGACCATATTTTTGAAGGAAAATTACCGTTCCACACCGGAAATTCTCTCTTTAGGAAATGCCTTGATCCGAAACAACTATTTCCGGGTGGATAAAGACATGCTTCCTGTCAATCCACCTGGAGTGAAAGTGGTTCATTATCACGGCAAGGATGAGATCCAGGAAGCTAAATGGATCGTGGACAGGATTAAACAGCTCGTAGAAAAAAAGAAAGCAAACTTGAGTGAAATCGCGATTTTGTATCGAGCGAATTATTTATCCCGTTTTGTAGAACAAGAATTGATTGCTGAAAATATAGAGTATAAGATTTTCGGAGGATTCAAGTTCTTTGATCGTCTTGAGATTAAGGATGCCCTTGCTCACTTGAGGATGATTGCTTTTCAGGATGACTTGTCTTTCAGTCGCATTATAAATGTCCCTAAGCGGCAAATTGGGAAGAAGCGGATGAGTTTTCTCAGGGGAAAAGCGGAGGCAGAGGGGCTCTCTCTCTATGAAACGCTGAAAAAATACGCGGACCATGAACAGCTGAGACGCACAGGTGCAAACAATTTCATTGAAGCGATTGAGTACTTAAGGGGAATCCGAAGCAAAAGAAAAGTTTCGGAACTGCTCCAAGAAGCCATGCAAGTGACAGGGTACGAAGCTTACCGGAGGGAAGATGGGGACCAGGAGAGATTGGATAATATGGCAGAGCTCCTTCATTCCGTTGTCCAGTATGAGCAAACGCTTGGTGAAGATATTGATTTGGACGAGTACTTACAAATGATTGCCCTTTACACGGACGATGACAGAGCCGATCAGGTGGATTCGATTAAACTCATGACGATTCATACAGCCAAAGGGCTTGAGTATCCTTATGTATTTGTTATAGGGATGTCGGAAAGTGTCCTCCCTAATGTCCGTGCAATTAGGCAACGGAAAGAAAGAGGGCTCGAAGAGGAGCGCAGGCTTGCCTATGTAGCAGTAACAAGGGCGGAACAGGAACTTTATTTGACTGAGTCTGAGGGCTTTCAAAACGGTGGGCAAAAGAAATATCCTTCCCGTTTTATATTTGAAGTAGAAGATGGTTTGTATGATCGTATTGGAGAATTGGATGAATCTCTCATTGAAGAAGCTAAGGAATATATCCGGGCCTCACATCGAATGGAGAGTGAACCCTCCGGGGAATACTTTAACAAGGGCACTCGTGTGAAGCATCCCGTTTTTGGTGAAGGTTCCATTGAGGAAGTCGATGACAAGAAAAACAATTACCTGGTCTTTTTTGACCGGCTCAAGGCACCGAGACCGATTAGTCGGAACTTTAAAAAACTAGAAAAAATATAAGCAATCCAAAAGAGCCGTCACAGGATAAGTGACGGCTCTTCTTTGGAAATCCTAGATGTCATAGACACCGAATATTATATAGCGTTTGCAACATTCATTGCTTTTTCTGCACGTTCCTCTTCAGGGCCATAGTACTTCAGTTGATAAATGACATCGAGATCTCCATCATACCATTCAACGAAAATATGGTCTTCCTTTTCCTGGACACCTGCTAACGCCCCTGAGTTCAAAGGGACCTGCAATTCTGATTCTTGAAGAATGTTCCCAGGCTCAAACAGGGTGTTCACCGCGGCTTTTTCTGAACCATCGGATAGGTAAAGGACCTCAACTCTTTCGTCTTCTACGTTTGACTCAACATGAGTAACTTCAAATGGCGCATCTTCAGGAAGACCAAGCTTCTCCTTTTTCTCATCCGATAAAGATTCCAGAGGTTGAGCGAATGTTTCCGGGTAAGCCGTTTTCAAATCTTCAAACGATAAATTTTGTGAAGAACAAGCGGCGAGAAAGATCAATGTTGCGAACAGTAGCACTCTTTTCCACATCATTTCCACTCCTTGAACATTAAAGAAAAACTTCCGTTAACATTTTATCATAATTTCTTCTATCTGATTCTTTAGAATTCTAATTTGATTTTTATCCTATGGAGATTTCAACGCACTATTGACAATACATGTGTATATACTTTGGTGGTTTTAATAAAAAAAAGTTGGGTTTTCTTATTTAAACTGAAACATTTTAGGGTATCAAACGTAATAATAAATAGATAAAAAGAAATCATAGACTGGGTGACGGCTCAAAGGGGAAAATCTTAATCATGGTGAAAGGTAGGATAACATGGAAGCCATTCAAATTCGTACGTTTCTTGAGAAAGATTTTGACGCTGTCCAGCAATTGAATGAAAAAGAAGGATGGAGGACCCTTGTAGAACGCGGGGAGGAAACATTATGCTCCTGGTTGAACTCTGAACCTGCATTGGTTGCGGTGGTTGATGGAGAAGTCGTCGGTTTTCTCCGCGGGCTGACAGATGGGGCGACGACTTTGTACGTGTGCGAGCTGCTTGTAAAAGAATGTTTTAGAAAGCAGGGCATTGCGAGTGAATTAATGAGAACCGCCCATGAATGCTATCCAGGTACACGTGTAGAAATGTTAGCTTCCCAAGAGTCTGAAGGGTACTACTCCAACCAGGGTTACCGTTCCTTTTATGGATTTAGAAAAACAGCTGAAGAAATGTAAAAAAACAACTGACCCGTCTATACCGGGTCAGTTGTTTTCTTTTATATATTCGGCTTCTTCTTCGGGACTGAGCAGGCGCTTGGCTTTTCCGATGGTACCGCGTTGTAACTCCCAAATGGTATTATGATCCGCTACAGCATTGGAAAAATCATCATCGGCCCATTTCATCAAGATTTGTTTATAAACATGCTTGTGTTGTAAATCATTGGTTTCCAAGTGTTCGAGGAGCCAGGCAATACGAAGGGGGTGAATCTCAAAAAATGTCCATTTTTCATCCGCTTTCACTTTTTGGTGTGCCATGCCATGAATGTATTCCTGGTATTCCTTGTCTGTCAACTCCGGACCTGAAACCTCTCCTCCAAAAGGGTTTTTCCCATCTTTCTCATAGGCACTCAGTTCTTCTGCATTCACTGTCCCTGTGACACCCTGTACTGTGGTTGCCCCTTGGGTTTGTACATATAAATAAGCTCCTGTGACGGCACCGATACATAGACAGAACGAAAACCATACGATTAACCTCTTCATGTACAGCCCCCTTAAAAGTGTTTACCAGTAATTTTAATTATATAGGAAGGGGCGAAGGAGCAAAAGAGAATGGTCATAAATAAACTTGTATGACCTCTCCTTAGCTATCGACATAATGAGCTATTTTCGCTGCAAATGAGCGTGGGACGAACTTGGAAGCATAGGACATTCCTTGGTTCATCACGCCCGGAATAACGACACGTTTTCCTTTCACAAAGCCGAGGAACCCTGACTTCGCTACCGCTTCAGGAGACATTGTACTGTTGACGAGTTTTGTATGCTCTGCTTGCGCAGTTTTGAAGAAGTTGGTAGCTGTTGCGCCCGGGCATAGGGTTGTAATGGTCACACTTGTATCTTTCAGTTCCTCCACAAGCGCTTCTGAAAGGGAGAGAACATAGGCTTTTGAAGCATAATACACAGCCATTTTTGGACCGGGCTGGAAGGCTGCGGTACTCGCTACATTTAACACGCCTTTAGGAATGGAACGGAAGCGTGCTGCCTTAATTTCAGGGAGGAACAGGTGGGTAAGTTCCGTGAGGGCATTGACGTTTACCTGCAGCATTTTCTGTTGGTCGAGGAGCGAAAGGTCTTCGAAATTTCCGTTCAACCCAAAACCAGCATTATTGACAAGTACAGTCACATTCAGGCCCAATTCTTTTACCTTACTATAAACTACTTCAGATGCTCCTGGTTCGGATAAATCCTGAGGAATGATCGTAATAGGGTGACCATCCAGTTCTACCTTTAATTGATGAAGCTTGTCCTCGGATCGTGCAACAACGATTAAGTGGTAGCCAGACTTAGCGAATAGACGGGCAAGTTCGTATCCGATACCACCAGAGGCTCCTGTGATTAATGCAGTTGGCTTCATGAAAATCTCTCCTTTAATAACTTCATATGCAATCGATGCTTTTAGTCTATACCCAATTTCCAAGAAGAACAAATCACATGTCTGTTCAGAATAATAAACCAGACCAGGTCATCCAAATTTTGGATGACCTGGTCTGGTAGATGCTGTCTATACAATTTCTTTTCTTTTCAGTGTTTGAATGGCTCCTATAAGGAGGAAAACGATCGCCCCTATGGTGACTAGGCTCGCGATCCAAAGGTCTTTTCCCACGTCCCCGCTTCGTAGCAGGGAAGGGAGGTAGGTTACGATCTGTGTTGGACTCCACTCTAAAAGGTGAGAGAAAATGCTTGTAATCGCATGAAATACCATGATTATACTAATCGTTAGGAATAAGACAAGACCGGGAACTTTAGTCCATGTGTTCATAAAGAGACTTATGCTAATAACAAAAATGATATACAGGCTGTAAAAGGCAGTTGTACTTAACACATGAGTGAAAGATACATCACCAAAAAGAAGTTGAACGTAATACCAACTTGCAAACAGGCCAACGAAAATCGAAAGAAGCACGAGTGTGATATGGGCTGACCATTTGGCAGTTACATAGGCAGTGTAGGACACCGGCTTTACAAGAATCAGTTCCGCAACTCCTGATTTTCGTTCTCCAGCAATGGTTCCCATGGTAATCAGGGCTATGACGAGCACGCCGAGTGTGTTTAATTGTGAGATGCTCATCATGAACACATTCTCAGGAGATGGAGTCGGAATATTGAAAGTTGCCCCTTCCGGAAGTCCTCCTGTAGATTCAAGGATCTGAGGAAGATAATAAGTTGTTAACGGATCCATGATGCAAAAAAGAATAAAGACAAGGGGAACCCAGACCCATTTGTAATTTCTTGCAGACTCTAAGCACTCCTTTTTATAGATGGTCAGCCACTGCATGCTCATTCACCACCTTCATAAATAAATCTTCAAGCGTTGTCTGCCCCACTTCAAAGAATAGAAGCGGCCATTGTTCCTTAGCAGCAAGCTCTAAAAGAACGTCACGAGCTTTTGATACATTTTGAACATACAAATGGATATCCTGTTTTTGGATGTCCATACGTGTGACGAATGGGAGAGCCGCTATTTTTTCTTTGTACGTTTGCATGTTTCCATCTATGCGAAGAATGATCTTATCGACCTGGTGTCGTTGTTTGACGTCTTGGAGCGGTCCTGATTCTACAAGAGACCCCTGGTGCAAAAGGAGAATTTCATCACTTGCTTCCTCTGCATCGCTTAAGATATGTGTGGAATAGAGCAACGTAACTTCCTGCTTCAATTCTTCCATCAAGTTCAAAACATCGCGGCGACCAATCGGATCTAAAGCTGAAACCGGTTCATCAAGCAGGAGGACACTTGGCTTGTGAATCATGGCTTGGGCAATTCCGAGTCTTTGCTTCATTCCACCGGAGTACTTGGATATTTTTCGATTTTTTGCATCTGCAATACCGACTCGATCCAGCAACTCGTCCGCTAATTTCTGAGCATCCTGCTTGGGCATATGGGAAAGATGTGCGACATATCGAAGGAATTCCCTGCCCGTCATCCAATTGTGGAATTGCGGATGTTGAGGGAGATAGCCAATATATTTGCGAATATCCCCCTTTGCCCCATTCGCTAATTCGACGTAGCCGGAAGTGGGGCGCATGAGTCCTGCTACCATTTTCAATGTGGTCGTCTTCCCAGCTCCATTAGGTCCGAGCAATGCGACACACTTCCCTGGTGACAAATCGAATGTAATATTCTTAACTACATATGCTTTATCAAATGTTTTCGTTAAATTTTTTAAGTGAATCACGACTCATGGCTCCTTCCGAAAATAAAATAAGCGATAGGGCCAAGCGTGTTGATGAATAAGATGATCAGTGCCCACATCCATTTTGGCCCATTTGTAGAATCCGTACGTATTAAGCTTACGAGAGCTGTAACCATTAGAACCACTTGTATAAGAATCAGGGGAGCGATGATCGCAATATTTTCGCTGATGATTTCAATCACGTTTTGAGTGAATAGCATGACATCACCTCCTTTTTGCTTTTACTTCTAGAGTATTTTATGATTTCTTCCCTGTTTCTTTCTTCTGCCAGACCGTTTTCCATAAGATGAAAAAGATGATGCTTGGCACAGGGAATTGAATAAGACCTACGATGCCCCATAGCCAAGGAGCCTTTCCGATTTTCCTAGCTTTAATGTAAAGAATGGAACTTTGAGTCAATAGGATGAGAACGACGATGCCCCACCCCCATAAAGGCATTTCCTCAGGACCGTAGTGTTTCATTGACGCATCTCCACCATTTCATAGCGTTCTTTATAAAAATATCGGATTAAAATGATCATGGACGTAATTTGTGCAAAAACAAATAAAAGGGGGACATACAATAAGCTGAAAATAAGGAAAGAAATGAAAACGAACGCAATCCCCCATAAACAAGTTAATTCAAACCACAGCTTTCGGTACCATAGGGTTGTTTGTTCTTCAACAAGAGTTTCAAAATAGGAGAGGGAAGGTTCCGTTACTTTCATTTGCTCATCCGTTTGACGGGCTGCTTCCTCCAGCTTTTCTTCCAAGTTTTTCAGTGTCTTGTCATCAGTCATCCGTTTTCAGCTCCTTCCTTAAGTTCTCCAGACCATAATGGACCCTGGATTTCACTGTCCCCACTTTTACCTTGGTCATTTTTGCAATATCTTTGTAGTCATAACCGTAATAATGCTTTAATACGAGAGGGATCCGTTGTTCATCCTCAAGTTTCCATAATGCCTCCTGAACTTCATGCCAATCGCTTGGGTCAGAAAGAGGGGAGTGGGAGCATTCCTTCTGCAGTTTCTCATCCAGTGCCTCTTTCCTTTTTTGCTTTCGTGTGTAGTCCAAGTATGTGTGTGTGGCAATTTGAATTAGCCACGTGGAAAATTTAGAACGGTGATTGAATTGGTTGATTTTCTGAATGGTCTTCATTAGTGTGTCCTGGGCCACATCATAAGCCAGCTGTTCATCTCCACTCATTTTCCATACATATTTAACGATGAAGCTATAGTGTTCTTTCAAAAGATCTGCAAGCGCCTGCTTATCCCCTTGCTGTGCTCTCTTTATGAGTTCTGAATCCATAAGCATCCCTCATTTCGTTCCCTACCTATAAGACGTAAGCTTTTTTTGATTCGTTCACATGAATGATAAAAAATTTCTATTATCCTCTTTTCTATCATAAATCTAATAAAAGTCCTCGGATTATGGTTTGAAACATTTATTAAACTAATAGGTAGGATTGTTAAAGACTTGATTTCGAGACTTTTGTGCTGTGGGTAAAGGCTCACCGCCCTCCCCATGGAAAGCGAACGGTTTCCCGGAGCCACTAGAACCTCTCACAAACATCTCGAAACTGATTCCGCAATCTAGAGTTTACTCGTATTGGCATTGAGATTGGATGATCATTAAATAATCAAACAGACTGGTTGACTTTATTATCTGAATTTTATAGACTATTGGAAAGATATTTTTACAAAGTGACTTTACAATAAAGTCCAAATAAGCAAGTTGAGTAGAGAATGAGTTGAGTTGAGGAATAGGATGAGCTGAGCTGAGTGAGCGAGGGATCTGCGGACATAAGGAGCTGTCGGATTGCCTGGCCAAATTTTACCCCTTTTCTATCCACTCGTTTTCATCCCTCAACGTCTCATTCTCCATGATTTTAATGGAGAGGTGAGCTTTTATGACCAACTTTAATACATTTCAAAGTGATGCCGAAGGGCATCAAACCATCCCAATCACACAATCGTTTTATACGGATACGCTAACACCCATCCACATGTTTCATGCACTGAATGATGAAGCTGTGTACATGCTGGAGAGCCAGGACCCTGAGTCGCCATGGTCAAACTATTCCTTCCTTGGCCTTGATCCTATGGTCCGAATCAAAGAGGAAAACCAGCAGTTCCAAATTAGGGATTTTGACAAGGACGACATCACGTATGCGGAGGACTTCAAGACCGCCTACGAAAAAGTAGTTGCCAACCTTGATGTGAAACTTCCTGAGATCGACCTTCCTTTCAAGGGAGGAGGAGTCGGATATATCAGCTATGATGCCATTTCAGATTATGAGCCTGTAGAAAGGGCAATGGTGGATGAGTTGAATCTGGCTAACTATCATCTGTTGTTCTGCAAAACTTTAATTGCCTACCACCATAAGACAAAGGAAACAACGATTCTATCCTTTGCTAGAAAGGAAGAGGGTCGTCCTTTAAAGGATATCTATACGGAAACGAAAGACAGAATCTCATCTATTACAAGTCAATTGCAGAAGGCCCATACACTTCCTGACCTCATGCTGATTGAAAATGATACAGATGATGAACCTTTCCAATTGAATAGCAATTATGAACCGGAGAAATTCAGATCTGACGTGGAAAAAATCAAAGAGTATATCCGTGCCGGCGATATCTTTCAGGCGGTTTTATCTCAACGTTTTCATACAGTAACAGACCGAAGCGGATTTGAGCTTTACCGGGTGCTCCGGAGAGTGAATCCTTCCCCTTATATGTTTTATTTGAATATGGACGAAGTGGAAGTGATCGGAAGCTCTCCTGAACGACTCCTTGAAGTCCGTGATCGAAACCTTGAAATCCATCCCATAGCAGGGACAAGGAAAAGAGGACGAACCGAAGAAGAAGATGACGCTTTGGCTGAAGAACTTCTGCAGGATGAGAAAGAGTTAGCAGAACACCGTATGCTTGTTGATTTAGCAAGGAATGACATCGGCCGTGTAGCTGAATATGGAACTGTACAGGTAAAGGAGTATATGACGATCGGGCGTTTCTCGAAAGTGATGCATATCATTAGCAAAGTGACCGGTCAATTGAAGGAGAGCGTTTCTCCCATTGACGCCTTGATCTCCTCCTTCCCGGCAGGCACATTATCGGGCGCACCAAAAGTGAGAGCTATGCAGATTTTGCGGGAGCTTGAACCTACTCCTCGAAATCTCTATGGTGGAGGCATTTTGTATTTAGGTTTTGATGGAAACATTGATTCTTGCATTACCATCCGGACCATGACGAGAACAGGAAAAGACCTCTATATACAGGCAGGGGCAGGAATCGTTGCTGATTCTGATCCTGAAGCAGAGTATCAGGAAACATTGAGCAAAGCGAGTGCATTGAAGAAGACGATTCAATTAGCTGAGAGAATCTTTGAGAAGAGTGGAGAAGGAGTGGAGACGAGATGAAAGATACACTAAGTAAAGTAGTTGCTGGAGAAGAAATGACGGAGCAGGAAGCCTTTGAAACGATGGATAAGATCATGAACGGTGAAGCGACGACAGGTCAGTTAATGAGCATGCTTAGCGTGATGCGTTATCGGGGAGAAACGGTAGAAGAGATGACCGGTTTCGTACGGGCTATGCGCGAAAATATGACTAAAATGGATATTAACGATCCAGAGATTGTAGATACTTGTGGCACCGGTGGAGATGGGGCTTCTACATTTAATATCTCCACAGCTGTTTCAATCGTTCTTGCAAGCATGGGTGTGAAAGTCGCTAAGCACGGAAATCGAAAAGTTTCTTCCAAAAGTGGAAGTGCTGATGTCCTGGAGAAGTTGGGAGTTCCCATTGACACAACTCCAGAACAAGGAGCACAGGCACTCCTAGAAAAAGGCATGACCTTTATGTATGCTCCTCTGTACCATAAAGCAATGAAACACGCAGGACCTGCAAGGCAGGAACTTGGTTTTCGTACCATATTCAACCTGCTTGGACCGATGTCCAACCCAGCGAACGCCAAAAGACAAGTGATCGGTATTTACGATACCAACTATGCAGAGAAAATGGCAGAAACTTTAAAGAAACTTGGCTCTACCCACGTGCTTCTAGCTACAGGAAGAGACGGACTGGATGAAATTACAGTTACAGGGGAAAGTGATCTCGTTGAATTGAAAGATGGAAAGATCACTCGCTTTACTGTATCACCTGAAGACTTCGGGCTTCCATTAGGAAACCTGTCAGATATTCGTATTTCTGAAACGGCAGAAAGTGCCCAGATCATAAAGGATGTCTTTTATGGTTGTTCCAATGAAAGTGCCGCTTCCATTGTCATATTGAACGCAGCAGCTGGTTTATACGTGGCAGGAAAAGCAGAAGACCTTCAGGAAGGGGTGCACCTTGTTCAAAGTGCCATTGGTGAAGGCGTAACAAGCAGGTACTATGAATCGATTGTTAATGAAAAGGAGAATCGTCAATATGCTTGAAACCATCTTAGCTGTGAAACAACAAGAAATCGAAAAAATGTATTTACCAGAAGAGCAATCATTCGATCATTATTCTCTCTATGAGTCTCTGAAAGCATCGCCTTATGCAGCAGGGTTGATTGCAGAGGTGAAAAAAGCATCGCCATCTAAGGGAATCATACGTGAGGACTTCAACCCTGTACGGATTGCCCATGAGTATGAATCGGCGGGTGCTCAAGCCATTTCCGTTCTAACTGATCAACATTTTTTCCAAGGGCACCGCGACTACTTGACGAACATCAAAAAAGTGGTGGGTGTTCCAGTATTGCGCAAAGATTTCATTATCGACTCTATACAAGTGGCAGAGAGTGCACACATTGGAGCGGATGCTATCTTGTTGATTGGCGAAGCTCTGGAAGCGGAGAAGTTGCATGAACTTTACCTTCAAGCCTACGAACTCGGTTTGGAAGTGCTTGTCGAAGTACACAGTGAAGAGACATTAACAAAAGTGCTGAATAAGTTTACACCGAAAATTCTTGGCATCAATAACCGAAACCTCCATACGTTTGAAACGAAACTCTCTCAAACTGAACGCATGGCGAAACTTGCTCCGGATGAGAGTTTGTTAGTTTCAGAAAGTGGCATTTCATCTTATGAAGATCTAAAGCAGGTAGCTGGCTATGGTGCAGAAGGTGTATTAGTTGGAGAATCTCTTATGCGCCAGAAGGACATTAAAAAAGCTGTCCGACAGTTGTTTGAAGGAGTGGAGGTTCGATGAAAGAACCGATTGTGAAATTATGTGGCAACAAGTCTTTATCAGATGTTGCTAAAACATCTTCATCTAAGGCCTCCCATCTTGGGTTTATTTTCGTCAGAAGAACCAAACGGTATGTCCGACCTGAATATGTCGGGAGCTGGGTGAAGAAAATCCGACCAAAACAAAAACTTGTCGGGGTTTTCATCGAGCCCACGATTGAGGAACTAGAAGAGATTCTACACTTTGTTCCATTGGATGTTATTCAACTACATGGAAATGAAACGGTGTCTCAGTTGTTGAGAATCAAAGAAGCATTTGGTCTGCCGGTTTGGAAAGTGGTTCACCATCAATCGGACGGGATAAAACAAATGGAAGTCTTCAGCGGAGTTGCAGATGGGTACATTGTGGACAGTAAAGTAGACGGAGTTTCAGGCGGAACCGGCGTCCGCTTTGACTGGGATTCTGTGCCGAATTATCAGAAGAAAGCCTATGACCAAGGTGTCCCCTGCCTGATTGCGGGTGGAATTAAACCCGAAAACGTGACAGAGCTTTTGTACCATCATCCCGATGGCATTGATCTCTCGAGCGGCATTGAAACAGGAGAAGGAAAGGATATCGGCAAAATTCAAGCAATCATGAAAGAGGTGGAGCAAAATGTTGCAAGTATTTCCTGATTTAAAAGGACGTTACGGTGATTTTGGAGGGAAATATGTCCCGGAGACTCTCATGGGCCCGTTGCAGGAAATGGAAGAAGCGCTTGATCAAGCAATGGCGGACCCCTCCTTTTTAGATGAATATCATCACGTTTTGAAAGAGTACGCAGGGCGTCCTACTTCTTTGACTCTCGCAGACAAATTAACGAGTCACCTTGGAGGAGCGAAAATTTATTTAAAACGTGAGGATCTCAACCATACAGGTGCACACAAGCTCAACAATGCAATTGGTCAAGCTTTGCTAGCTAAACGTATGGGGAAAGAGAAAATCATTGCGGAGACAGGAGCAGGACAGCATGGAGTGGCATCAGCTACGGTTGCCGCTAAGTTTGGACTACAGTGTATCGTGTTTATGGGCGAAGAAGACATCCGCAGACAAGAGCTGAATGTTTTTCGGATGAAGCTGCTTGGAGCGAAAGTCGTTTCGGTCTCCAGTGGAAACGGAACGCTCAAGGACGCGACGAATGAAGCGATCCGCTATTGGGTCGCAAACTGTGAAGACCATTTCTATTTAATTGGTTCTGTCGTCGGCCCCCACCCATACCCTCGGATGGTTCGCGATTTTCAGAGAATCATAGGAGATGAGTCGAAACGTCAATTTTCAGAAGTTGAAGAAGAGCTTCCGAATCGAATTTTCGCCTGTGTAGGCGGTGGGAGTAATGCCATGGGAATGTTTTATCCATTCCTGGAAGACACAAGTGAATTGGTCGGGGTAGAGGCAGCCGGTAAAGGTATGGATACACCTGAACATGCGGCGACTCTTTCAAAAGGGACCCCAGGTGTCATTCACGGATCGATGACGTATCTCATGCAGGATGAAAATGGGCAAATTACCGAGCCTTATTCCATTTCAGCAGGTCTCGACTACCCTGGGATCGGGCCAGAGCATGCCCATTTATTTAAAACGAAACAAGTTCGCTATGAAGCCATCACTGATAAAGAGGCGCTTGATGCATTGAAACTTCTTACACAGACGGAGGGAATCATTCCGGCAATTGAGTCTGCCCACGCCCTAGCGCAGGCCTTTAAAGAAGCACCTCAAATGAGCCCGGATGAAACCATCTTGATCAATCTCTCCGGCCGTGGAGATAAAGATATGGCAACATTAATGGAACACTTCCAGGAGGAGGTTTGACATGCTGACTAAGACATCATTTCAAGGAAAACTAACGAAAACGGAAAATTTGTTCATCCCATTCGTTGTAGCTGGGGATCCAACTCCGGAGTGGACGATCGAATTCGCTTTGCGTTTGCAGGAAGAAGGAGCGGACATTTTAGAATTGGGTGTTCCTTATTCGGATCCGCTTGCAGACGGGCCAACGATCCAGCGTGCAGCTCAACGGGCTTTGAAGTCCGGGATGTCGTTACGTAAAGCGATTGAGCTTGTTCCGAAGTTAAGAGATGAAGGACTCGAAATTCCAGTCGTCATTTTTACGTATTATAACCCTGTCCTCCAGATCGGACATGAGGAATTCTTTCAACTGTTAGAAAAGAATGGCGTTGAAGGTCTTCTTATCCCAGATCTTCCTTTTGAAGAAAGCGGGGATATTCGCAGCCAGTCAGAGAAAAGTGGCATTGAGTTTATTTCTCTTGTCGCTCCTAACTCTGATCAAAGGATCAAGCAGATTGCAGAACACGCGAAAGGATTTCTTTATTGTGTTTCTTCTCTTGGAGTAACCGGAGAGAGAAAGGAAATGTCCTCCGAGGCTTTGAATTTCATTGAAAAGGTTAGGAAGCACAGTCAAGTGCCTGTCGCTGTAGGATTCGGTATATCGACCAATGAACATGTTCAACTTGTAAGAAATCACGCAGACGGTGTCATCATAGGAAGTAAGATCATTCGTCTCATAGAAGCTGAGCTTGAAAATATCGAAAAAGGAAAAACGGAGCAAGTTCTCGAACATTTCACCAAGGAAATTAGAGCGCTCGTTCAATAAGGTTAGAAAGAGCTGAGAGGAGTGGAGCAGAGTGATTTATATGATTGATCATTATGACTCTTTTACCTATAATCTCGTCCAATATCTAGGAGAGCTTGGGGAAGAAGTGATAGTGAAGAGAAATGACGAAGTAACCATAGAGGAAATAACAGAGCTTAGTCCAGATTTGATTTTTCTTTCTCCGGGTCCGTGTTCCCCGGATGAAACACCCCTGACCTGCGAAGTGATCGACAGATTCAAAGGAGAGATCCCAATCTTCGGTGTCTGCCTTGGTCATCAGGCGATTGCACAAGTGTTTGGGGGAAGTGTTGTACGCTCAGAGAAACTGATGCACGGAAAAACTTCACGGATCTTCCATGATGGGAAAGGTATTTACAAAGGGTTAAGCAACCCGATGGAGGCGATGCGCTACCATTCGTTGATCGTAGAGCTTTCAGATTTACCGGAGTGCTTTGAAGTGACCGCTTCGACCGTTGAGGGAGAATTGATGGGTATTCGCCACTTGGAATATCCTATTGAAGGGGTGCAATTCCATCCGGAGTCCATTGGTACAGGTGATGGGAAGCAATTATTGAACAATGTTATTCAAAACCGTGTGAAGGCCGTTATATCTTAAGTTTATTATTTATATAATACGTTACAAAAGCTGGCACCCCAAAAGGGTGCCAGCTTTTGTATACTCCTCAACAATTGCTCCCTTTAGTTTAAGACTCAGTTTCGAGGCTTTTGTTGAGTGGATTAGGGCTGCGGGGAATAGCTCGCTTTCCGCGGGAGCGCGGTGAGCCTCCTCGGACTGCGTCCTGTGGGGTCTCACCCTGCACTTTTTTCCCGCAGGAGTCTCGCCATTCCCCTCCGCCCCTTTGCCTTGTAAGTATCTCGAAACCACCCCTGACGCTCAACTCAGCAACGAACCCCGAAACATCTCAAAACTGAGTCTTCCATAATCCTGCCATATTGTTGAATAAGAAGGAGGGAGGGTTTTTCCTTTTCTGCAACTTTATAGCATTAATATTTATAGGTATTTAGAACTAATTTTACTACAATATTCTGGCGGTTATTTGTTTATTTAACAGAAATTTCGTAAGAATAAAGCAATTCTTGGAAAGGGTGTGGTTATCGCTTTCATAGGGGTATGTGAAAAAATGGAATCCTTAAAAAACGCATGAATCTGCCCTTTTTCAACACATGAAGTGCCATTTTCACAATATGAAAATCTATGTTAGTTTTATTTACGTTGTGTTCAAAGAGCGATTTCACATCGGCCGATGTTTTTAGTAGAACAGCTCATCAGGAACCAGCCAACAAAAAACATCAGGAGATGATTTAGTAGTTATGGAACTGCAACAAGATCCAACTTTGTTATGGTTTATAGCAATCTATGGAATATTAATGGTCGGCATTGGTGTATTCATGTCGAAAAAAGTAGCCGGCAGTGAAGATTTTGTATTAGCCGGTAAGAGTCTAGGACCTTTTGTATTGATGGGAACGCTTCTGGCTACATGGACAGGAAGCGGAAGTATTTCAGGTGGAGAAACGTCTATGGCTTTCTCTTACGGGATTCTTCCTTCTTTGATGATGATGCTCCCAACGTTAATCGGTATTATCATTCTTTATGTCGTTGCACCTAAAATCCGCGAACATGGTAAATTCACCGTTGCTGGTATTTTAGAGTCAAAGTATGGGCGTACATCCCGTAACATTGCGAGTGTTATTATCATTCTTGCTTATGTCGGTATCGTTTCTTATCAAATGAAAGGCTTTGGATTCATTCTTAACTTAACGACAGGAATGACAGTGCAGACGGGTACCATGATCGGTGCTGGAATGATCATCTTCCTTGCGATGATCGGAGGACTTCGTTCTGTTTCTCAAACGGACGCCATCAGCGGCTTTTTGATGGTGGGTGGTTTGATTATTACTGTCCCAACAATCATCATGGTCGCAGGTGGATGGAGTGAGATCGTCGCTAATGTACCTGAGTCCCACATGAGTGCAACGGGTGGATTGACGACGATTCAAATGATCGGTTATCTATTGCCTTCTTTGTTCTTATTACTTGGTGACCAAAACATGTATCAACGTCTTGCCTCTTCCAAAGGAGATAAATCCGCAAAGCGTGCGCAAATGGGCTGGCTGATCGCGATGATCGTCATTTCACCATCCATTTCTTTAATCGCTTTCGCATCCCGCTCCTTGTTCCCGGATATCGATCCAGGAATGGCATTGATGGCAACTACCATTGCAATGCCGGTCGCCATCGGCGGTATTTTGCTTGCAGCAGCAGCTTCCTTCATCATTACGACAGGGAATTCTTACTTGCTTTCTGCAGCTACGAACTTAACATATGACCTGTACGGTAAGTACGTGAATAAAGATGCTTCTGATAAAAAACTTCTTGCTATGACAAGAATTTTCATTGTGGCTCTTGGCGTATTCGCCTTCGTAATCATCAGTTACTTCCCAACAGTGTTAAGTGTACAAATGTATGCTTATACGGTTTATGGCGCAGGGTTGACACCTGCTGTACTGGCCGTATTCTTCTGGAAGCGCGTCAATGCGGTCGGTGGTGTATCTTCCATGATCGCTGGTGTGCTGGCCACATTAACATGGGAAATTGTTCTAGGGCAGCCTTTTGAAGTGAACAGCGTAGTCGTCGCTGTACCTGTTGCGGTTATTGTATTGATCGTCGCAACGTTAATGACGACATCCGCGACTCAAACAGAAAAGGTAACAAAAGCTTCATAATTTAAAAAAGCCTCCCATTTCGGGAGGCTTTTTTTGTTTACTCTTTGACTTTAAAATGGCGGATTTGTTCATCTAGTTGTTTAGATAGAGAAGATAGTTCATCTGCACTATGAGAAACTTCTTCAACCGAGCTGTTAGATTGTTGAGCAGCGGCTGTCACTTGTTCCACACCGGCTGCAGATTCTTCTGAAACTGAAGCCACTTCTTCGATCGAAGCGTTCATTTCAAAACTATCCTCAGAAATTTTCTTCAGTTTGTCGGATATTTCACGACTTTTAGCTACCATATCAGTCACTGATTCCTCAATTTTGTCAAAAGTTTCTCCGGTTATTTTCATTTGTTTTGTTCCTTGATCCACTTCTTCATATCCATGCTGTAATGTTGTGACGACATTTGTAGACTCATTTTGTATACCGTTCACGATCCCTGTAATATCTTCTACCGAGTTGGTTACCTGCTCGGCTAATTTACGAACTTCATCCGCGACTACGGCAAAGCCTTTTCCGTGTTCTCCAGCCCGTGCAGCCTCAATAGCAGCGTTCAAAGATAGTAAATTGGTTTGCTCGGCAATATCTTGAATGACTTGTACAAGTTTAGAAATTTCTTGGGATTGTTGATCCAGACCTCGTACTTTTTCGACGGCATCTTTGACAATCTGGTCGATGTTCTGCATCTGATTTACCGAATGCTGCATCATCTGACTGCCATCATTCGTCATGGATAACACTTGTTGTGAAGAGTCTGCGACGTTTTCTCCATTCTGTCTGGCTTCCTTGATCTCGTTAACAAACGAATCCATCATCTCAGACAAGCGAGAGGAACTATGCGCTTGTGATTCAGAACCAGCCGAAAGTTCTTCCATTGTGGAAGCAATCTGTTCACTTCCTTCTCGAACTTCATCAGCAGATTGTTTTAAGCCAATGCTTTGTGTAGATACGGCTTCGGTTGCTTCTTGCAATTGTTCAATGATTCTCTTGATGCTTTCTTTCATTTCGTGAGTCGAAGTTGATAACTGTCCAATTTCATCATCTCTTTGTTGAAGGAGATCAACAGTCAGATCGCCTTCTTCAACAAGTTTCATATTTTCTTGTAAGGTAACAATGGGACGGCGTATTCGACGTGCAATAATGAAGGAAACAATGATAGATATGATTAAAATGATTAAAACGGTGATCGCAATTGGTAAGAGGACAGCAGCTCCTTTAGCTTCCAATTCGGATTTGTACACCGTGCCTATGATAATCCAGCCAGTCGTTTCATTAATCGAGTAGCCTAATGTTTTATCCTGCCCCTGAAATTCGTAAGTGACGACACCTGAAGGCTGGTCCTGCTCAATAATCTTCAGGTAATAGTTCTCTTCTGATTCGTCTGAACCTACAAGTTCAGCGTCCGGGTGGGAGATGAATGTTCCGTTTTTATCAAAAATGGCTGCGTAGCCGGTTTCGGCGATTTTTGCATTTTCCACAAGGTTAAGAAGGGAGGTCATATTAAGATCGATGGAGAACACTCCCATTACTTCACTGCCATCCATAACCGTGCGGGCAACACTCATGATCATTTCATTCGTATTGGTATCCATATAGGGAGCGGTCCATATGAGGTCCTCTTTACTTGCTACTGCGTCTTTGTACCAGGGACGTCCTCTAGGGTCGAAATCAGATGGTAAGGTCAAGGTGGAATCTGTAATGGTTTCACCCGATTCTTCAACACCCATATAAGCGTTCTTTACGATTTCATTGGATGAAATGATGTCATCCATGCGACGAATGACGCGGTCTTCTTCAGTAGCATAATTGATGAATGCCGGTTCCTGGGAATAGTGGTTGACGATATCTTCTTGAGATTGGAAAAACAATTCGAATGAATCATTTAAAGAGTTCATTTGTTTTTCTACATTATCGGTGAGTTCATCGGTCGTAATGGAAACGCCGAATGTATAACTCGCATAACCAATGATGATGCCAGCGGCCACGATTAATGTGAGAAATGGAATTAAGATTTGCCTTTGCAAGGTTCGGTTCCAAAAGGACCCCTGTTTGCTCTTGTTTCTTTTTTTGAACATAGTTGTACCTCCGATTCGTATGTAGAATCGATGCCGCATGTTGACAACATCGTTCTTCTACATTTATCGGCAAGTAGATACAATTTTCAATAGAACCGTCCTACATTTAATAAGAAAAGTGTTTTCAATAGTTGCTCTATGAATATAGAAAAAGCCACCATTTCAAGTAATAGAAATGGTGGCTCTAAGCAGTGGAGCATAGCGGGCTCGAACCGCTGACCTCTTCGCTGCCAGCGAAGCGCTCTCCCAGCTGAGCTAATGCCCCGTATATTTTTTCGACAATTATTATTTTATCTAGATCGTTGATAAAAATCAAGAGTTTTTTGTATTCTTCATAGATGGTTGTTTTCAAAATAAGGAAAGCATTAAAAATGAAGATGGGAGGTTGTGAAATTATATAATAAATTTTAATTTTGGAGGGAGGGTCGCGGGACCGATTCCACCCCTTTCATATCAAAAGGTCAGAAGTTTTTACATAATCTAACAATATACTTAATATTCTCAAAATTACAAAAACTATATTGACTTCTCTCTTTAAGGCTATATAATACTTTTATAACGATGATAACGCTTACATAAAAGGGGGATTCTCGCTTTTGCCTATTCTAGAGGTCGAAAATGTTTCGTTGCAATTCGGTGGAGTAAAGGCTTTGGACAACGTGTCCTATCATTTAGAGAAAGGTGAGATTTTTTCTTTGATTGGGCCGAATGGAGCAGGGAAGACGAGCATGCTGAACTGTATAAGTGGACTGTACAAACCGACTGCAGGCTCAATCCGCTTTAACGGTAAAGAAATACTGAGAATGAAGCCTTACAAAAGGACTTCTCTAGGTATTGCCCGTGCATTTCAAAATATCGCTCTGTTTGAACATATGTCTGTCCTGGATAATCTGAAGCTTGGACGTCACGTCAAAATGAAAGCAGGTATTTTCGCTGGTGGACTTTACTGGGGTGGTGCGGAGAAGGAAGAGGTCGTGCACCGTCAGTCCGTGGAGGAAGTCATAGAATTTCTTGAAATGCAGGACATCCGTCATACGCCAGTCGGTACACTTCCTTACGGATTGAAAAAAAGAGTCGAAGTGGGCCGTGCCCTTGCTCTTGAACCTGAAGTGATTCTGCTTGATGAACCGATGGCAGGGATGAATAGTGCTGAAAAAGAGGACATGGCCCGGTTCATCTTAGATATGCATGAACTGAATGGCATTACAGTGTTTCTCATTGAACATGATATGGGAGTCATCATGGACCTCTCTGACAAAATTGCTGTGTTGGACTTTGGGAAACGTATCGGATTTGGTACACCTGAAGAAATTCAGAAGAACCCGGATGTTATCAAAGCCTATTTGGGTGAACAAGAAGTGACCACATAAGGAGGGAATTGTGGAATGACGCACCGAACGCTACCTCAGCTTTTATTTGAAAAAGCGGAAAATGAAGGGAGGAAAGTAGCCTTTCGACAGAAGAATTTGGGCATTTGGAAAGAATGGACATGGCACAATTATTATAAAGAGGTTGAGTCACTGGCTCTTGGATTCCAAGAGGAGTTATCCATCCAGTCTGGTGACCGTATTGGAATTATCGGCGACAATCGGCCGCAATGGCTAGTGGCAGAACTCGCAGCCCAGGCGATTGGAGCATTGCCTGTAGGGATTTATCAAGATGCCTCCCCGGAAACGTTGGCTCATTACCTGCGCGAATGTGAACCGAAGGTATTAGTTGTAGAGGATCAGGAACAAGTAGACAAGCTGCTTGAAATTATTGATTCGTTTTCAACTATTGAGGCGATCTTATTTTATAATGAAAAAGGCCTTAGGTCCTACACTCATGAAAAGCTTATCCATCTAAAAAACGTTCAGGCCGTGGGTAGAACCCGCGCCAGTGAAGACCCGACTTTTTTTGAGCATCAAATTCAAAAAGTACAACCACTCGACATTGCTTTCATTACATTCACGTCCGGGGTGACGCGTGACCCGAAAGCCGCGACCTTCACACATACCAACTTGATTCAAACGGCTTTATCTCTTCATGAAGTAGACCCCGTTAAAGCCGATGATGACTACTTATCCTTCTTATCGCTTGCTTGGATTTGTGAACAAGTGATGGCGGTCGGACTGTCTCTGACAAGAGGCATGACGATCAATTTCCCTGAAGAACCATCCACTATTTTAAACGATTTAAGAGAAATCGGCCCACACTTGATCCAAGCACCTCCAAGAACATTTGAGAATATGCTGACCCGCTTCCGAATTCGAATCAATGATTCCACACGTTTGAAGAAAAAGATCTATGAACTCACTGAAACTGGCATAGAAAAAAATGCACGAGCAAAATTGAGCAACCGTTCGGTCTCTTTTTTATCGAAACTGAAATACTCGATCAATGACTTCTTTATGTACAGTGCTATACGTGACCATTTAGGACTCTCCCGTTTAAAACGCGCCTATGTGACTGGCGGCCGGTTGAATGAAGATGCCTATGAATTTTTCCAAGGACTGGGGGTCAATGTGAAACAAACGTATGGGTTAGTCGAAACAACAGGATATGCCACCATTCAGAGGGATGGGGAATGGACAGCAGCAGGGGCTGGGAAACCGCTGCCTGGGTTATCCATGAACATAGCCTCCAGAGGCGAAATACAAGCGGAGGGTCTCCAAGTCTTTGCCGGCTATCTCGGCGATCATCCTGTGACGGAATTTTCAACTGGGGACTACGGGGATATCCTGAGGTCAGGTGAATTGGAAATACGCGGGAGAATGGAGGAGCGCTTGGCCTTGGATTCGACCGATGGATTGTCATCCAGTGAAGTTGAGAGTGAGCTTCGGAAAAGTAATTACTTACAAGAAGCGGTTGTCTTCGGAGAGGGGCGTTCCTATTTAACGGCCATGATTACGATCCACCGGGCAAGTGTGGGGCGTTGGGCAGAAAAGAATCAAATTTCGTATACGAGTTACCGGGATTTGACCATGCATCCGGAGATCATTGATCTTATTAGGGATCAAGTCATTGAAATCATGGCATCCTTACCTGAAGAAAGTCGAATTAAACGGTTCGTCATCCTTCCTGAAGAGTTAGGACTAAGTGAGAGGGAAATGACTTCGACACAAAAAACGGTAAAAAGAACGGTGGAAAAGCATTACAAGCGGTATTTAGCTGCGTTATATAACGACTCCGGGCAGTTCGATACACTTTCAAATCTTTATCCTGAAGAAGCGGATGAAGGGGAAATCGTCCCGGTTATCTTATTGGATCGATCACAGGGGGTGGCATGAGTTGACTTTTTTTATGCAAATGCTTGTCAGTGGCATTGTAGTAGGAAGTATTTATGCGCTTGTAGCTTTAGGGTTTGTACTCATCTATAAAGCCAGTGATGCTTTGAATCTCGCAAATGGAGAGTTTGTTCTTATTGGTTCCTATATTTGTTTGACGCTGGTCACTGCTTTGAAACTCCCCTTTTTAGTAGCTCTTGCTGTTACCCTTGGCGTGTGTGGGGTGCTGGGGTTAATGGTTGAGAGAGTCGTACTTAGACCGTTACTGAATGCCCCGACCATTTCGGTCATTATGGCGACGATTGGGCTCGGTAACCTGCTTGCAGGGTTGGTCCATATGGTATGGGGTCACCAGACGCGCGTGTATCCAAATCTCTTTCCGAACACCCCGGTTACGTTCGGTGAAGTTCTGATTACGCCGGTCTATTTATGGTCGTTCATTATTGTTATGATTCTACTCCTTGCTTTTACGATCTTTTTCAAGTTCTCAAAAATGGGAGTGGCGATGCGTGCTGTAGCGGATGATCTCCAGGCAGCTGCCAGCATGGGGATCAACGTGAAGCGGGTATTTGCCATTACATGGGCGATTGCATGTATCGTCGCAGCTGTCGGTGGTGTATTGCTTGGAAATATTAATGGAGTGAACGCCACCATGAGTGTGATCGGCCTTACCGTTTTGCCCGTGGTCATACTTGGAGGATTGGATAGTATCCCTGGGGCCATCGTGGGTGGATTTATCATAGGAATTTTGCAGAGCATGGCAGGTGGATACATTGACCCTCTTGTTGGTGGGGGGTTGAAAGAAGTGTTCCCATTCATCGTTGTCATCTTAATTTTAATGATCAAACCGTACGGTCTCTTTGGAAAAGGTGGAATGGAAAGGGTGTGACGATATGAAAAATCCATTTGTGATGGAATGTGGCAACTACAAGACCCGTTACGAGAAAGATATGGCCATTTTTTCAATCAGACGTGTGAAAATCAGAATGCTTGGTCTCGCGATTCTGGCTTTCTTGTTTCCGTTACTTGCTGATAATTATGTCATTGGACTTGCAACGTTATGTGCGATTGCTTCGATCGGTGCCATCGGATTAAACATATTGACAGGATTTACAGGACAAATCTCGATCGGTGTCGGTGCCTTCCTTGGTGTGGGTGGTTATACATCAGCCATTTTGACAAGTACGTTAGGGCTGAGCTTTTGGGTGGCTTTACCTGTCGCAGGTCTTGTTACGGCTTCTGTAGGGGCATTGTTCGGAATACCATCCCTGCGACTGAAAGGACTTTATTTAGCGATTGCAACCCTGGCTGCTCAGTTCATCATTTTGTTTATCATCAGCCGGTGGACAGGCTTGACTGGCGGGACCTCTGGAATGGTGCTTCAGCGGCCATCCATTGGAAGCTTTTCTTTAATGTCTGCAAGCAGTTACTACTATTTGTGCCTGATCATTCTGCTTTTTACCATCGTATATTCCTTGAATTTATTCCGCAGCCGTACGGGTAGAGCGTTTCTAGCTGTGCGCGACCGGGATGTAGCGGCAGAAATTATGGGCATTAATTTGTTCACTTACAAGGTACTTTCCTTTGCCATCAGTTCCTTTTTTGTTGGGATTGCTGGCGCACTGCTTGCTCACTATACGATGATTGTAAGCCCGGAACTTTATAGTATTACGGTATCGATCCAATACTTGGCGATGATCTTAGTGGGTGGCCTTGGGAGCATCCTTGGAGCGATCCTCGGTGCTGTTTTTATTACACTCTTGCCTGTGGGGCTCGGTTTTGTAATGGATTATATCGCTGTCTATATGCCGGATATGCAAAACACGCTAGCCGCTTTCCAGGAACTTGCCTTTGGGGCAGCCATCATTTTGTTTCTCATCTTTGAACCTGGAGGCTTGGCGCATATTTGGAGTAATATCAAAAACTACTTCAAAGTTTGGCCATTTTCATATTAGCAAATGGAGAGATAGATCTTTCTACTTTAATTTTAGACAATCTAACCATAGAAAGGGAGTTGGGGAATTGATTAAAACGTATGTAAAATCGACCATGCTCTTGTTGTGTTTCGTTCTGTTGGTGGGTATCATGGCTGCTTGTGCTGGAGATGAAGGTGCCTCTGGAGGAGATGCTGAAGCTTCTGATGGAAACACTGTAAAAATTGGAGCTCTCTTTGATATTACAGGAGGTACGGGTGATGTCGGAACCCCATATTCAGAAGGTGAGAAAGCTTACTTTGACTATCTCAATAGTAAAGGTGGAATAGAAGGTGTCAAAGTCGAACTGATTGGTGACGATTACGCCTACGATATGGCAAAAGGACAGCGTTTGTACCAAGAGTTGCGTGACAAAGATGATGTATCGGCTATTCTTGGCTGGGGGACGGCGGATACAGAAGCGCTTCGTCAGCAAGTAGCCAATGACCAACTTCCGTATTTCTCTGCTTCCTATTCGGAAAACTTGAAGAATTTAGAGGAGAGTCCCTACAACTTTTTGACAGCTGCTACATATTCTGATCAAGGACGAGCTGTGGTGAAATGGATCAAGGAAAATCACGAAGGTGACAATCCAACGCTTGCTCTCCTTTACAACGATACCGCGTTCGGGCGTTCACCGATTGAGGATATTAAAGCATATGCGGCTGAGGCAGGCGTGGAAGTTGTGGATGAACAAGTCATACCTGTGACAGCGACAGAAGCACAGTCCCAAATGTTGAATATGGAAGAAACAAACCCTGATTATGCGATTATTCAGCAAACCTGGGGAGCAACTGCTACGATTTTACGAGAAGCACAGACGCTTGGCATTGATACCCAATTCATCGGTTTGAACTGGGCGACAGGTGAAGGCGTTGTAGAAATTGCTGGGGATGCGGCAGAGGGAATGTTAGGGGTCGTCACCCACGCTTTTCCTTATGAAGACTTGGAAGGGCTTGCTGAAGTTGAAGAGCACCTGCAGTCCAAAGGGGAAAGTCTGGAAGATGTCAGCCAAAAATTCATTCAAGGATGGGTAACCGCCAAGATCATGGCTGAAGGTATAGGGAATTCAGAAGAACTGAATGGAGAAGGAATTCGTAAAGGAATTGAACAAATAAGAGACTTGGATTTGGGTGGTCTAGCCGCTCCCGTCACTTTTTCAGAAGAAGACCATGCGGGAACGAATCAAGTCCGTCTAGCCGAAGTGAAAAACGGGAAATTTGAAGTCATCACCGATTATTTCAGTCATGAAGATTAAAGAAGCAGGGGGCTCATATAGAGGCCCCTTTTTCTAAAGGAAGGTGAACCGGCATGTTAAAAGTGGATAATATCGAAGTCGTCTATTCTAAAATGATTTTAGTATTAAAAGGGATGTCCATCGAGGTCCCTGATGGAGATATCGTGGCATTGTTGGGGAGTAACGGAGCTGGAAAATCAACGACACTCAAAGCAATCTCTGGTTTGCTTGGGGGAGATAATGGTCAGGTAACAAAAGGGAAAATCACTTATCAGGAAGAGGACATTACGTCAATGAGTCCAGATAAAATTGTTCAAAAAGGTATTTTTCAAAGCATGGAGGGAAGAAGAGTTTTCAAGCATCTGACGGTTGAAGAAAATTTAACAGCAGGTGCTCATACAAGAAAAGACCGAAGGAATATTAAGAAAGATATGGATCGTGTCTATCATTATTTTCCAAAATTAAAGACGTTACGCACCCGTCATGCGGGTTTGCTTTCCGGGGGAGAACAACAAATGCTCGCCATCGGCAGAGGGATCATGGCGAAACCGAAACTTTTGTTATTGGATGAACCGTCTCTTGGCATTGCGCCGCTTCTTGTCAAAGAAATCTTTCAGAACATCAAACAGATCAATGAAGAAGAGGGGATGTCTATCCTTGTCGTTGAGCAAAATGCAAATGTAGCCCTCTCCATCGCAGATTATGGATATATTATAGAGGACGGCCGGGCTGTTATGGAAGCGCCGGTATCTGAGCTTCTTTCTAACCAGGAAGTCCAAGAACATTATCTGGGTATGAGCGAAGAAGGGCGGAAAAATTATAGAGATGTAAAATCCTACAGGAAAAAACAACGATGGATCTAGAGAGGCAACAAAAATAAAAGAAGAAGCTTATACGGTAAAGACACTTCCTGGACAGGGAGTGTCTTTTATTGTCCAGGAAATAATTCTAGTGAAGAACAGATACACTATGTCGCAAAAAACGGAAACTTGTTAATGAATTAAGATTATGGGAAAAAGAGTAATAATAAAAATGAGGACGTTGATCGCCAATGTCATTGATATTCATGTTTTCCTTCGTAACGATCCGGTAAGACTAGAACTATCGTTTTATATTAATTGTTTACGTTGAACTGTGGCATCTATAGAGTATTGATATTTGTATTCCAAGGTTAACCGTTCTCAATTAGGGGAAGGGGGTAAGAAGAATCAGTGGTAGTCAGGAGGAACTGAGATGTTGTTTTCAGGAACAAAGCTTTCAGATCTTTCGAAAGCGTCTATTATTATTATTTTAGCGGGCTTTGCATTGGTGGGCGGAGCCGTTTATTTCTTTACTGAACTTGCGGCAGATGTCCTTGAACAGGAAAAGTTCGTTGTTGATCAGGCAGCGACAGATGTAGTGAGGTCCATCACTACCCCGTGGTTGGATACGTTTTGGGGATGGACGACGGACTTGGGCTCCGTTTTATTCATATCCATAGCATCTGTAGCCTTGCTTATCTTTTTATTGTTTTTCTCCCCATTTAGTCGGTGGGTAGGCATTTATTTTGTGATTGTCATGATTGGGGTTAGTTCTCTGACGAAATTATTGAAAATTACCTTCGAGCGCCAACGTCCTGAAGTGCTGGCCGAGTATGATGGCACGGGTTTCAGTTTTCCAAGTGGACATACAACAGGATCCGTGGTTTTTTACGGGTTTCTCATCTATTTAGTCGTCATCAGTCCATTGAAGAAATCTTGGAAATGGACCATTAATATAGCACTGGGTATATTGATTACACTTGTCGGACTTTCCCGGGTTTATCTAGGCGTGCACTTTTTCACAGATGTCGTAGGAGGGATGTTATTCGGTCTGGCATGGCTGCTTGTGTGTATAGCGGCACTTGAAATCACGATATGGAATCAGAGAAGGAGACAATCGGGGAGTGTTCAATCTCACTCAGAAGGGAAGACTGAAAGGAAGCAAGAGAAAGGGTGATTGAACCATGTTGTATATATTAGCCATATTTTTGCCACCTTTAGCTGTTTTGCTGACAGGTAAACCACTAAAGGCGCTATTAAACTTATTATTAACTTTGATTTTCTTTGTCCCTGGAGCAGTCCATGCAGCCGTTGTAGTGAAGGGGCATTATGATGGTAAAAAACGAGGATAAGAAAAAAGCCTGACAGCATACACACATGCTGTCAGGCTTTTCTTTTATACCCCTCGCTTATTCCCCCAGACAAGTGCGTGCACTTGTGGGAGAACGCGAACTTTATTCAGCTTGGAAGAGGCGACCACTTGGTCGATCAGCCATTCATATTGATCGAGGAGGTGACTCGCTAATGTTCCTGCTTCTTTTTCTTCCAAATCGTCGTTGCCGACTTGCAAAAAGAAAGGGACATGAGGATAACGTTCATGGACTTTTTCGGCATAAGTCAGGTCCTCATTATTAAAAATGACCACCTTGATACTCGTGTTCTTCTGTCGGCCAGCAGCTTCCAGTCGATTAAAGATATCATCCAAAATACTCCAATCCGTTTTCATCCTGGAACTGGGGGGCTTAGGGGAGAGGGTCAGGTCATCAATTTGGGTGAACCATTCCTGCCAGCGGCTGCCCTGTGTCTCAAGGGCCACTTCGATGTTTCTTTCATGAAGCGGACCAATCAGTTCATATAAATTTTTTAATAGAGCCGGATTGCCACCTGATATGGTGACATGATCGAATTGATCTCCTCCGATTTCTATAAGTCGGTTCAAGATTTCTTCCGAGGTTAAACGCTCAATGTCATGTTTGGCGCTTCCGTCCCATGTAAAAGCAGAGTCGCACCATGCACAACTATAATCACAGCCGGCGGTACGGACGAACATCGTTTTTCTACCGACGACCATCCCTTCACCTTGAATGGTCGGTCCGAAAATTTCGAGTACGGGAAACTTATTCATCGATCATCCACTCCCGTCTTGCTTCTGCATAACTCGTCGGAGTTTCATATAGTTTCACAAATTCAACACGACATTTATTCGGATTGTTTTTCAAGGCATCTTCCATTTTTTCATAGATCCACACGACCATGTTTTCCGCCGTCGTATTCATGTTCGGAAGTGTATCATTCAAATACCTGTGATCAAGGTGAACTTCAATCTGTTCTTTCCAAATCTTCTTGATGTCACCAAAATCAATGACAAGTCCAATGTCATCAACAAAGCCGCTCACTCCAAATATCACTTTATACGTGTGTCCATGAAGGTTCTTGCATTTTCCTTCATAACAATGCAAGTGATGGGCAGCATCGAAAGTGAATTCTTTGCTTACGAGGACGCGCTTTTGGTGATATTTCAGCTCATGACGTTTGATGTGATCATCGATTTTCTCCAAGTTTTCAACAATGGTAAAGCCGTACATTATTCTGTCACCTCTTTTTTAGCGATATACGTATCAAGGCCATTCCTGCGTAGTTCACAAGCCGGGCATTCCCCGCACCCATCTCCGCGTACGCCGTTGTAGCATGTCAAAGTTTTCTCCCGGACATAGTCAAAAGCGCCCAAATCATCCGCCATTTCCCAAGTTTCTGCTTTGTCCAGCCACATGAGCGGGGTATGAATAACGAATTCATCATCCATAGATAGATTCAAGGTGACATTCAAGGATTTAACAAAAACATCCCGGCAGTCAGGGTAACCGCTGAAGTCTGTTTCACAGACTCCGGTAACCATATGTTTTGCTCCAATCTGACGCGCAAGAATTGTAGCAAAAGACAAGAATAATAGATTCCTTCCCGGCACAAAAGTAGAAGGAAGTTCCCCCTCTTCCCCATCTTTCACTTCAATATCATCCCGTGTTAAAGCATTAGGAGCGAGCTGGTTAAGTAAAGACATATCAAGGACATGGTGACGCACCTGCTGATCTTCAGCGATTTCTTTCGCCACTTCTATTTCTTCTTTATGCCGTTGATTGTAATCGAACGTAACGACTTCCACAGATTCGAACTTCTTCAATGCCCAGAACAAACAGGTGGTACTGTCCTGCCCGCCACTGAATACAACCACAGCTTTATTGTTTTTTTCCATAAAAAAAATTCTCCTTTCATACTCGAAAAAGAGAATTCTACACACCCAAAACCATTAAAAAAACCGCACCTAAGGCAAGGTGCAGTTCCATCCTTAGTTTTTTATAGAGGGTGTCGCTAGAACCTCTCCTGCCCTGAAGCAGACTTTATTTAATTTACCCTACTCATCTTAACACGAGAATATTCCCCTGGAAACCCTGACATATCCAAATTATCTACTGAGCATTATTAAACAATATGGCAGGATTCTTGAAGACTTGATTTCGAGACTATTGTTGAGTGGATGGGGCTGCGGGGAATAGCTCGCTTTCCGCGGGAGCGCGGTGAGCCTCCTCGGACTGCCGTCCTGTGGGGTCTCACCAAGCACTCTCTTCCTCTTAGATATCCGGTTCCGGCGCCTAGCGGCTAGTGAGACTTCCCTCGCTTCTGTACGATAAGTCAACATCGAATCACTTCGTTCTTCGTGTTCCCTTTATCTCCGCCAGCTCAGTCCAGTCCATACGCCGCTGATCGAGGCGCCTGCACACTTAAGACAGGAGTCTCGCCATTCCCCTCCGCCCCTTTGCCATGGAAGATTCTCGAAATCACTACTGGAACAATCAGCTTGAATGACTGAGGACCATAGATCATATAACCTCTCCTCAGCAGGCCTTCAGAATTTATAAGCTTGATACAGAGCACTTTATACCTGCCATAATTTGGGGAATAGGAGCCCATTCCTCTAGGTATAGGGGGCGTTTCTCCTTACTATGAAAGCGAGTTGCTTCCCAGCCACCCCTGACGCTCTACCAGGTAACGCCTCCCGGGAACATCTCGAAACTGAGTCTTCAAGAAAAGGGAGCGTTTGTGGAAGGAGGGGTTATGAAAATGGGAATCTGAGAAACTTTCTTTGAAAATGTGTTTTATCTGTTGACTTCTGCATATGATTTTGTATAATTATAAACAATTAATTATAAAAATACATTCGTGGACGAAGAGAGTACGTATGAATACGGTCGACAGCGAACCGGGGGCGGTGGAAGCCTGGTGACGGATTGATACGGAAACGCACTTCTGAGATGTTCGGTGAAACGAGTAGCCAGGACCGGGAGCCCCCGTTATCAGCATCGAGTTGGTCTGACATACAGACAATGAGAGTGGCACCGCGGATGATTCAAAATCCGTCTCTTACCCAAGGTAGGAGACGGATTTTTTTATGGACAATAATCGAGGAGGTAATCACTATGACAAAACCAAAAGTAGTATTAGCTTATTCAGGTGGATTGGACACATCGATTTCTGTTAAATGGATTCAAGAGAAATATGGATATGATGTCATTGCACTAGGACTAGATGTTGGGGAAGGGAAGGACTTGGAAACAATTCGTAAAAAGGCGCTTGATGTAGGCGCGATCAAGGCGAT
Source organism: Halobacillus sp. AWM4_238 (assembly GCF_056158265.1). NCBI lineage: Bacteria > Bacillati > Bacillota > Bacilli > Caryophanales > Bacillaceae > Halobacillus > Halobacillus sp. AWM4_238. The sequence goes on from NZ_JBSWSY010000002.1 coordinate 3,915,753, forward strand.
CATGGTGGATGCCAAAGAAATATTGGCTGAAGAGTATTTGATGCCTGCCCTCAAAGCGAATGCTCTTTATGAAGGGAAATATCCATTATCTTCTGCCCTTTCTCGTCCCCTGATTTCTAAACTGCTCGTAGAGGTAGCCGAGCAGGAGGGAGCTGTCGCTGTCGCTCATGGTTGTACAGGGAAGGGAAACGACCAGGTGCGTTTTGAAGTTTCTATCCAAGCGTTGAACCCGGATCTTGAAGTCATTGCTCCCGTTCGTGAGTGGGGAATGACACGTGATGAGCAAATCATTTATGCAGAAGAAAACGGAATCCCGGTCCCTGTAAATCTGGAAAACCCATTTTCCATCGATGCAAACATTTGGGGCCGTGCTTGTGAAGCAGGAGTACTTGAGGATCCTTGGAAAGAAGCTCCGGAAGCGGCATATGCCTGGACCAATCCGATTGAAAAGACTCCCGATCAGCCGGAAACGATTGAGATTGATTTCATTGAAGGGAAACCTGTCGGACTGAACGGAGAAAAAATGGAGCTTGTTCCACTAATTGAGTACTTAAACGAACTGGGAGGCAAACACGGGGTTGGCAGAATTGATCATACAGAAAATCGCCTTGTAGGAATTAAATCGAGAGAGGTATATGAGAACCCTGCAGCCATGATTTTGATCAATGCCCATAAAGAACTGGAATTTTTGACACAAACAAGAGAGGTTTCACAATACAAAGTCAGCGTTGATCAGCAACTTTCCAAAATCATATACGACGGCCTATGGTATTCTCCACTTCAGCCAGCTCTTTCTGCATTCGTTGACTCTACTCAACAAGTTGTCACTGGAACCGTTAAAGTGAAGTTGTTCAAAGGGCATCATACAGTGATTGGTAAGAAATCGCCGGTAAGCTTATATAATGAAGAACTCTCCACTTACTCGAAAGAAGATGCGTTTGATCATAATGCAGCCGTCGGATTCATTAAGTTGTGGGGATTGCCGACAAAAGTCCATGCGGACGTTCATAAAGGAGCGAAGTTACTGGACCAGGCGGTGGTGAGCCAGCATGACTAAATTGTGGGGCGGTCGTTTTACCAAGCCAACAAATAAATTGGTGGAAGAGTACACCTCTTCCATCACCTTTGATCAAAAACTGGCTTTGCAGGATATTGAAGGAAGTATCGCTCATGTGGAAATGCTCGGTGCCTGTAACATCATCCAGGATAATGAAGTCATGCAAATCAAAGAAGGTCTGCTAACGATTAAAGAGAAAGTGGAAAAAGAGGAAGTCACTTTTTCCGTGGAACACGAAGATATTCATATGAATATAGAAAAATTACTCATTGACGAAATCGGACCGGTTGGAGGGAAGCTGCATACCGGGAGAAGCCGGAACGATCAAGTGGCGACGGACATGCACCTGTATCTGCGTGAAAAAACGAAAGAGTTGATGGAGCTAGTAGAAGCGGTGCAATCCTCCTTAGTGAAGCAGGCGGAAACGCATGTGGAAACGATTCTTCCAGGATACACCCATCTGCAGCGTGCACAGCCTGTCTCGTTTGGTCACCATTTAATGGCTTATTTTTGGATGTTTGAGCGGGATAAAGAGCGGCTTAAGGATAGCCTGAAGCGTATCAACTGGTCACCCCTCGGGGCAGCAGCTCTTGCGGGGACCCCCTATCCGATTGACAGAAAAATGACGTCCGATGCTCTCGGGTTCGATCAGCCTTATCCGAATTCCCTGGATGCAGTCAGCGATCGCGATTTTATTCTTGAGTTTTTATCGATTTCTTCCATAATGATTACCCATATATCACGTTTGTCTGAAGAATTAATTTTGTGGGGGAGTCAGGAGTTTCAATTCGTTGAATTGGATGACGCTTTTTGTACAGGATCTAGCATTATGCCTCAGAAGAAGAATCCTGATGTACCTGAACTGCTCCGTGGGAAAACGGGAAGGATTTATGGCCATTTGATGGGATTGCTTACATTGCTGAAGGGGCTGCCTCTCGCATACAACAAAGATATGCAGGAAGACAAAGAGGGAATGTTCGATACAGTTGAAACGCTTGAAGGGGCCTTATCCCTGTTAGCTCCGATGCTTGCATCCATGCAGGTCAAAGGAGATCAAATGAAGCAGGCGGTCAATGAAGACTATTCCAATGCCACAGATATTGCAGACTATTTGGCAGTTAAAGGGTTGCCGTTCAGGGAAGCCCATGAAGTAATCGGGAAAATCGTTTTGTATTCGATCCAACAGGATAAGTACTTGTTGGACTTGACTCTGGAGGAATATCAGGACTTCTCCACGCTTTTCGAAGCGGATATTTTTGAAAAGCTGAACCCAAATCAAGTCGTAGCGGCAAGGAACAGTGAAGGAGGAACGGGGTTCGATCAAGTGCAAAAGCAAATCCAGCTGGCGAAAGAACACCTCTCCTAACAGAGGTGTTCTTTCGTTTGCCACGCTAAGAGGCTTGGAAAGGTTTGAAAAGGATAAGGGAAGGATACTATAACCATACCACCTTTTATAGAGAGGGATGATCGTATGGCAAAGACAATTCAAGCTTATTTTTCAACAGAAAACGATGCAGAAAGTGCAAAAGCATCACTGCAATCATTATCGGTCGAGCAGGAAACAGTGGAGGCCATTCCTGAGGATGTAGATATGACCCCTGTCGTTCCTGTAGCCGGCTCAACAAATTCAGGAGGTGGCACCTTCAACTTTACTGAGGTCGCCTCACCAAAACATGACCGTGAAGGTGCCTTATCTGATAAAAAGCATCTGACTCACGTGCTCCATTTTTCTATTAAAGAAGAGGAGTATGACCGGGCGATTAACGTCATCAAAGAGCACAACGGTCATATGGATAGAAAAGCCTTTTAAAACAGAGAAACCCCTGCAGCAGTATGAATGCCGCAGGGGTTTTTCATGTTAGAGGGATGTTTATAAAGAAATTTTCAAGATGTCTACATGTACATACTTGCCAAAAAGATCCCTATTGTTTCCTGGTAAATTTCATCAAACTGTTCAAGGGGAAGGGGGTTTACCCCTAACCCTAGTTCTACAGTGAATCCAGGTTGGCGAAAGTCCTGAATAAACCAATCCTTATAGCCCGAAAAGCTATCTATGAAACGGATGGGTTTATAGCCGCTTACCCTTTCAAATTCATTTACAATGGTCATCGCACGGGGAGGTTCAAGACCCTCGTATCCCCAATAGATCACTTCTCCCTGGGTGTGGAAAGCGAGCATCTTTTCGAAATTTCGGGCACCTGCAAGCTCAGCCATCGCCACCGTCTCGGGCTCTGTCAACGGTTGATCACCAGGAAAATCTCTCGGAGCAGGAGAAGTTGGTTTCCTTGCTGCGTCGACCTCCCATTTGGCTGGGAACTGGTTATTCAAATCCACCCCTCGGATATTTGCCTTCCATCCCGAAAAATCCGTGTTTCCCTCATTAATTCTTAAGGCTAATTCTCCAAAATCCCCTTCGGGCGGTCCGTTCAAAACGAGGTCCACACCATCAGGGTCGACCATTGGGACAATAGAAAGTGTTATCTCCTCGTAAAAAGGATGGATTTCAAGCCCCCGTATAGTCTCCTTATTTGTTAGTGCCAGCAAGTAGTCATTAAGAAATTGCATGATTACTGCAGTAGTAATCCATTCATTCGCATGGAATGACCCATTCCAATGAACCACTTTCGGACCACGGCCGATTTGAAGTTCTATAAGATCTTTCCCCATCACACTATTTCCGATCGTCTGTCTTCTGACAAAAGGGTATAGTTCGTAAAGTTCATTCAAATCAGTCGTGAGTATGTTAAAGTCGTAAGGTCGGTTTCCATCGACAACTCGGAAAGCTACTTGAACGGGGAGGGATAAAACCTGACCGATTTGAAGCATTCTAGGATTGACGGAAGGGTTCAACAAAGCAATGGCATCCAATGAAATTCTTCGTTCACTGGCAATTTTCCAAAAGGTGTCTCCGGCTTGCACGCGATACGGGCTTGTTTCATAACCGGGGATGCGGATGGTTTGTCCGATTTGAAGCGAAGATGGATCCGCTTGTGGATTGGAATCTATGATTAAGTTCAACGGTACGTTAAAAAGGTTGGAGTAGTACCATAATGTATCACCACTTCTCACTATAACGTCCATAAGAGCCCCCCTTTTTTGGCAGTCCTTTTTATATCTATATGGAAAAGGGTAGAATTGATGAACAAACATCTCTCGACCAATTTTCTCCTATCCCAACATCACCCCTTATTTTCAGGTACAATAAAGGAATGGTCATATTCAACGATCTGGCAGGATTCTTGAAGACTTGAATTCGAGACTTTTGTTGAGTAGATGGGGGCTGCGGGGAATGACTCGCTTTCCGCGGGAGCGCGGTGAGCCTCCTCGGACTTCGTCCTGTGGGGTCTCACCAAACACTCTCTTCCCGCAGGAGTCTCGCCATTCCCCTCCACCCCTGACGCCCAACACGGTAAACGAACCCCGATTATCTCAAAACTGAGTATTCCACAAGCGGGCGCTTATGTGGAATAAATAACGGAATGAATTTTATAGAAGGTAGTGAACAATAAATGAAACCATTTGAAAAATTAGGGATATCGAAAGAATTGACTGATAAGCTGAAACGTCAGGGGATTGCTTCGCCAACACCTGTACAGGAACAGGCGATTCCGCCTCTTATGGATGGAAAAGACATCATTGCCCAAGCTCAGACGGGAACAGGGAAAACTTTCGCCTTTGTTTTGCCCATTTTAGAAAAAGTAGATCCATCTTCGGAGGCTGTACAAGCTGTCATTGTCACTCCGACGAGAGAATTGGCATTGCAGATTACGCATGAGGTAAACAAGCTTAAAAACGAAAAAACTCATGTCCTTGCGGTGTATGGTGGTCAGGATGTGGCTAAACAAGCAAACAAATTGAATGGAAAAGCCCATGTAGTCATTGCGACTCCTGGTCGATTATTGGATCATTTGAGACGAGAAACGGTTGACTTGTCCAATATTCATCAGCTTGTCCTTGATGAAGCTGATCAAATGTTGGAAGCTGGCTTTCTTCCTGATGTGCAGGACATTATTAACCAGTGTGGTTCTAATAGGCAAACGATGTTATTTTCGGCGACCATCACTTCACAAGTCCATTCATTAGCCAAAAAAATAACGCATAACCCAGAGCGGATTGAAGTGAAAGAGGAAAAAGTGACGGTTTCTAACATCAAACAATTGTTATATGAAACAACAGATCGAGCGAAACAAGACGCTCTTATTGAAATCATGAGTGAACACAGGCCATTTCTTGCAGTCATATTCTGTAGAACGAAACGCAGAGCGAAAAAGCTGAATGATGCATTGACTGCCAAAGGATATGAATCCGATGAGCTGCACGGGGACCTTTCTCAAGCCAAAAGAGAAAAAGTCATGAAGCGCTTCCGGGATGCTAAAATTCAGTATCTTGTAGCTACAGATGTTGCGGCCAGGGGACTGGATGTGGAAGGCATTACTCACGTATTCAATTATGATATTCCGCAGGATCCTGAGAGCTATATTCACCGGATCGGTAGAACAGGGCGAGCGGGAGGCAAGGGATTAGCGATTACTTTTGCAGCGCCAAAAGATAAAGCTGCATTAAAACAAATAGAACAGCATATTAAACAGAAGCTAGAAAGAAGGTCTATGGCGCACCTTTCTCCTGGAAAAAGAGAAAAGGTAGAAGAAACAACTTCCCGCCATAAAAAAAGAAGAAGATAAGCCACAGCCAGAGTCCCTTAAAGACTCTGGTTTTTTCATGAACTTTTTTATTGGAAAAACAATAACATTGAGGAACCTTTTGAAATATGATACATTATAAACATAATTCCGAGTTAACGCATTGGAATTATAAATAATGAGGAGAGATGAAATTTATGGGGATGGAATTCGTCGACCTATTTAATCAATGGGCGAGTTCATATGACGATACAGTAGCTGGTAAAGATCCGGAATATCGTGAAGTCTTTGAAGGGTACGATCAAATGTTGGGACGTTTAGCCGAACTTTCCGTATCCCCGGTCATGGAATTCGGAGTAGGGACGGCGAATTTGACGAGAAAGGTTATCGACCAGAACAAGGTTGTTCTAGGGATTGAACCTTCCTCTGAAATGCGAAGAATCGCTAAGGTCAAATGCCCGGAAGCCGCTATCTATGATGGCAATTTTCTGGATTACCCGAAACTATTAACACCCATCCGGTCCATTATCAGTTCATTCGCTTTTCATCATTTGACGACGAATGAGAAAGTGGAAGCGATCCAGAACTTTCGAGATCGTCTTGAAGATGATGGAGAAGTCGTTTTTATCGACACGATATTTAAGGACGCTGAACATAAACAACAGTTGATCGAAACCGCGGAAAGACAAGGATTTTTAAATTTAGCGCAGGATTTGCAGGAAGAATACTACCCATTTCTAGAAGAACTAAGAGAGATGTTTGTCATCAACGGTTTTGAGGTAACGTTTGAACAACTGAACAAATACGCCTGGCTCATTCAGGCTAAAAAAGGAGAAGGATGATCATATGCCAATGAACGTTGAAAGCTTTAATCTTGACCACACGAAAGTTAAGGCCCCTTACGTACGTCTTGTAGGAGTTACAGAAGGAGAGAACGGAGATAAGATTTACAAATATGATCTTCGTATTAAGCAGCCAAACCAGGAACATATGGATATGCCTGCCCTTCATTCTCTTGAGCATTTGATGGCAGAAAACAGCAGGAATCATCACGATCGCATCATTGATATTGGACCGATGGGCTGCCAAACAGGTTTCTACATTGCCATTCTGAATGACGACAATTATGATAATGTCCTCGAAGTCATTGAGAAGACTCTTCAAGATGTTTTGGAAGCGGAAGAAGTTCCGGCATGCAACGAAGTGCAGTGCGGCTTTGCAGCGAGCCACAGTCTTGAAGGTGCTCAGCAACTGGCAAAAGAACTACTGGAAAAACGTGATGAATGGACGGAAGTCTTTTAATAATAACGGGAGTTGAGAATGCGATGGGTTACGTGAAGAATATACAATCATTAATTGGTCAGACACCAATGATCGAACTCACTCATTCCGATATTCCGAATCAAGCTAGAATTTTTGCCAAGCTTGAATTCATGAACCCAGGCGGTAGTATCAAAGACCGTCTGGGTTTAAAACTGATTAAGGATGCGGAAGAACGTGGCTTATTAAAGCCGGAGGGAACAATCATTGAACCCACGGCGGGAAATACCGGAATTGGCCTGGCGCTTGCTGCGATTGGAAAAGGGTATCGGGTTCTTTTTGTAACACCGGAAAAGTTCAGTCAAGAGAAGCAAACCCTGATGAGAGCGCTGGGGGCTGAAGTCGTAAACACCCCGACTGAAAAAGGAATGAAGGGGGCTATTGAGAAAGCAGAACAATTGTGCAACGAAATCCCTCATTCCTTCAGTCCGCAGCAGTTTCATAATCAAGCCAATCCAGATGCGTATTACGAATCCCTCGGACCGGAAATAGTAAAAGATATGAACGGGGAGATCGACATTTTCGTTGCCGGTGCTGGCACGGGAGGGACATTTATGGGCACTTCCCGTTTTTTAAAAGAACAAATGGAATCAGTCAAAACGGTGGTCGTTGAACCAGAAGGATCGATTTTGAATGGAGGAGAACCTGGTCCTCACCTTACAGAAGGGATAGGGATGGAGTTTCTACCTTTTTACATGGATACGAATTATTTCGATGCGATTCATACGATACCGGATGATCTTGCTTTTCAACGTGTAAGAGAATTGGCATTAAACGAAGGTTTGCTCGTAGCCAGTTCATCGGGCGCAGCCTTTGAAGCTGCATGCAGAGAAGCTGAAAGGGCGAAGCCAGGAGCAAGAATCGTAACCATCTTTCCAGACAGTAGCGAACGATATTTAAGTCAAGGGATCTATGAGGAGTGAGGACATGAGGAAAAAAACACAACTCATCCACGGTGGAATTACGGGGGATGAAAAGACAGGAGCCGTCAGCGTTCCGATCTATCAGGTGAGTACTTATAAACAAGATGGTGTCGGTCAGCACCGCGGATATGAATACTCCCGAACGGGAAATCCGACCCGTTTTGCTTTGGAAGAACTGATCAAGGATTTAGAAGGTGGGCACAAAGGATTCGCCTTTGGTTCAGGTATGGCTGCCATCACAGCTGTGCTTATGACATTTAATCATGGTGACCATGTGATATTTACAGATGATGTGTATGGAGGTACGTACCGTCTAGTATCAAAAATCATACAGCGTTTTGGCTTGGAAGCAACTTTTGTTGATACTAGTGACGTTGGAAATATCAAGTCAGCAATCACGGATCAAACAAAGGCCATCTATGTTGAAACACCAACAAATCCACTGCTTAAAGTAACAGATTTGGAAAAAGTGTCGGCATTGGCGAAGGAAGAAAACTTGACGTTTATCGTCGATAATACCTTCAGCACACCATACTGGCAGAATCCCATCGAGTTTGGTGCTGACATCGTCTTGCATAGTGCAACAAAGTATCTCGGAGGACACAGTGATGTCGTCGCTGGACTCGTCGTAGTGAACAATGAAGAGCTTGCAGAAGACGTCCATTTTGTGTTGAACTCGACGGGCGGAGTTTTGGGACCTCAAGATTCATGGCTTCTGATGAGAGGAATCAAGACACTCGGGATCCGAATGGAAGAAATTGAAGATAACACCCGACAATTCGTCGAGTTTCTCCAAGAACTTCCGGAAGTGACGGACATTTATTACCCAGGTCTCGACGATCATAAAGGAAGCGACGTGCATCAAAAGCAAGCACGAGGCAATGGTGGAATGATTAGCTTCGACGTTGGAAGTGGGGAAAAAGCCGATCAAGTGCTCCGTAACGTTAACTATTTCACGTTGGCAGAGAGCCTTGGAGCAGTAGAAAGCCTTATTTCTGTCCCTGCCATGATGACTCACGCTTCTATTCCTAAAGAGCGTCGTGCAGAGCTTGGCATCACAGATGGACTCGTTCGTGTATCCATTGGACTTGAAGATGTGGAGGATCTCAAGGAAGATTTCTTACAAGCGTTAAGAAAATAGTAGGAAAAGGAGCGCTCCTATATGAAGGAGTGCTCCTTTTTGTATAGCTCCATATCACCTGAGCAAACTAAAAGGAATCATCAATCAGGAGTGAAAAGATATGGATTACACCCATTATAGAAAGCAATTGGAAGAACGAAAAAGAGAAATTGAACAACGTTTGATTGACAACAATCATTTTGGTTTAGAGAGAGGCTTCGCGAGTGATATGGCATCAGGGGAATTGTCACAATATGATAATCATCCGGCTGATTCAGGCACGGAACTATATGAACGAGAAAAGGATATCGCATTGCTTGGTCATTTAAAAGAGGAATTGTCTGATATTCAATATTCCCTTAAACAAATGGATAAAGGAACCTATGGAATTTGTGAGGAAACGGGAGAGCAGATCCCTGAAGAGCGCTTGGAAGCCATTCCGACTGCAAGAACGATTGCTTCGGCGTCAGATAATCAAGAGGTTGCCATGGACCGGCCGATTGAAGAGGATGTTCTTTCCGATCTAGAAGCAAATTACGGAAGGGATCATGACGACCCGGATTACAATGAACAAAATGCGTATGAACAGGTGGCATCCTTTAACCAGAGCAGCATGACCTATGATGATTCATCTTTAATGGACAACCAGGATGGTGTGGGCTATGTGGAGGAATTTGAACCGTTTGTATCAACAGATATGAATGGTTATACAGGTCCTGACGGGGTTAGTTTCCAGCGTAATGAGCATTATGATAAGTATATGGATAGTCAGGATGAAGCAGAAGAAACGTACTGAAGGAACAAAGCTTGAGAGTATACCAATGACTCTCAAGCTTTTTCATGTTTTTGGAACTTACAATGCCGGTAGACTCCCTCGCGATTTGATTTCAATATCCTACTTCGATGGCTGCGTTCACGATGTACATTAAATCATTTTTATCTTCTTTTTCTTCTAGTACAATGCCGCTTGTTGTCAGCATACCGCCTTCCACTACGTCAATTTTCACTTCACCGTAAGGGATGGCTCTTTTCACTTCTTCATGATCAAGTTGATCGAAGTCACATGGAAGGGCAAGCTTGACATTAATCTTCATATTATCCAAGGACTGTTCTGGTAAGACAGAGCGGATCCCTGGCATGGAGTTTGTATGGATGGCATTTTTTATTGCACGTACGGCTGCTTTTGTAACATCTTGACCGTGGACATCTGTCCCCATTCCGGTCTGGATGAACATTAGTTGATCCATGAAATCACACCTTTCATTTTCATCCTAACACAGAGGGGATAGCAATTAGAAAAGATTCCTTTTAAAATCGTTGACACACAATTCTGAACATATGTATAATCTTAATCATATACTTAAAGCATACTATTTTGATAGGAATTATAACCATAAGGGTGTGACGCATTGTTTTTATCCATAGATCAAGTGGGGAAGACCTTTAATCCTAAGGAAGAAGTCAGTTTCGAGGTCTTTTCTGGAATCGATTTGAATATTGAGGAGAATCAATTTGTTTCACTCCTAGGACCGTCTGGGTGCGGGAAGTCAACGCTCCTTTCAATGGTGGCAGGATTGGAAGACGTCACTTCAGGGGCGATCCACTTGGAAGGAGAAGAAATCAAGAAAGCAGGACCGGACCGCGGAATGGTTTTCCAACAGCCCTCACTCTTTCCTTGGCTCAACGTAAAGGAGAATGTCCTTTTTCCATTAAAGGGACACTGGTCAAAAAAAGAGGCAGGGGATAGGGCGGATCGATTTTTAAAGATGGTCCACCTCAGCAAGTTTAAGGAAAATTACACCCATGAGCTATCTGGAGGAATGCAGCAGCGTGTAGCGATTGCCAGAGCACTTGCCATGGATCCGAAAGTACTGCTCATGGATGAACCGTTTGGCGCTCTGGATGAACAGACGAGACATATTCTTCACGAAGAATTGATGAAGATCTGGCAGGAGACGCAAAAGACAATCCTGTTCGTTACCCACAGCATACAAGAAGCCATTAAATTGTCTGATCGGGTCGTCGTCATGGGAACACGTCCGGGCCGGATCATTGCTGACTTTTCCATCGACCTTCCACGTCCTAGGAAACGAGGAGATGAGAGGGTCATTGAGCTTGAGCGCAAGGTGATGGATTTGCTTGAAGAGGAAATCAATAAAGTGTTGAAGGAAGAACTTCGTAATGAAGCTAGCTATTAAAAGGCTTGGGTTTCTAGTTGTCGTTTTAGGATTGTGGCAGATGGTGTATTCGTTAGGCGTTTTTGAAGAAATCGTATTTCCATCACCAATTAAAGTGGCTGTCGCTTTGTATGAAGGATTTGCTGATGGCGATTTTATTAAGGCATTAGGAGCGAGCTTCCGTCATTTATTTATGGGGTTGTCTCTCGCAATTTTGTTTGGAACAGTTATAGGTGTACTGTTGGGTAAATCCAAACAAGCGGATGAAACGGCCGGAATGTATTTGATTGCCTTACAAAGCATCCCAAGTATCGTATGGGTACCCCTTGCCATCATGCTTTTCGGTTTTTCTGAATTTGCCGTCGTATTTGTTGTCGTTCTTGGAGGTACGTTTGTCATGGCTTTAAATGTACGTACAGCGATTTACAGCGTCCCTCCACAGTTGGTCCGTGCTGCACGGACGATGGGGACCAATGGAGTCCGTTTGTTCTTCAGGGTAGAGATCCCGTCGAGTATTCCATATTTTATGACAGGTGTCAGACTTGCCTGGGCTTTCAGTTGGAGAGCGCTTATGGCTGGTGAGTTGTTAAGCAATGGTCCTGGATTGGGTTACTCGTTACGGTATGCTCAAGATTATGCACGCATGGATCAAGTGATTGCTATTATCATTATTATTGGTGTCATTGGTGCCATAGTGGATCAGGTTGTCTTTTCTAAATTAGAAAGAAATGTAAGGAAACGTTGGGGCTTATTGAAAACATAGATAGGGGCTGAGGAGAAGATGAAAAAATGGTTATCGATTGTCGCTCTTGCTGTCTTAAGCCTGGTAATGGCTGCTTGTGGAAGCGATGGAGCTAACGCTGATAATGGTGGGAGTACAAATGAAATTACGATTGGCTATTTTCCAAATATTAACCACGTAGCGGGAATGGTGGCAGAAACGAAGGATTTGTATTCAGAAACATTGCCGGGTGGAACCACTGTGAAGTATCAATACTTCCCTGACGGATCCTCGTTTATGACGGCCATTGAAACAGGAGATATACAGGGAGGACTTGTAGGACCGGGACCAGCAATGAACCACTTCACAAGTGGAGCGAAAATCAATGTCGTTGCTGCAGGTTCAACAGGTGGTACAGTAATCATGGCTAGAGAAGGAGCAGGCATTGAATCCCCAGAAGATTTAGCAGGGAAGACATTTGTTTCTCCAAGGGTAGGATGTACACACGATGTGCAATTTGAGACGATGATGAAAGAAGAATTCGGCTTGACTTCTGATCGTATTGATGGAGAGATGAAGCATGTTACAGGGAAACCTGCGACGTATGCAAGTTTGTTTGAGACGAAAAATGTGGATGTGGCTACCGTACCCGAACCTTGGGCATCTTCTATTGAGGAAGAAGGAAGCGGGAAAGTCCTTGTAGATACACCGCAAGTTGCTTTTGGTGAAACTTTGCCTGCAGCGGTGTTCGTCACTTCGCAAAAACTTGTTGATGAGAATCCTGATATGGTGGAAAGCATTGTAGAAGCTCATAAAAAAGCCACAGACTTCATTAATGAAAACCCAGAAGAAGCGAAACAGATGGCCATCGATAAAATCAAAGACATCACGGATCAGGAACTTTCCAAAGACGTCATTGACCGCGCCTGGGAGCGTATTGACTTCACATACGATGTAAACGAAGAACATTTGCAGGCGTTCGCTGATTCTTCTTATGAACTTGAGTTTTTGAAAGAGAAGCCGGATTTGACTGGTCTGGTGGACACAAGTTTTCTTGATTGAGTAGGAAAGAGACGGGAGAGAGTTTTCCCGTCTCTTTTTTTTTTGCCTTAAGATCCTTATAACGATCCTAAAAACAACCGCCATGAAGAGAGTTATTCTTCAAAACATCCCTTTAGTTTTAGGAATTTAGGTCAAACTAAAAGGTACAGGAGGGATGATTTGTGAAGCGTTTTTCGATTGTAATGTTTATCATGGGTATACTTTTCATTCTGGGACAGTCGGTTTCTGCGGAAAGCGAATATAAAATTGTTCATAAAGATAAAGTAACGGAGGATTGGGAAGTCCATGTAGATTATCCAAGGTTTGAGCACTTGGAGAGTAAAGACCTCCAAGATACTGTGAATTTTCAAATCGTTCAAAAACTTGAAGATACGTTGAGAGATGTAAAAAGAGGAGCCGGGGAAATGATGGGTGTCCCATATCTTTATTATGAAGAAACATCTGTATATAGAGAAAAGACTTTTTATTCTGTAGTGATGACCTCTCATATATCTCGAGGTGATCGTTACAATTCAACAGTCACTTCCATTAATTTCAAAGATGATCAAGGGGGATCGATGAAGAGACTGAAAGATGTGGTGTATATCGATCGCCTTAATAAGGAAGTGAAAAAAGTACTGGAAGCTGATCCTGATATGTACTTACAAGAGCCTTTTGCTGGTGTGAGAGACAACACAGCTTTTTATGTGAAGGATGATTACCTTGTGCTCGTATTTAATAAATTTGAAGTGGCCGCAGGTGTCCACGGGACTCCTGAGATATCGATTCCATTGAAAGGAATTCTTAAAGAGGAACTAGAGAAAAGTGTTCCACCTTTACCTTCCTATACTTTCATCCACAAGTTGAATCATTAATTTATGGGGATTCGGTGGGGATATCCACAGAATTAACAATCTTGTGGTGAGAGTTGCTCACATCAGTAAGTGCAAAGCACACCTATGTATATCAAGTGTTTGAACCGCTTATGCACACTGTGCACAACCTTGTGGATAATCTTAATAACAGACACGCTAAAATTCGTGATGATACAAAAGAAAGAAGCATAAGCCCAGCTTATGCTTCCAACATTTCTTCTTCGTTTTGCTCTCCATAATAATGGAACAAGTATTGATCTTTGGTGATGACATATAAGTCATAAACGTCTTCTAAACGGTTAATCCATGTTAGGACTTCCGGGTATGTGTCATTTCCAATGGCAACATAGGGTATTTTCAGTGCAGCTTTCATAGAACGGACGTTGGTCCGTCTGATCTTCATGAAAATAGCTTCGATATTCAATTGGAAGAATAACTCCTCGAAAAACGCTTCTTTTGCCATTTTATTGTACCCTTTTCCGAAATATGGCTGACCGATCCATGTAGCTAAAAAGCCTTTGCCGTCCTGCATATCGAACAGGTTGATGGTTCCGATAGGTTGTGCCCACTCATCAAGGATGGTACGTGAGATCAATTCCCCCCGATCTTCAGCTTCAATGGTTTGTTTGGTCAAAAAGTAGAATTCGTCACTGGAAGCTGCTTTGTGCCGGACGTATGGAAACACTTCAGGATGGCTCATCAACTCAAATAAAACCGGGGCGTCATGTAAATCACGCTTTTTTAGCATAAAAAATCCCTCCTTGAATGAGGAGGGTGGTCCGAACGCATAGGAAATAGGCGTTCACTGGCCGGTTCGTACCACCCTCGAATTTTTATCAATTGCTCACAAAAATTCGGGGTGGGAATCGAACCCACTAGAACCAGTGTATAACTGGTGGCGCACCATTTGCCTTCCCTACACCAAAAGCTTATAAAATATCATCTAAACTTATAATAATCCACTCCGTTAAAAAAGTGAATAAAAACTTTGTAAAATGGACGTGGATATTTTTACAAATATTTAAAGTTTTTCTTGATTTGTTAAGACAGTAAACACTGCTAATCTCTCTGAATAAGTAGATGCCTCATCATCATAAGGTCCTGTGCAAGTGATAAGATTCAATCCGTGTGAATTTGAGGGGCCGAATATTTCTCTGATCGGAGCATCCTTATAGGGATAGGACTTGATTTTTCTAACTTCAAACGTCAGTTTCATGTCACCATCATAAACATGGACTTCATCCCCTGGATTCAATTCTTTAAGGTCATAAAAAACGGCGGGACCGCTATTTCCATCCACATGACCGGCAATGACCGCATTTCCTTGATTGCCAGGCATTGTTCCTGGTTCAAACCATCCAACATCAGACAAGCTTCTCGGGACCGCCATACCGCCCTCTGGTGTGTAGCCTAGAGCTTGAACAGAGGCATCCACACTTATTGATGGGATTTCAATACGGTCCGGTGTGATGCCGTATTGTTCCGTAGAAGCTTGTACAGCAGGTGTATAGTTTTGTTTGATTGGCGCCTTCTCTAATTGATCGCTAACGATCGCTTCCTTTTCATATTCTACACCTTGGGTGCGTGTTGTTTCAGATGTAGAAAGAACCCTGGGTTCCTCTACAGGTTCTTCATTCAGCCATTGGTAACTGATGAAAAATACGAGGAGACCCAGGGTTAAAGGGAAAAGTTTTTTAACCATATTAGGCTTCTGAACGTTTACGTGTCAGCATAAAGCCAGCACCCATGGCTAGTACACCTAGTAGAGCTGCATACATCCATGCGTTAGATGCGGAGTCAGCTGTTCCACCGAAACCAGTGGCAGGCATCATTGTCGGCATAGCAGCAGAGTCTTGAAGAAGCAGTACTTCTGGATTATCTACTGTTCCTACAGCAAAAGCACTGTAAACTTTCCCAGCTTCAAGGTTTGTACCTGAAAGGTCAATCAACTGTGTTCCATCTGTTGTACGTACTTCAAGGTCGTAGGAACCTGGGTCAACTTCCATATAATCAGTAACCATTGGGAATTCAGCACCAGAGAAAAGAGCGTCTCCACCGATTGGACCTACATCAACGGCAGGCGCACCAGGAATGAAGTGACCGACACGGACTTTGGCCTTGCCTTCCGTTGCTTCCATAGAATCTTGGATGGCCTTTAATTGAATGTTTTCTAAGTTATCAATGGCTGCAGCTGTATAAGCCATGTCTGCTTCTACATTGACAGTTGTAGAAATAACAGGATCTTGTTCACCTTTTGTACCAGCTGCATAAATTTCTACCGTATGTTCTCCTGCCGGTACTTCCAAGTAATCGGTAGCCGCTTTGAATTCAGCTCCTTCAACTACAGCCTCATCATTCAAATAGACATCAACAGCAGGGGCGTCAGGAGATGCGTGTAAAACACGGAGCATGGCGTTCTTACCATGGTCGTCAGCCATAACAGAAGGTGCGAAGATTCCCAAAATCAAAACGACAGCAGCTAATGAAGAAAATAATTTTTTCATGTTCCCACTCCTTAAATTTTTTATATCCATTGCCGATTGCTTTAACGGCAATTTCTACTAGGTGGATCTTACAACGCGTTGTAAAACTCTTGTATAAGTTTTGTATATAAAGCATATACACCCTTTGTACAACTTTCAAACCTTTTGCTATGCTCAATGTGTTTTTTAGAGCATAAAAAACACCGGAAAATCCTTCCGGTGTTAGAGTGCTTCACTATTCTTGGAAATATACCATTTTCCCGTCAATCATTGTCCATATCGGTTTGGACAGATACTCAAATGGATGTCCGCTCCACAACACGAGGTCTGCGTCTTTCCCTTTTTCAATCGAACCCACCCGGTCATCGACACCAAGGTTCTTAGCAGGAGTGATGGTGATGCCTCGAAGTGCGTCTTCGATGTCCAGACCTTCTCTTGCAGCGAGTGCAGCGCATATATTCAAGTATTGAATGGGTGTATAAGGGTGATCCGTCGTTATAGATACTCGGATCCCGTGATCATGAAGAATTTTGTATGTCTGCCATGTTTTATTCCTTAACTCGATTTTGGACGCCCTTGTAAAGGTTGGCCCAACAGATACTTGCAGTTCTCTGCCTGCAAGCTGATCGGCAATCAAATGGCCTTCTGTACAATGCTCAATTCTTAAATCAAGATCAAATTCATCAGCAAAACGCAAAGCTGTAATGATATCATCTGCTCTATGCGCATGGATTCTCACAGGAATCTCTTTGTTCAATGCCTGAAGGATCGGTTTTACGCGGAGGCCTGGTTCAGGATCTTTCATAGCTGCATAAAAGGTTTCCCTCAGCGTGCCCATGATGCCTAGTCGAGTAATGGAAGCATTTTTAGATTGGGAATGTATGCGTTTCGGGTTTTCTCCTAAAGCGAGTTTCAGGCCGGCTGTCTGTCTCAGGATCATATGGTTGATCGTATGTCCCACTGTTTTGATCACAGAGGTTGTTCCACCAATCATATTCGCACTTCCGGGCATGATATGGGCTGTGGTAACGCCAGCTTTCCTCGCGTTAAAAAACGCAGGATCAAGGGGATGGGCCCCGTCGATCGCTCTGAGGTGGGGGGTCACCGCTTCAATCGTTTCATTTGCATCACTGCCAGCCCAACCTGTTCCCTCATCGTACAGGCCGAGATGGGTGTGGACATCAACGAATCCAGGGTATAAATCCAGCCCTTTGCCATCGATGAATTCTGCTTGCTCCGGAAAATCAATCGTTTCCCCATAATCCTGTATTTTCCCATCCATTACATGGACATAACCATTTTTGATAGAAGGGGATGTAATGGGATGGATATTGACATTTTTTATAACCGTGTTCATAGACATACAGCCTTTCCTTTCGATATACAATTATTATACTTCAAAAAAACAAGCGGGATAACAAAAATGAGCAAAGATCATCTTTGCTCATGAAGGATTTATTTTAAAATAGATGAAAGGGCAGGTTGTAGTTCCGGGTAATGAAACGTGTAACCAGAAGCCATCGCTTTTTTAGGGATGACACATTGTCCGTCTAAAAGAAGTGTACTCATATCCCCGAGTGCAGCTTTCAGTGCAAAGGCAGGAGCTGGGATCCAGTGGGGGCGGTTCAATACCTCACCAAGGGTTTGACCAAAGTCTTTGTTCCTTTTTGGGTTGGGAGCCGTTCCGTTTAAGGGTCCGTGGATCTCGTTATTTTCAAGAGCAAAAAGAACAAGTCCAACCACATCATCGATATGGACCCATGACATCCATTGCTCACCTGAACCTAAATTCCCCCCGATCATCATTTTATAAGGAAGAATCATTTTTGGAAGTGCTCCTTGTTCCCCTAAAATAATGCCGAAGCGGACGTAGACCGTACGAATCCCTTTTTCGGCTGCTTGTGAAGCGCGCGCCTCCCACTCCTCCACAACATTAGCAAGAAAATCATTTCCGGGTTCCGTCGTTTCTTCTGTGAAGGTTTTCGTTTTTGACTGGCCATAATACCCTACAGCAGAAGCGTTGACGAGCACATCCGGCTTTTCAGGGAGTTCATCAATCAAGTCCAATACGCCTTCTGTTGACTTGATGCGGCTTTCCAAGATTGACTGCTTGCGTTCCTCTGTCCAGCGTCCACTGTTCAATGATTCCCCTGCCAAGTTTACGATGGCATCGAGAACAGGGAGCTCTTGCTCCGGGTGGAATTCCTCTTTCAACCAACCAACATAAGTCACTTGGTCTGTGTCTTTGTACTTCTTAGGACTCCGTGTCAATATGTACACGTCATGCCCTTCTTGAACGAGCTTCTCTTTTAATACAGTACCAACAAATCCGGTACCACCTGTGATGGCGATCTTCATGTTCATTCCTCCTGTCCATGTGAGGTTGTTAATAGTTTACTCCATTTGGCTCGGCTTGACGATACGAAAGCCGGAATACATGATAAAATATAGGTAGAGAGGTGAAACGGATGGCTAAACTTACGAAAATTACGACCCAGAAAAAGCATAAGAATCGATACAATATCTTCCTTGATAAAGGAAAGGGAGAAGAGTACGGGTTCAGTGTCGATGAAGACGTTCTCGTGAAATATCGTCTTCAGAAAAACATGGAACTTGACAATGCCCTGATCCAGGCATTGATTCAGACCGATACGCTTCATAAATCCTATACCCTTGCCATCAATTATTTAAGCTATCGCATGCGTTCAGAAAAAGAAATCCGTGATTATTTAAAAGATAAAGAGACGGACCCGGAGCATATAGAAGAAATCGTTTCACGGTTGAACAAGGAACGTTTGTTGGATGATCAAGAGTTTGCCAACTCCCTAGTAAGGACAAGGATTATGACATCCAGCAAAGGCCCACTTCTCTTAAAGAAAGAATTGTTAGAAAAAGGCGTCGCTGTCGTGAAAGCAGAAGAAGCCATTACACATTATTCTTTTGACAAGCAATATGAGAAGGCATTGAAATTCGCTGAAAAGAAAATGAAGAACGATGGCCGGAAATCTTACCGTCAGCAAATTCAGAATGTGCAGCAGACGCTCATGCAAAAGGGATTTCAGGGGGATGTTATTCAGGAAGTACTTGCGAACTTACCTGAAGATAAGGAAGAAGACACAGAGTGGGAAGCGGTCGTTTATCAAGGAGAAAAGCTGCTTCGTAAATTTCACTCCAAAGCGGAAGGGTACGAATTGAAACAGAAGATTAAAAGCGGATTATACAGAAAAGGGTTCACCTTTGATCTTATTGATCGTTTTATCGATGAGAATGTGGAGGAATAAAAAAGAACAAGCCGTCTGACTTAAACGTCAGCCGCTTGTTCTTTCTTACTTAGAAGTCCTTTTTTATCCAAGTCTTCAATCGCTTCATGCACATGATTGACGACTGAACCTGCCTTTTCCTTCACCCCATCATGTGCGGTGGACATGGCATAGCTATGAGGTGTCATTTCAAACATACTCAAATCATTGAAAGAATCACCAACACACGCGATTTCTTCGGGTTTAATCCCAAGCCCTTCAATCAACCGTCTGAGACCGGTTTGTTTGTTGATGGATTTAGGCATCATATCGACACAGGTTTCATGGGAGACGAAACTGTCGATCTCTTCCCCGAACATCTCTTTTATTCTTTCGGCAGCCTTCAGGATATCTTCTTCTTTTCCATGTAACGCAATTTTTGAAGAGGTAATCGTTTCGCCGACTTCCTCATTTAATTCAGGTTTAATGATGATGTCGTGGAACATCTGTTCAGAAATCATATCCACAAAAGGGTGCGACTCCTTGGTGAATGTTTCATCTGCGGTGGAAACGGTTTTGATCATCGGTTCTTTATCGATCGTCTGTATGATTCGTTGTGCCAGTTCTGACTCAAAGGTTTTTGCATGGATTTGTGTATCTTCATCGTTGAATACAAAAGCTCCATTTTGACTCACGCGGTGACCGTTCACACCTACACGTTTTAGAACCTCTACGATTTCATGGTCCATACGCCCGGAGGCGACAGCAAGAGGTGGTCCGTTATCGATCAGCTGCTTCAATGCATCAATATCTTCGTTTTTTATATAATGATCAACACCAAGAAGAGTACCATCAAGGTCTGTGACAAATAATTTGATCATCGTTTCAACTCCTTTCATGGAGGCGTGCTCCAACACTTAAATGATTGTACACGACGTAATCGCTTTCACACAAAGAGGAAAGCTTATTCTTTAGCATCCCACTTGTAAAAAAAACAAATCAAATATAGGATAGAAGTTATGAGATGACTGAAAACGCTTTTAGTGTAATTTAAGTGGGGGACCATTATGGAAAAGCAGATAAAGATAAAAAAAGTGCTCAATAATAATGTCGTCATTGCTTCCCACCCAACTTATGAAGAAGTGGTGTTAATTGGGAAGGGGATTGGTTTTAACCGGAAGAAAGGAGACGAAATATCTTCCGAGAATGCCGACAAGACATTTTTGCTTAGTAATGAACAGGAAAAAGAACAATATGTGAGTTTATTGCCGTACATCGATGAAAATTTGATTGACTTTATGAGTGATATCCTTCATCACGTAGAATCGAGGATGGGGCAGGAGCTCAACCAGCATATCCACGTAGCGCTCACCGATCACCTTGCCTTCGCCATCAATCGAGCAAAAAAAGACCTTCAATTTTCGAATCCTTTTTTACTTGAAATTGAATCCCTATATCCGAAAGAATATCAAATTGCGATGGAAGTCGTGACGATGATCTACGATAAAATGGGCATTCAGTTTCCGGAAGGGGAGGTAGGCTTCATTGCTCTTCATATTCACAGTGCGGTAACGGACAAGACATTGAGAGAACTGAACCGTCACAATCAGCTCATCACTCACCTTGTTCAGCTTGTAGAAGGTACGATGGAAGTTCAAATTGATAAAAAAAGTGTGGATTACCACAGGCTTGTCCAGCATTTACACCGGGCCATCGACCGTGTATATCAAGACGAACATGTGGGAGATGAAATTCGTTTAGCTAACATGTTGAAAGAAGAATATCCTGTGTGCTATAATTTAGCTTGGAAACTGATAAAAGTGATGCAAAAGCAACTGAATAAACCTGTAGATGAGTCGGAAGCGATCTATTTAACGATCCATTTACAGCGTTTAACCCATAAAACCTAAAACGTACGTGTTACTGACACGATCAGGCATGAGTACATGAAGGTGAAGTGGTTATCATAGGGATAGGACTATCCTTATGGAACCCACTTCCCTCGTGTGCTCATGCTTTTTTTATGTCCTGTACAAGAAAGGCAGAATGAGCTTTTATCCATAGTCGGCGTCCAAGGATGGGCGCTTATCGTTCCTTTCTTGTTGAAAACGTTTTATCTCTCTAAAGAGATTTTTTATGGGGAATTGGAGCTTGCGTTACAAAAAAAGGAGGAAAACACATTGTTTAAGAATGCTTTCGGCACATTGCAAAAAGTCGGTAAAGCTTTGATGACTCCTGTCGCACTTCTACCTGCGGCCGGTATTCTTCTTGCCTTTGGTACAAGCTTTGCACAAGACAATTTTGTAGATAAAGTGCCATTCTTCGGAACACCTTGGGTTCAAACATTACTACAAGTAATGGCTGAAGCCGGAGGAATTGTTTTTGCGAACTTACCATTACTCTTCGCTGTCGGTGTAGCCATCGGCTTGGCGAAAGGGGACGGGGTAGCAGGACTTGCTGCCATCATTGGTTACTTAATTATGAATGTGGTTATGGGGGTACTTGGAAATGTCGATGCCGACATGACCTCAGACCCGGCGTATGCTGAAGTTCTTGGTATACCAACGCTTCAAACGGGAGTGTTCGGTGGTATCATCGTTGGTATTTTGGCTGCTGCTCTGTATAACCGATTCTTTAATATTGAATTGCCACAGTTTCTCGGGTTCTTTGCCGGGAAGCGTTTCGTGCCAATCATCACCGCTTTTTCTTCCCTGTTCTTAGGGATCATCATGCTGTGGGTATGGCCGTTTGCACAATCAGGATTGAATGCTCTATCCCACTTAATGTTGGAAGGTAACCAAACGATATCTGCTTTCTTCTTTGGTTTGATTGAGCGTTCCTTGATTCCATTTGGACTGCACCACATTTTCTATTCACCTTTCTGGTTTGAATTTGGTTCTTACACCAATGCTGCTGGTGAGGTCATTCGTGGGGACCAGACGATTTTCTTCGAACAGTTGAGAGACGGAGTTGAATTCACTGCAGGAACATTCATGGTTGGTAAGTTCCCGTTCATGATGTTCGGTCTTCCAGCTGCAGCTCTTGCCATTTATCACACGGCAAAACCTGAGCGCAGAAAAGTAGTCGGAGGAATCATGGCTTCAGCAGCCTTGACTTCTTTCTTAACAGGAATCACAGAACCTATCGAGTTCTCTTTCCTATTCGTAGCTCCATTGTTGTTCGCGATTCACGCTGTATTTGCTGGTTTCTCTTTCATGATTATGGAGATTCTTGGAGTTAAAATTGGACAGACATTCTCTGGTGGTTTAATCGATTTCATTCTGTTCGGTGTTCTACCAAACCGTACCGACTGGTGGTGGGTCATCATCGTTGGTCTCGTATTCTCTGTGGTCTACTACTTTGGATTCCGTTGGGCGATCCTCAAGTTCAACTTGGCGACACCTGGACGTGAAGATGAAGCCGACGATGCAGAAGAGGATGGCGAAGTAGGCGATCTTCCATTTGAAATTCTAGAAGCAATGGGTGGACAAAAGAATATCGATCACCTGGATGCATGTATCACTCGACTACGTGTTTCTGTTAATGATAAAAACGAAGTGAACAAGAATCGATTGAAAAAACTTGGTGCTTCCGGTGTCATGGAAGTTGGAAACAACATTCAGGCGATCTTCGGCCCTGTTTCCGATACACTGCGTGGCCAAATGCAAGACATCATCGACGGTAAGACACCAAGATCTAGAGAAGATGCTTCTGAAATGAAGAACGACGAAAAAGCTGCAGAAGCTCCGGTTACTGAAGGGGAACTGGAATTTGTAAGTCCGATCAAAGGAAAGATTATGCCGATTACAGAAGTGCCGGATCAAGTGTTCTCTGGTAAAATGATGGGGGATGGCTTTGCAATTGAGCCGGAAGATGGTAATATAGTTTCACCGATTAACGGTAAAGTCCTGAACGTATTCCCTACTAAACATGCCATCGGGCTTGAAGCTGAAAATGGTATGGAAATCCTGATCCACATCGGAATCGATACGGTCGGATTGAAAGGGGAAGGATTTACAGCTAAGATCTCTGAAGGAGACGAAGTGAAACAAGGGCAGGCACTGATGGAAGTGGATCTGGATTTCGTAAAAGAAAATGCTCCATCTATCGTTACGCCGATTGTCTTTACGAACCTTCAAGAAGGCCAATCTGTAAACATCAAAGCATCAGGTCAAGTCAATCACAATGATCCAGATATCATTGAAATAAACGAATAAAGAGGAGAGTTTAACATGGCAGAACAAACAATGAAAATCACAGCAGCTGACGGCGTACACGCACGTCCAGCGACAGCACTTGTACAAGTAGCAGGAAAATACCAATCCGATGTGAACATCGAGTATAAAGGTAAATCTGTAAATATGAAGTCCATCATGGGCGTTATGTCCCTGGGAATTCCAAACGGTGCTGAAGTCACGTTCAAAGCAGAAGGTTCTGATGAAGCGGAAGCTGTTGAAGCTGTTGTAGCAAAAGCAAAAGAAGAAGGTCTTGGAGAGTAATCTCCTCGATTAATAAAAAAGGCTTGCCATTATGGCAAGCTTTTTTTATTGATAAAATTAGTGGGAGTGACTCTTTTTCTCAATTTAGCGGTCGATGAAAATTTCTTGTCGTCCGTCATCCTCTTCAAAGATTTGTTCAGCCACGACCTCAGGACCTTTTAGCTTTTCTGGATTTGCCACATGATCTGTTTCGTTCCAGAATGGGGTGTTCATTCCACCCATGTACACGGCTGTCGCTGTCAATGGAGCGTCTTCCCATTCTTTGTGTAAGCTTTCAGTGAATCCGCGTACAGCAAATTTACTTGCACAGTAAACACTCTCGTTCTTTTTCCCACGTAGGCCGGCAGTGGAGATGATGTTCAGCACACGACCTTCGGTAGCTTCCAACATTGGAGCGGCGAGTTGAGTGGTTAGAATGGTACCTTTTACGTTCGTGTTGAGGAGTTGATCAATATTCTTTTCAGTATAAGAAGAAAGCTCGCCAAAATGACCAAGGCCAGCGTTGTTAATCAATACATGTAAGGAATCGATTTGATTCACTGCTTCTCTGATTGATGATTGATCTGTCACATCACAGATGAGGACCTCAGCTTCTCCGCCTCTTTGTATGATCTCTTTTTGCGTTTCCTGTAAATGTTCAGCCGTTCTTCCTGATAGGAAAACTTTATAATCGTTCTTTGCGTACATTTGGGCAAGAGCACGTCCCAAGCCTGTTCCAGCCCCTGTAATCCAAACATTCTTCATTCTCATCTCTCCTTATGTGTATAGCTTTGTATTCATTGTGACCAAACCCTGCTAGAATGTAAAGAGAGCTTGTACGGAGGAGGTTACAACATGGAGAAAAGATACAGTGAATATACGCATGAAGAATTGCGCCTTGAAATCGCTGAGTTGACGGAAAAAGCTCAAAAGGCGGAACAATTAGGAATGGTCAACGAGTTTGCCGTTCACGAACGAAAAATCATTATGGCTAAATCCTATATGATGAACCCAAATGATTTTAAGGCAGGAGAAACCTATGAAATTGAAGGGGATCCTGGATATACGTTTTATATTGAATATATGAATGGTGTTTTTGCCTGGGGATACAGGAAAAATAACCAAGGTGAGAAAATAAGCGATGAACAAGAGGCTTTGCCGATTTCTATGTTAGGAAACAAAGTGGATGAAACCTAAAAAAAAAGCCGGGCACGCTTTAGACGTGCCCGGTATTTTTAGTTGCGTTTACGCATTTGGATCTCAGTGATTTGGTCTGCTTGCGTCTGTTCTGTTTCTCCATTCACACGACTGCTTAAATGTTTGATGCTGCGGTGTGAATAAATACCAGAGGCTTTTGATTTGAAATTACGTTTACCCATGGTAATTCCTCCCTACATCGTTAACGTCACGGTGTCTTGATCGAGCTGCTCTTTCTTGGGGTTTGCTATTGATCGTACCGTCTGGACGCTTTGCGAGATATTCGCTTTGGTCGTCCGGGGCGTGCGTCATTTTTACGTTAGGGAAGTTTTTTGCCTTATTACGCATCAGTCACCCTCCTCATGAGTCTCAATGAAGAGACAATATTAGTATGTACCTTCTTAAAGCCTGTATGTGTTACAATGGCAGTGTAAACATTGCCAAATATGGAGTGGTCACATGAATGAAATTTACCAGCGTTTAGCTGAAAAATTATATGAGAAGAATCCAGAGCTCACGATAGAGGAAGCGACAACATGGGTGGAACTTCTTTGGGAAGATTTTGAATCGACGCGAGCAAAAGCTGGTCATGATTACCAAGGGAAACAGGTAACTGAACAGATTGTCCTGCAGTGGATCCATCATTATGGCCCAAAACTGCATGAATTTGTCGCGACAAATCCAAAGTACAAAAAGATGCTGGAGAAGAAAGGGTATCTTCATTAATAACGCAGGATTTGAAAAGGAGCCTCTCATCTTGAGAGACTCCTTCTTTATTTTTTTATGCCTTTACATCGGGCTTACTTTGTTCTGCAGTTTTTCTTCTGTAAACACCCATCCTGTATAGGAATTGAGTATTTTCAGATTGTCCCCATGCTCATCATCAATTTGAGCTAAGGCTACAAAAGGATAACGTCCCCTTGAGCGATACCGAAGGTCGATGAACCTCACTTCTGTATACTCATCATAATAGCTCATTTCATACCTGTATACTGGAGAAAACGATAAGAAGGCTTTGATGTTATGATCGGTCAATGCTTTTTGAATAACGGGATCATCATAGTCAATCGGTTTATTAGTGAACGTATCAAGGATGGTTAAATGTCCGTTTTCGGCCCTCCCGACATAATAATGAGTGTCTGTAGTGATGGCAATCCTCCAAACATTCTGCTGAATAGTGGGGGAGGTGGCAATTTGTTTGACATCCTTGATGTTTTCATGAATCAGACGAACCAGTTCTCTTTTGTCAAAGTACCTTTTCAAATAATAAAGAGCGATGACAAAATATAAGATTAACCACAATGTTCCTGGGTTTGCACCTAAATTCCATGCGACGATGCCTGCGATATGCAGGGTGAAAATATAAGGATCGAATGTATTAATAAACCCATAAGCGACCCATCTTTTTGTTATGGGGCGATACGCCTGGGTGCCATAAGCATTAAAAACATCTACGAATACGTGTAAGATCACAGCAAGAAAAGTCCAAAGCCAGAGGTGCAGAAAGTCCACCTCAGGAGTGAACAAGTGAATGATGCTCGGAATACTGATCCCCCATAGAATCACAGCAGGAATGGAATGTGTGATGCCACGGTGGTGCCGGATATAGACCGCATTATTCCTTAATTTTAATATTGTATCTGAATCGGGCGCCTGTGAACCGATCATCGTTCCGATAAGAACCGCATTGAAAAGGTCTGGGTCTGCATTGACAACGGGATCTAATGTAGCCAGTCCCCCCAATGCGACGCCCATGACGACATGTGTGCCTGTATCCAAGTTCCATACCTCCTTTGGCGGATCGGACGTTTCAACAGTAGTTTATCACGAAGGGTGAAGAAAGATGAAAAGAACTGAAAGAGTGAATCACATTTTAAATAACTTCGACAAGGAATCCTATAAAAAGGATCTTATTCAATGGTTTAAACAAGAACAGAGGATTCTCCCATGGCGGGAAAATCAGGACCCTTACCGGGTGTGGGTATCAGAAATTATGCTCCAACAGACACGGGTTGATACGGTCATTCCCTATTTTAATCATTTTATGGATAAGTTCCCTACACCTAAAGCTCTAGCTGAGGCTGATGAACAGGAGGTCCTGAAAGCATGGGAGGGCCTAGGATACTATTCCCGTGCACGAAATTTGCAAAACGCAGTGAGAGAAGTTGTATCTGAATACGGGGGGATCGTTCCAGCTAATCCTGAAGAGTTAGGTCAGCTCAAAGGCGTGGGTCCTTACACACGAGGAGCTGTTTTGAGTATCGCTTATGATATTCCGGAACCTGCTGTGGATGGGAATGTCATGAGGGTGTTATCAAGAATTCTTCGAGTCGAAGATGATATTAGCAAACAAAGCACGAGGAAGCTTTTTGAAGAGCTTGTGAAGCAGATAATATCGGAAGAGGATCCTTCTTCATTTAACCAGGGATTGATGGAACTTGGAGCACTTATCTGCACACCTAAAACCCCTTCCTGTATGCTATGTCCAGTACAAGACCACTGTAGAGCCTTTGATGAAGGAGTAGAAACAGAGCTGCCTGTTAAGGCGTCTAAAAAGAAACAAAAGAAATCTCCTTATTTACTGCTTCTCGTGCAAAATGAGAAAGGGGAAGTGCTCATCGAGCAAAGACCGAACACAGGTCTGCTGGCTTCCTTGTGGCAGTTTCCAATGGTTCCTCTTGAAGATGTAGGCCATGAAGCGGTGAGGAATTGGTTTTATGGTGAATATGGACTGAAGGTGGAAGTAGGGGAGTCAGTCGATCGCATCAGGCATGTCTTTTCTCATTTAATTTGGGAAATGGAAGTCATCAAGGTTACTGTCCAAGAAGGAACCCTTGACCATGAGCGGGCAATCTTTGTTGCACCTGAAGACATGGAAGACTATCCATTTCCGGTGTCCCACCAAAAAGCTCACCC
This sequence comes from Halobacillus sp. AWM4_238, assembly GCF_056158265.1. Classification (NCBI taxonomy): domain Bacteria; kingdom Bacillati; phylum Bacillota; class Bacilli; order Caryophanales; family Bacillaceae; genus Halobacillus; species Halobacillus sp. AWM4_238. The sequence goes on from NZ_JBSWSY010000002.1 coordinate 3,943,940, forward strand.
TTATATTAATCGATGACAGGATGAGTGCCGCTGGTCCAAGTAGCTTCTTGCTGCTCCAAGCCCCCGCGGCGCTTTATTTCCTCATTGATTTCACGTAAAAGGGTTATTCCTTCAGCATTCAAATATGGAGAGGATTGGGAAAGAGCATAGTGAAAATAACCGAGTTCTTTCTCTTGCCATTCTTGCTTTGGTTCCATAGTTAGAGCGGACAAATCTCGTCCCACATACATAGAGAGACCCTCCTTCGGTATTAATTTATGTAAAAAAATTGATGTCATACATAATAAAAGTCCTGCAAACCGCTATGTAACAAACCTGTAAAGTAATTGTAACGAAACAAGTTCATCCCCTATATGACAGGGCTTGTGGGCAAATGTTGATATTTGTAGAAGTTTTGGAGTATTTACAAATTGTTGGCATTTGTGAATAATAGGACTTAGGTTATTTGACCAAACAATTTAAACAATTATTACATAGGGGAGAGTAAACATATAATGAATAAAAAGAAATTGGTAACGGCTGTCAGTGGAGCTTTGATTGGGGCATCTTTGTGGGGAACTTCTGTTTTTGCTGATGAATTGCATAAAGTGAAATCTGGGGATTCACTTTGGAAATTGAGTTATCAATATGACGGGTCTATTTCAGAAATCAAATCTTGGAATGATCTTAGTTCGAATACGATCTATGTCGGTCAGTCTTTGATTGTTGAAAAAGATTCATCAGCTGCATCTCAATCCAGTTCATCATCATCTTCAAGCTCTAACGGTACATATACTGTAAAGTCTGGAGATTCCTTATGGCTAATCGCTAATCGTCACGGTATGTCTGTTTCTAAACTGAAGAGTCTTAACAATTTGTCTGGTAACACTATTCACCCTGGTCAAAAGCTTTCGGTTTCAGGAAGTGCATCAAGCTCTAGCAGCAATACTAGTTCTTCAAGTAGCAGTAGTTCCAGTTCTTCCCAATCCACAAGCACGTACACAGTGCAAAGTGGAGATTCCTTGTGGTTAATTGCGAACAATCATGGAACTTCTGTTTCAAACCTAAAGAGTCTTAATGGTCTTTCTGGGAATGTCATTCATGTAGGTCAGAAGTTGAAAGTGACTGGAGAACCTGCATCATCCGGATCTTCTTCTGATTCATCATCAGGTTCTAGTCATACTTCTACCACGAATACATCATCTTCAAACTCAGGATTTGTAGATGGATTAATTCAAGAAGCTAAAAAGCATATTGGTACCCCGTATCAGTGGGCAGGTACTTCTCCTGCAGGATTCGATTGCAGTGGTTTCCTTCATTATGTTTATGAACAGGAAGGTGTCAACATCCCTCGTACGGTCGCGTCAATCTATGCGGATAGCAGAATGGATTCTGTAAGTGGTTCAAACCGTCAAGTCGGGGACCTTGTCTTCTTTGAAACTTACAAGCCGGGCGCATCCCATGCCGGAATTTATGTAGGGAACAACAAATTCATTCACACTGGATCTACAAATGGTGTTGAAATTAGTTCCTTGTCCAGTAACTACTGGAGCCAACGTTATATCGGAACGAAAAGATTATCTCATTAATCCTTATATCCGCTCCTTAACCAAGGAGCGGTATTTTTTATATAAAAATTTTTGTTTTTTTCGAATGAAACGACCACCTCCTGTACACAATAATTTTTGCGGAGGTGATAAACATGGCTAAGCAACCGAAACAAAACAAAACAGCAGCTGGTACAGACGTTAACCACGTGAAACAACAAAACCAACAAGCTGCACAAGGGAAATCCCAGTACGGAGCTGAATTTGCTCAACAAACTGATCCTCAGCACGTACAGCAGCAGAACCAAAAATCTCAGGCTAAGAAAAAGTAACCTGAGTCGTTGGTAGGTTGGCCAGGCTGTTTTTTAGCCTGTATCAATCCCCCGATTGAAGAAGTCGCCCCCTAAGCGGGCGGCTTCTTTTATTTACATATCTTTATTATCCTCATTCAACTATATGGCAGGATACTTGAAGAATCGATTTCGAGACTTTTGTTGAGTGGATGGGGCTGCGGCGAATAGCTCGCTTTCCGCGGGAGCGCGGTGAGCCTCCTCGGACTGCGTCCTGTGGGGTCTCACCAAGCACTTTTTTCCCGCAGGAGTCTCGCCATTCCCCTCCGCCCCTTTGCTATGGGAGATTATCGAAATCACTTCTGAAAAAATCAGCTTGTATAATTGAATAAAGGTGAGAATATTAACCTCCCGGCGTCGGGTACTCAGGACCTGAAAACTCGATCCATAGCGCTTCATTCCTGCGTAGGAGGGAAGAGTGTCACTTACTACATTGGTGTTAGGCATAATGATCTCTATACCATGCTTCGTATTCAGAATAGTGTCCATGGAAGTTAACATCCTCCACTCATTGTAGGTAAAGCAGCTCATCAGGTGAGTAGTTTCGAGATCCTCTTATGGTCAAGGGGCGGAGGGAAACGGTGAGACTCCTATGGGACGTGTGGGACAGGTGAGACCCCGGAAGGCGTAGCCTGAGGAGGCTCACCGCCCGCCCCATGGAAAGCGAACCTTTTCCCGGAGCCCTTAGAACCTCTCACAAACATCTCGAAACTGAGTTTTCAAGAATAGGGAGCTGCTATGGATTAGAGGGAGAGGTTTGGTTCGATACGCTTGTATTTGGTGCAATTATTTTCAATCCACTTCATTTGTCGTTATAATAGGTAGAAGTGATATGGAATAGAAAGGGAAGGGGGGATTGTATGCCCGGCCCAGAAGCAGGTAAACGGATAGAAATCCAGAGTTATAAGCACAATGGGCAGTTACACCGAGTTTGGAACAGTACCACAATATTAAAAGGGACAAGACATGTGATCATCGGGGCTAATGACCGTACGGAAGTAACAGAAAGCGATGGCAGAAGGTGGATTACCAGGGAACCGGCCATTTGTTATTTTCATTCCAAGTATTGGTTTAACATTATCGGTATGTTGAGAAATGATGGCGTCTATTATTACTGCAATATTAGTTCTCCCTTCGTTTATGAAGAGGAAACGATCAAATATATTGATTATGACCTGGACGTGAAAATTTTCCCGGATATGACATATAAAATACTCGATGAAGATGAATATGAAATTCACAAAAAAAGGATGAACTATCCTCACGTACTGGATCGCATCCTCTATAACAACATCGATATTTTAATCAGGTGGATCCGCCAACGGAAAGGACCGTTCTCCCCGGAATTCATCGATCAGTGGTATGAAAGGTATTTAACGTATAGATAACGACTGTTTGCGCACTTATAAAAAGTGCGCTTCATTGTTGTTTGAAAGGTTTAGAAAGAAGGTGTTGTTTTGGACAGTATAAAAAGGTATTTACGATTTGTGCAGCCCTACAAAGGAAAAATCATTCTTACTGTACTTATTGGAATCGTTAAATTCTCTATCCCTTTGTTGATGCCGCTCATTATTAAATATGTAATTGATGATATCATCAATGCAGAGGACATGACCCAGGCGGAAAGATTGGATCAACTGCTTCTCATTTTAGGAGGTGCTTTTCTTGTTTTTCTCATCTTGCGTCCGCCCATTGAATACATCAGGCAATACATGGCGCAATGGATTGGAAGTAACATCTTATATGATATTAGAGAGAAGCTTTTCGACCATATCCAGCGGTTGAGTCTACGTTTTTATTCGAAAACGAAAACAGGCGAAATCATTTCCCGCGTCATTCATGATGTGGAGCAGACGAAAACGTTTGTCATCACGGGGCTTATGAATATATGGCTGGACATGATTACCATCATCATTGCGATTGTTATCATGTTGACCATGGATCCGTGGCTCACGTTGGTATCGATTGCTTTGTTTCCTTTTTACGGCTTTGCGGTCAAATTTTTCTATGCAAGGTTACGAAAGCTTACCAGAGATCGCTCACAGGCTCTTGCAGAAGTTCAGGGCCATTTGCATGAACGGGTCCAAGGGGTTCCTGTAACGAGGAGTTTCGCTCTTGAGACTCATGAACAAGAACAGTTTGATGTGAAGAATAAGAACTTCCTTGATAAAGCGATCACTCATACAAACTGGAATGCCTACACCTATTCCGTGACGAATACGATTACGGATCTTGCTCCATTATTAGTCATTGCCTTCGCGGGTTATCAAGTCATCACAGGTTCCCTGACTGTTGGTACGATGGTTGCTTTTGTCGGGTATATGGATCGGGTGTATAGTCCGCTTCGTCGCCTTGTCAATTCAGCGACCGTCCTTACACAATCCATAGCTTCTATGGATCGGGTTTTTGAATTTGTGGATGAAAAATACGATATCGTCGATAAACCTGATGCAAAGAAAATGGAACATGTAAGAGGGGATGTCAAAGTAGAGGATGTCTCCTTTAGGTATGATGAGGACGATCCACTCGTCCTTAAAAATGTCAATCTGGACATCAAACAAGGAGAGACCATCGCTTTTGTAGGGATGAGTGGGGGAGGAAAGTCGACTCTGATCAGTTTAATCCCTCGGTTCTACGATGTCACTGATGGGCGAATTTCTATTGATGGAACAGATATTAGAGATTTTGAAGCGCGATCCCTCAGGGACAACATCGGGATGGTCCTTCAGGATAATATCCTCTTCAGTGAGTCCATTGAGATGAATATACGAATGGGAAATCCAGATGCCACGGATGAACAGGTGGTCGAGGCTGCCAAAGCAGCTAATGCTCATGATTTCATTATGGACCTTCCAAATGGCTATGATACGCTGGTTGGTGAACGGGGTGTGAAATTGTCTGGTGGTCAAAAACAAAGGGTCGCTATCGCCCGGGTTTTCTTGAAAAACCCGCCGTTACTTGTCTTGGATGAAGCAACGTCTGCTCTTGATTTGGAAAGTGAGAACCTTATCCAAAATGCGCTTGAACGTTTAGCTTCTGAGCGGACAACATTTATCGTGGCCCATAGACTCTCTACCATCACCCACGCGGACCGTATTGTTCACATTGAAAACGGTGAAATCGTAGAAGTCGGTTCTCATCAGGAGTTAATGAAGAAACAAGGCCATTATTATGACCTGTACCAAGTGCAGGAGCTGGATGATCACAAACAAGAATATATGGGAACGTAATCTAAAGCTCAAGGTTCAAACACCATGGACCTTGAGCTTTTGTATGTAAAAGGACCGGGGACATTATGGATTACGTTGGAAACATCTCACATGGAGATCCAAACGGACATCCAAATAGAAAAGCCGAGCATGCTAGGCATGCTCGGCTTTTGATATTCATTTATCTGATGTTTTAATAAAGTCATCCTGATGGTGGGCCTGGTAACTTTTCAATAACTTTTTGAGTCGCTCCAGCTGATAATGGTACTCCATCAATTGGGAGGCAAGTGGAAGGAATACGAGTTTGTCTGGATTGTTGGTTTTCTCATAAACGCTCATCAGGCGTTCGACAAGCAAAGGAATGTCAGGCTCTTCAATTCGCCTCAATGACTGTTTATGCGTATGTTTGATACGGCCTTTAAGACTAAGAATCAATTTTTCATGTGCATTGATCAATTTATCAAGTTCCTGTACGACGGCATCTTGAAACGGTTCTGGAATCTGTTCAATTTTATGTTCCAGTCGGTAAAAAGCTTTCAGGACATCAAAAGATTTTTTGGTCGTCGTAATCAATTGACGGAAGAGTACCATTTTTCTTCCCTTAGAGAAGTGACTTCCTTTAAAATAGGTTCTTTCTTCTGTATAGAGAAGATAGGTATGGTCAACCCAACGCATATCGTCCTGAATTCTTGTAATTTCATATTTGAGGGCGGGTTCATCGGACAAGTTTCTTGTCGTCACCCTCAACCATTGCAGAATATCATTGGTTGCACGGTCGATTTTGGTAAATAGTCGTGTTTCATATCGCGGTGGAAGAAAAACGAGATTGACGATAAATGCAGCCAAAATACCGAGCAACATGGAAGACAACCTAGAACCGGCGAAGTATAAAAAGGTCTGATCCGTCGAGTCCATCAAGGCGATGACAGCGACAACAGCTAGAGCAATCGTATTTTCGTTCATTTTTAGTGTCGTAGTCAATCCGATGACAAGGATGATGGCGAACCCTACGATAAACGGGTCGTTGCCGAGCGTAAAGACGGCCATAATGGCGATCAGTGCCCCAATTATGTTGCCTTGTACTTGTTCGATGATGGATTGATAAGATCGATAAATGGAAGGTTGAATGGAAAAAACGACAGCGATTGCTGCAAGTAGGGGAGAGACGAAACCGATCAATTGACCAATATAAAGGGCAATCCCTACAGCTAATCCTGTCTTCATCATTCGTGCGCCTAATTTCATGGAAGACATCATCCTTTAAACATAGAATAGCTTAGTAACTGAAAGTCATTGTGAAAGACTTTCAACTTGTAAAGTTGGATGCTCCCATTATACATCATTTCACATGAGTGAGAACAAAAGAAAAAGCTTATGCGTCATCCGCATAAGCCAAAGGGGAACCAGCCAAGGCTGGAACCTATGAAAAGGGAAAGAAATGAAACAAAGATCATAATTCGTGGGAATATTCAGAATTATGTATATATAATAGCATGAACCTTCCAGTTAATCAACTAAATATTCAGAAAAAAGAAGCGAAAGAAATCTCCCCTGGTGTACAGGGGAGAGAGTGGTTAGTCGTTAGCCATGGTATGGAATGTTTTTTCCACCGCTTTTAATGTTTGATCGATATCCTCATCCGTATGAGCGGTTGTCAGGAACCATGCTTCGTATTTTGATGGAGCGAGATTGATCCCTTCAGCTAGCATAAGTTTGAAGAAGCGGGCGAATTGGTCTCCATTCGTATTTTCTGCTTGTTCATAGTTTTCTACTTTTTCATCTGTGAAGTATACGGTCAGCGCGCCTTTTAATCGATTGATTTGAATTTGAATTCCATAATCCTCGGCGTGATCCAGAATTCCTTTTTCCAAACGGGCACTGAGCCTGTCCATTTCATCATACACCCCGTCCTCTTGAAGAACCTCAAGGCATGCGATTCCTGCAGACATGGAAGCAGGGTTCCCTGCCATCGTTCCTGCTTGGTACGCGGGGCCTAATGGAGCGACTTGTTCCATGATGTCCGCACGACCACCGTAAGCACCAATCGGAAGGCCTCCACCAATGATTTTACCCATGGCTGTCATATCCGGTTCTATATCTAAAAGTTGCTGAGCGCTTCCGTATGTAAAACGAAAAGCTGTGATGACCTCATCATAAATCACTAAGGCGCCAGCGTTGTGAGTGAGTTCGTTTACTTCTTTTAGGAAGCCTGGTTTAGGTTCGACGATTCCGAAGTTTCCTACGATGGGTTCAACGAGTACACCGGCAATTTCATCACCAAATTTTTCAATGGCTTGTTTGAATGGTTCGATGTCATTAAAAGGTACGGTGATGACATCCTGTGCAATTGATGCGGGTACGCCTGCGGAATCAGGTGTACCAAGAGTTGATGGACCGGAACCTGCGGCTACAAGAACTAAATCAGAGTGACCGTGATAACAGCCGGCAAATTTAATGATTTTGTTTCTCCCTGTATAGGCGCGGGCAACTCGAATGGTCGTCATGACGGCCTCTGTACCTGAATTGACGAATCTCACTTTATCCAAAGAAGGAATGGCTTCTTTTAGCATTTTAGCAAAACGATTTTCAAGGACAGTTGGTGTTCCGTACAGCACGCCGTTCTGTGCAGCTTTGGTTATGGCTTCTGTGATATGTGGGTGAGCATGTCCAGTGATAATCGGTCCGTATGCTCCTAGGTAATCGATGTATTCATTTCCATCGACATCATAAAAACGTGATCCGTGTGCACGGTCCATATAAACGGGAGTCCCGCCCCCTACACCTTTATAAGCACGGGAAGGCGAATTGACACCTCCGACGATGTGTTCTGTTGCTTCTTTATATAATTGTTCCGATTGATTGATATTCATAAATAACCTCCTAGACATTGCTGTTCACTGTTTATTGTAGCATGCTTGTCCATCCGGAATCACAAAGCTGCTTCCCGGTATTTGGATCCGGGAAGCAGCCTTTGAAAGGTTCCTTCACTCTAGAGCGTTGAAACAGTAATCCGATCAATTACGAGGAAAGTAACACTGAACACACGCAATGTTCAGTGTGAGCTGTTCTTAGTATAGGAATGCTGCACCAACGATGATTAGAAGGATGAAAAGAACAACGATTAGCGCAAAGCCTCCGCCATATCCGTAACCCATTCACAATTCCCCCTTTCCGTTGTTTACTGTATCTTATGCAGCCTTCGACTTGCGGGCTGTGCGTTCGCCCGGTTTTCCATGAAAAATGGACCTTCAACCAGTTTGACTGGAGGAGGGAGGGCATAATTAGTCCTAGGCACTCATATGAACAATTAGGGCTTGTTTACTCTTTTTATTAAGGAGCTTAACTATGATAACGATCATCATCTCTGCTCTTTCCCTCGCTGTGATTGGAGTGAGCCTGCGTCAGATTTTTCATTCCCTGGAATTTGAACACAAAATATTCTCCTTTCAACTTTTTGTGTCCATCATGATGTTGTATACCATTGTCATGGTGGGGTTCGGTGTTATTTATGCAGCCCTGATCCTTCAAGGGATGGAAGTTTACAAGGCGGACACACCATTTATATACGATTACTGGATACACGAAATAGTCAGAAGTGTGTATTTCAGTGGGGTGACGTTATTTACAGTCGGTTATGGGGACTTGACGCCTGTGGGGGTCGGGAAGTGGATTGCTATTATCGAGGCGATGGTGGGTTATACTCTGCCGGCTGCGCTCGTTGCAAAAGTTTGGTTGAAACATAAAGAGGAACGCTGAGGTTGGAAGTTTGTCCGCATTTAAGGTAACCTAGGTGGTAGAAACCATTTAGGAGGGTCTTCAATGACAGTTGAAAAAGGAAAACAAGTACAAGACTTCACACTACCAGCAAACAGCGGCGAATCCGTATCCCTTTCTGATTATAAAGGGAAAAACGTAGTCCTTTATTTTTACCCTAAAGACATGACTCCTGGTTGCACGACAGAAGCCTGTGATTTCCGTGATCATCACGAAAGCTTCGAGGATTTGGATGCCGTCATCCTGGGTGTCAGCCCTGATCCAGTGGAATCACACGAAAAATTCATTAACAAACATGACCTCCCGTTCCTTCTGCTTGCAGATGAAGATCACCAAGTAGCTGAACAATTTGGTGTCTGGAAACTGAAGAAAAACTTCGGTAAAGAATACTACGGCATTGAGCGATCCACTTTTATCATTGATAAAGAAGGGGTACTTAAGGAAGAGTACCGCAAAGTGAAAGTTGAGGGTCACGTAGAATCTGCTCTGGAGTATATCCGTGAAAACCTATCATAAATGAATCAAACCATAGTCCATAAGTGACTATGGTTTCTTTTTCATCTAATATAGAAAGAAAAGGGAAGGGGTTGTTACCATGAAGATCGTTTCTGCTATAAAAAGAGTCCCAGACGAAATCCAGCTTAGGCTGCAAACGCGTTTTCCTGAGGCGGCTTTTATTTTTTGTCATGGGATGGATGAAGCGAAGTATTACCTCGAGGAAGCGGATGTCTTCATTACATATGGAGAAGACTTGGATAGAGAAAAAATACAGTCTGCCAAAAAGCTGAAATGGATCATGGTATTATCTGCAGGAATGGACCGAATGCCTTTTGATGAAATTGCCAAAAGAGATATTCTTGTCACGAATGTAAGGGGAATTCATGCACAACCTATGGCAGAGTACGCGATTTCCATGTTGCTGCAAGTCTCACGAAAAGCGAAAATCCTCATACAACAAGAGCAAAAGGCAGAGTGGAATCGTCGCCCTGTCATGCACGAAATAAGTGGAAAGACGATGGTATTGTTAGGGACAGGAGCTATTCAGCAAGAAGTGGCTCGTTTAGCGAAAGCCTTTCAAATAAAGACCATCGGTGTATCTAAATCTGGAAATGAAAAACCGTATTTTGATCAAACTTTTCCGGTTCAACAAATGGAACTGGTCCTTCCTCTCGGGGATTTCGTTGTGGCTGCTCTTCCGAGTACTCCGGATACGAGATATTTACTCGAGGAGAAACATTTTAAAGAAATGCCTGAACACGCCATTTTCCTCAATATGGGGAGAGGGGATCTAGTTTCAACAGAAGTGATTTTGCATGCGGTGCGTAAGAACCATATTGCCCATGCGGTTCTGGATGTGTTTGAAGAAGAACCTTTACCTGAAGATCACCCGGTATGGCAGGAAGAAAACATAACGGTGACACCGCACATTTCAGGGATCTCGCCTCACTATGTTCCAAGGGGATTTAATCTTTTTGAAGAGAATCTGTCTGTTTTTCTAAGTGGAGAAGGAGAATTACGAAATATTATCGATTCAAAACGGGGGTATTAAGATGAGGATTTACACACGGTCAGGGGATAAAGGGAAAACCTCTTTAATATATGGTCAACGTGTAGCTAAAAATGATATCAGAGTAGAGGCTTATGGAACATGTGATGAAGCGAACTCGATGATCGGTCTGGCGCTCAGCCATTTGAATAATGAAGATTGGACCGATAAGGAGGCCTTTCTACAGACTTTCCAAAAAATCCAGACGGTTTTGTTTCATGTTGGTGCAGAACTGGCCACACCAAAAGGGAAAGATGTTATGTGGAAATTGAAGAAAGAGCATATTGAAGAGCTGGAAAAGCACATTGATGAATGGGATCAGTCACTGGAACCATTGAAAAATTTCATCCTGCCATCCGGCCACCAGGCATCTGCCGCCCTTCATCTTGCTCGCACTGTGGTTAGAAGAGCGGAAAGGATGGCCGTGGCTCTTGAAGAAGATTTGGATAATGAATTGGTCGTGTCGTATTTGAACCGACTATCAGACCTTCTTTTCGTAGCGGCGCGTTATGTGAATCTTCAACTTGGGGGAACAGAAACACCATTAGATCCGGATGTGTGAAGTCCTACGTTCTAAGGGTGCTTAATATTGACAATTCCTTAAAGGTAAGGTTACACTAATTGTAAGGATTCTAATTTAATAATATTATAAATCAAGAATCAGTTTATGAAAGCGAGGTGCATGACCGTGTCAGACCATCGACTCCAAGATGCCGTTGATACACTGAAAGGCTCTGGTGTACGAATTACTCCACAGCGTCATGCGGTGCTTGAATACCTGCTGAATTCTATGACTCACCCAACAGCTGATGAAATTTACAAAGCTTTGGAAAGTAAATTTCCAAATATGAGTGTAGCCACGGTTTATAACAATCTCCGTGTATTTAGAGAAAATGGACTCGTACGGGAGCTTACTTACGGTGATTCTTCAAGCCGCTTTGATTGTAATACAAGTGATCACTATCATGCGATTTGCGAATCATGCGGTAAAATCGTTGACTTCCACTATCCAAGTTTGAACGAAGTGGAATCATTAGCTGAACAGGTGACTGGATTTAATGTAAGTCATCATCGCATGGAAGTCTATGGAACGTGTACAGAATGCCAATCGGATAACGCTCACTAAAACTGGAAGCGCAAGGCTTTCAGTTTTTTATTTACTATAAAAAAACCTCCGCTGCATGTGCAGCGGAGGTTTTTGATCGAAGTCACTTTATCGTTTATTTATTGCTGGCCTTGCGTTTCCTTTTTGTACCGTTTCTTATTGTATTTCTCATCAAAATCTTTTCCTTCTAATGACTTGTCCATTGTAAGAGGTTGATCGCAATGCATACAAGCATCCACGCGTCCGAGCATCTTGGTTGGTTTTTCACAGGACGGACAAACGATCTGTACGGTCTTCGTTGACAGCATGCCGATCCAGAAGTATACGACGGTACTGAGACCGACAAAACCTACGCCTAATATCATGAATGTTGCCATCGCCCACATCGTATCTTTGAATAACAACCCAATGTACATTACGCCGATACCGAGGAAGATCAGCCAGAAAGCAAAGGAACGAATCTTGTTGATTTTGCTGCTGTATTTTAACGCCACTCAGGGTCCCTCCTTACTATCTATCACGAGTATAGCATATTTTCATTAGGCAAATATAATAGGAAAAAAGGATTTTGCCTAAACATAGCGAATAAACACAAAGAAAGGGAAACTGAATGTGGGGGAAAGAATATGGAAGATCTATTACGCCCGATTTATCAAGAAAAAGCCAGTCAAAGCAATACACTAGGCATTCTTATATTAGAAAAGAAGAAACCGATTAGTCCTGTAACGGATAATTTTGATGTCATTCTATTCATTATTGTCCGAGACGCGGAGGAATTATGGTATGTAAAACATTATGAATTTGAGAATAAATCAGCAGCAATGCATATTGTGGATGAAAAGCTTCTACAGCATTGGATCGATACAAGTTCGTATCGCCGAGCTGTAGAGTGGGTGATTAACGGACATATCATTTTTGAGAGAAATGAGTACCTGACGGTTTTGAAAGAACACTTGCGGGAGTTCCCTCAACAAAACCGCAATCTAAAGAAAGCCATTGAATTTGCTAAATTAATTCGTAGTTATAGTGAGTCCAAAGACTTGTATGATTCTGAACAGTACCTGGATTCATACAGTCGTATGGTTAACTCTCTTCATTATTTAGCGAGGCTATCCATTATTGAAAAAGGTTTTCACCCTGAAGTGACCGTGTGGAACCAGGTGAAGCGAATTGAACCGGAAATCTATAAACTTTACCAGGAACTTATTGAAAGTGGTGAACCAACAGATAAAAGAATACAGTTGATGATTTTAGCTGTTGAACACTCAATTAGTAAGAGAGCGAGGGCAAGTGCTCAGCATTTGTTGCAATTGATGAATGAGAGAGAAGAGCCCTGGTCGTTCGGTGAGCTGAAAGTACATCCTGAGATTCAAGAATATATTTTGGATTTATCTTCAATGATCGAGTATCTTGTGGACTACGATGTCATTGAAGTCGTGCCGCAGGATACGAAGGGACCACATATATTCCATAGAAGGTACAAGCCTGCCGAACAATATGCAGAAAAATGAAACAGCCCCCTCTTCTAATTCAGATAAAGAAGAGGGGATCTTTTTTTTGAAAAAGTTATTGACGGAAGAATTCACCCCGTGCTATATTAATAAGCGTCGCATTAAGAGAGCGACAACGAGCCAAACAAAATCATGAAAAAAGTTGTTGACACAAAACGACAGACATGATAAATTATTACTTGTCGCATTAAGAGAGTGACAAGCCGAAAACGGATCACAAAAAAATCATGA
>NZ_JBSWSY010000003.1:0-4530 GCF_056158265.1 Halobacillus sp. AWM4_238
TGATTGCTAAGGTTAACTACTTACGAAAAGCTGAGGGACTGCCAGCACCTAGAATGGCGCACCAAAACATGTACTGAAAGTGGATTGAATTGCTGCACTTGACCCTATCTCGGTGGAACCTACTTTTGCGGTATAACCACTCAGGAAGTGATATGCAGCCGCTTCTTCAGAAAGAATTGAAACGGGAGGAAGTACCCCGTTGACGTCACAGGTCAAGAAAACAACGGACTTTGGCTCACCGCCACGGTTTTTCTCAATCCTTTTTTCAATATGTTTGAGCGGATATGCAGCACGTGTATTCTGTGTGAGTGCATCATCTTTATAATCCGGGGTTCGAGAGTCGTCCAAGACGACATTTTCTAAAATCGCCCCAAAGCGGATCGCATCCCAAATTACAGGTTCATTTTTCTTTGAAAGATCAAATACATTTTGCATAACAACCGCCTTCAAAGTTAAATACACTTCCTGGAGCCCAACCATGCTCATCATCACCGATTAAGAATCGATTTGGATCGGCAGATAATGTCGTCTTACCCGTCCCAGATAGACCAAAGAATAAGGTTGTGTCACCCTGCTGACCAACATTCGCGGGAGCAGTGCATTGGCAAGACATCTTGTGCTGGAAGCAGAAAATTGAGCACGGAGAACATCGATTTTTTCATCTCACCCGCATAACGCATACCTGCAAGTAAGACTTTTCGCTGTGCAAAGTTGATGATCACAGTTCTCGTCGCTGGTCGGTCCGATCACGCTCTGGTTCACATACAAAAGAAGGAACATTCATAATCGTCCAGTGTGGTTTGGACTTTGGGTTCCATATCTCTGCTTCAATAAATAGGTTCTTTGCAAAAACATGATGCCAAGCTGTTTCTGTCGTGACTTCTATCGGTAAATAGTGCTCTGGATCTGCACCGACATTTAGCTGCGAGACAAACTGCTCGCGCTCTGCCATATATTGACTCACACGCTCCCAAAGTACATCGAATCGCTCCGAATCAAAAGGACGGTTGATATTCCCCCAATCGATAGAATCTTGCGTTGATGGCTCTTGAACAATAAACCGATCTTTTGGTGAACGACCCGTTCTTTCACCTGTTTTTGCAACGAAGGCACCATTTGCAGCCAGTATTCCTTCATTTCTTTGAATTGCGAGTTCTATGAGCTGAGCACGTTCAAGGTTCACGTGACGTTTGGCAGCCATGTTGGGTTACTCCTTAAGTATTTTCATGGTCATATTCGAAGGAAATTGAGTCGTTGCTCAATCTTTTTGTTATGCAGAGGTATTCTACTGGAATCGAGTATGATTAACAGTTAAACCACAAGTCTGATCAGAAAAAAATCGGTTTTGAAGAAATAAAAGTAAAAAGTTTCCCTAAATCGTATTGATAATGATTATCATTTAGTTTATATTTAACTTCGTCAACGACGCATAGAACGAAACTCTATTGGGCTGGCAAAACCGGAGAATTTCGTAAGAGGTTAAACTCTTCAATGCGACATTGGCGGTTGGAGTGTATTAATTTTTGGCTGTTGATACATTTCGACTCTGTCTCTAAGCTACTCAGTGAACATCAAACCCAGGCCCTTTCTCAAGGGCCTTTATCTTTTCTAGAATATTTAAGATTATTTCATTTTTCCCCAGAGACTTTTCACTTCTGCCATCGCTTGCGTGATATCAATTGATTGCTCTTGTAACCACGCATCATTGTAATAGGTATCTAGATAGCGCTCTCCACCATCACACAGTAGCGTCACAATACTACCCGACTCACCTGCCGCAACCATTTCATGGGCCAGCTTCAAAGCGGTATAGACATTTGTCCCAGTAGAGCCACCACACTTTCGATTCATGACTTTTTCTAAGTAAACGAATTGTCGCAATTGATGTTGCATCCGGTACTTTTTCCATACGATCAACAATATCTGGAATAAATGAAGGCTCTACGCGCGGGCGGCCAATCCCTTCAATTCGTGTACACTCTTGTATGGTAATCTCTGGATCACGTGTTTGATAAAAATCATAAAAAACTGAGAACTCCGGATCCGCCACACAAAGCTGCGTATCAAACTGCATATACCGAATAAACCGCCCGATGGTTGCTGATGTTCCGCCAGTTCCTGGGCTCATCACCACCCATTTTGGTACCGGATGTGTTTCCAGCTTCATTTGGTCGAATATCGACTCTGCAATATTGTTATTCCCCCGCCAGTCTGTCGCACGCTCAGCAAAGGTAAACTGGTCCATGTAATGACCATTCAATTCCTTGGCAAGCCGCTTCGCTTCACAATAGATATCCGTCCCTGTCGCAAAGTGACATTGACCGCCGTAAAACGAAATCAGATCAATTTTTTCTTTTGAAGTCGTCGGTGGGACCACAGCAATAAATGGCAAGCCAAGTAAGCGAGCAAAATACGCTTCAGATACCGCTGTTGAGCCAGATGATGATTCGATAATTGGTGTCCCTTCTTTGATCCAGCCATTACACAAAGCATGGAGGAACAACGACCGAGCTAAACGATGCTTTAAACTTCCAGTCGGGTGAATAGACTCATCTTTTAAATACAGTGTGACCTGGGGCGCGGCTGGAATATCCAACTTAACTAAGTGCGTATCTGCTGAGCGTTGAAAGTCAGCTTCAATTTTACGAATCGCTTGTTTTACCCATGCTCTCATGGCATACCTCAACATTCTTTTTAAATCTAATGACTACCATAGCAATCCTATCGTCAGCCAGGTAAGAATTGCTAAACCTTTATTAATCCTTATCCCAATGGTCGGATGTGCAAGCCAGCCACGGAGTGCTTCACCAGCAAAGAGCCAGATGATATTGCCAAACGTACCAATGACAACCCAAATCAAGATGAGCTGTAGAGACGAAGCAAAGTAATCCGCGCCTGGGAGTGTATGTGCTGATACACTTGCAATACCTGTAAGCCAGCATTTGGGATTCACATACTGAAAAGCAAACGCGGTCCAAAATCCTGGTGGTTCGGCTTCTTTCCCCTGTCCACCGGCAGGCATTTTCCATAGACGCAATCCAAGATAAATCAGGTAAAGCGTTCCCATGACCGTTAATCCAGTTTTCACTTCTGGAAAAGTTTCGATCACAACACCAAGCCCTAAACACAGCCCAACAAGAAGCCCTATTAGCCCAAATCGGATGCCAAATAGAAATGGAAGCGTCCTACGCCAACCAAAATTCATAGAGCTTGCTGTAAGCCATAAATTATTCGGTCCTGGCGTCGCCGAAGAAGTAAATGCAAATGCAGATGTTGGAAAAATTAAACTGACGATATCCATACGACCACCTTAATTGTATGCATTCAATATGATGACAATTATTACGAATTGACTATAATATAGAGATACAAATGAACTGCAATGGATTTTTTGTAACCATGACAATCTGGCATCTACCTACAGACAATGACCGTCCGAAGTACATTGCTCTTGCTGATCATATCGCGACGCTGATCCAGGAAAACAAACTCAAAGCGGGCGAAAAACTTCCCCCACAAAGACGCCTCGCGGATACGCTCGAAGTCACAACAGGCACCATTACTCGCGCCTATGCGGAAGCAGAGAAAAGAGGTATTGTTAGTTCGAGAGTTGGCAGTGGTACATACGTTTCACAAAAAGAAAAAAAGTATTCTTCTTATTGGTCAAGCTACTTTCCTGAAGAAGGTGCTGTGGATTTTAGTAACAGCTTTGCCCCGATTGGCCCACAAGAGTCTGTCCTCCATGAAGCACTTCAATCCCTATCATCTCGGCCAGACTATTTGCATAAGCTCCTTCATTACACGCCTGAAAGAGGCTACCCACATCAGCGAGAAAAGTTTTCAACCTGGTTGAAGGAAGAAAACTTGCCATCGGAACAAGAAAATTGTTTTTTTACCCAAAGTGGACAGCATGGTTTATTTACAGCATTGCAAGCAATAACAACTGCTGGAGACACAGTAATTTGTGAAGCGCTGACTTTTCCTGGGCTTAAAATGGCATGTGACTCGCTATCTCTTAAATGTGTTGGCCTTCGCTTTGATGAGCAGGGAATTTGTATTGAAGCACTGGAAGCCGCGTGCAAGCAATACCACCCAAAGTCATCTATTTGATGCCTCAATCAAATAACCCAACGACAGCACAAATTCCATTGGAGCGGCGCAAACAAATTATTGAAGTTTGCCGCCGCCATCGGATTTTTATTCTGGAAGATGATGTTCAAGTTCTGCCGAAAAAGTATAAATTGCCTGCGATGGTTTCCCTTGCACCAGAGATAACATTTCATATTTCCAGTTTTTCTAAACGGCTCAGTGGCGGTATTCGCCTTGGATTTGCAATTGTACCCAATGCATACAGAACCCAATTTCAATTAGCCCTGAGGGCAAACCAGTGGACAATTTCCAGTTTACCTGTCGAGCTATTTACTTATTGGTGTGAAAGTGGGTGTATGACAACACAGGATAAATAGGTGCTGGCAGTCCCTCAGCTTCGTAAGTAGTTAACCTTAGCAAGACGACGTATGAAGTACAGGT
>NZ_JBSWSY010000004.1:0-3594 GCF_056158265.1 Halobacillus sp. AWM4_238
ATTACCGTTTGCATCTTTTAAAATAGGATATCCACCACGGAATTCCATTTTAGTTGCAATACCGTTTGTAATAGAGATTGCTTCAAAGAACTCACTCGTATACTGGGTTGATGCCGCACCAAGTCCGTTTAGACCAATTGAGAACAAGTAGTTATAATCAGTTGGATTAAATGTAGACCAGTTTTTAATTGCTCTTAGTTCTTCTTGGTAATCTTTATATTTACCACCTGCATACATTTCATTGAAAACTAAGAACCAGTTTGAAATTCCTTTGTTTTCGTTATACCCCATTGGTACTCCACGACCATAGTTCTTGAATAGAGATACTTCCATCTTTGAAGTAATTAATATCTAGTTTTGAGCTGAACCCTGCTGTTCCTTCATCTACAGAGTTACCTACAATTTCAGTTACACCATGTTTAGCACCCTCAATACCACTAGAACCTAATACCGCCGCAGGACGTTCGACGTACACGTTCCGCACCCTCTAAACTGTTCTATACTATTATTACCGTAGTTTTGTGACAAAAGAATCACTCCTTAAAATTTCTACATTCTATATAATTCCGTTTGACTAAAATTTAACGTTAACCCATTTAACCTCGAAAAATTTTAACAGACTTACTCTTTCAACCTTATACTAATATTATACCATAAGTTACGCCAAAAATCAATACTTATTTTACTAGTTTTAGCATTTTCTTCCATAGTTAACAGTATCTTTTAAAGAAACAAACTTCCTAAGAGGTTACTCTAAGGAAGTTATGTTGTTTATGCCTATTTTCTTTTGTATGCTTTAGGTAAATTATGATGTAAATAACCATTCTTAATTGTTATTGCTTCTTCATCTTGTTTCATTATCTTGATTTGCTCTCTCATTAAATCTAAATTCAGTTCCTTACTCCTGTACCCATAACAATAATACCTTGTTTGTCTTTTGAATTGATACGTTTTACTTCCATAACTACCCCTCCTTTAATCAAATATATGCTCTATTAAATGTTTTAATGCTTTTAATATACCTTTGAAGAACCAACCTATCAGTTTAAAGAATCCTTTAAAGAGTAAATCGACTAATATGTTCGATATAATATAATCTAAAACATGTAAGAAACCTTTTCCTATCTTTTTACATCTATGTTTGAATCTCTCCCATTTCGTTCCTTTATAAATATACATCGACTACCCCTTTATGGTAGATACACATCTATTTTTACGTTGTGTAATTCACGTTTTGAATAGTTTTCTACTTCTTAGTTTTGCATTTAGATTCATACGGTTTTCACACTTCTTACATAACACTGGATTGTTTACCATTCCGTAACAACCACACATGTAACCATCACAACATGTTCAGGCTTATAGTTTTTTTCTACTAAGGTAAGGTTTTGACAGAAATCACATAACCAACTCTTTGTATTCTTTGTTTTACGCCATCTTTGTTTCAACTCAACTACCCCTATTCATATTTCTCTTCCATTCTCTTTTTACACTCTCCGTTTATATCAACACCTAGCTTGTTTGCAATATCCATTAGATTCCACATCGCATAATATAAGTCTTTACTTACTTGTTCCTTATTCTCTTGTGCGATTGCATCTGCTAACCTATCAGTTTGCTTAAATAAATGGTTCATCCTCTTTTCTACTGACTCATCTTCATAACAATTCACTCTTTTAAAATCTGCTACATAGTTTTGTAAGTCCTCTATTGTCACCTTATCTTTAATTGAGTTCGTTATGTAATTACCTGCTGTTACCCAGTTTGATTCTTCGAAAATAACTGTACCTAACTCATTTACTTGCTTCACATCTACAGAATCCCAAAGCTGACCTTTTATGTTTGCTAAATAGATTGTACCTTTACATCCTTCACGCTTAATTGTTTTAACATACTTTCCGTAGCATGTATACTCATATTTACCGTTTCTTCATGTACTTGCGTATTATGTCTCTTATAAGTTAATATGATAGGGTTTTTCATGCTTTATTCCTCCTATTGGTTATATAAAGTAATTACCCACATTACACCTTGTATTGTGAGTCCAATATAACAGATTATCCATATAATATTGAATATCTTCTGTTCTCTTTGATTTATCCATGTTTCACCTACCCTTTAATCAAACCTATCATTCTCTCCTAACACCCATAAGAGTGCAGAAATACCTGCTTGGTTTGCCGTACGACGTTTGGTAGTTCTTCCTTAGGAAACTTTCCGTTTGCTACTGCTTTACGATAGTTTTTAATTGCGTTTTCAAATGACTTGATTTCCTCTTCGATTTCTTTCTTAAGTTTTCATAAACCTCCTAGTTACATTGAAATAGAAAGAAACAACCCCTTAACAGGATTGCTTCTTATATACGTTCTTACCAAAATCTTTTGCACGAACAATATCAATCAGTTTACGTTCTTGATTTTGTGTTAACGGTGTATAATCTCCATCGTTTGAACGGTTTACAAATAATACTTTACCATATAAACGAATCGTATCTCTAGGTGTGATAACATCTACAGATGTTTCCTTTGTATGAATTCCTTCTTCGTTTACTAACATATCAATTGTTCCACTAAAAGGAATCGGTACAAAATATTTTGAATCAATCAAACGATAAATTTCTTCGTTTGATAATACCCCTTCGTTTGTGAGTGTGCCAAAGGCTTAGGGTTTGCTACGAAATGTGTTTCTTTTGCTTCTAACACAACAACTGCTTTCGGTTCTCCTACTCTTAAACTAAGGGCTTTATCTACTGACTCGATTAATTCTCTTTTCTTTACATGACGAGATTTCAGTTGCTCTGGTGTATCCCCTCGTTTAACTTCAAAAGTAACACCATTAATTGTAGTTACAATTTCAAGACTACTATATCTGTCAAATAACTCACTGTTAACCCAGTCTGTCATTTCTTTATAGATGTTTTCATTGAATGCACTTGAAGAAATCATTTCCAGTTTAAATACTCGATTCTCATCGTTTCGAAATTGTTTTAAAATTGATACTCCCATCTTACTTCCTCCTATTATGTTTTCCATGTATATTACCGATTGTTGTACCTTCTCTTGTTCCATATCTATTATCGTACATGTTTAATAACTCATACGCACGTATCCCCTCTTTAAATGATAATAGACAACCGTTTACGTTTAACTTGAATAAATCAGCACGTAGTTCTTAATCTTATCACTTCTAATAAAGCAAGCTAGATTTATAAACAAACCTTCTAAGAAATCATAATCTGTGTCCAGTTCTACAATCCTTATCTCATTTTCTACATACTGGTCTTTCACTTTAATTTCAGATTTTATTCTTGGAATCTTAGTGCTTACATGACTCATTAGGGTTTACACCTCCCCTCTATCTTCTACACGTAATAAGAAGACCTACATCACTACGTTTTCTCATACTCTTAAATAGTTCATTTCTTGATTTAGCTTCTACGACTTCCTGACATACATCTTGGTTTGGCGTTTCTGCACTAATAAATTCCGTAAAGAATCGTTTCATTACATACACCTCCAGTTTTTATGACAAGAAAGGGATAGCAACCCAACTACCCCAATTATATTCTTGCTCTTACTTAATTCTGTTTGTTTC